>CALJWR010000109.1 GCA_937976685.1 uncultured Verrucomicrobiae bacterium
CTTCAACCTCTGGCGAAGGCAGCCATGAAAGCAAGTCAAGCCCCCTTCAGACACTGGGCAAGGCGGATTACAGCGATGCTACTCTGCCTTGAAAGTCGCTCTTCCCAGGCGGGGTTCAAGGCCATCGGAGAGCGAACCGCAACGGAGCGAAGCCAGCCCGTCCCCCGATGTGTCCGCCGGCAGGTCTTCGGATGGGCAACGCGGGTCTGTGGCTCCCGCGGCGCCGCCGCCCCGCTTAACGGGACGGGATCGGGCGGCGTTTCCAGGCCCCCCGGGTACTACCCAGCTCAAGCGGCTTGAGGCGCGAGTCTGGGCGCGGGACGGGAGGGCGTCGCGCCGGAGTCGCCGGCCGTGAAGGGTTCGAGTTCCTCGCCCTGACGCACGAGGCGCGCGCTGTTGAACACAACCATCAACGAACCGGCATTGTGCATGATGGCCGCCACGATCGGGTTGATGTAGCCGAAGGCCGCCAGTGTGAGACCGCCGATGATGAAGAACACCCCGAAGAGCAGGTTCTGATTGATGACGCTGCGAGTGGTGCGCGAGAGCCGGATCAGGAAGGGCAACCGCCGCAGGTCGTTGTTCATCAGCGCGATGGTGGCGCTGTTGATGGCCACTTCGCTGCCTGCGGCGCCCATCGCGATGCCGAGGTCGCCCGCTGCCAAGGCCGGCGCGTCGTTCACGCCGTCGCCCACCACCGCCACCCGGTAGCCCTTGGCCCGGACCTGCCGGACGAAGTCCACCTTGTTCTGCGGCAGGCACTCGGCCGCGACTTCCTCACAGCCGATTTCACGCGCGACGCGGGCGGCCACGGGCTGCCGGTCCCCGGAAACCATCGCCACCCGGCGAACGCCGGCTTGAAGCAGCGAGGCGAGGGATTCCTTCGCCTCGGCCCGCGTCTGGTCGCGCAGTCCGATCCAGCCGATGAACTTCCCGTCGCGGGCCACGTAGATGAGGCTGAAGCCCTCGGTTTCATTGAGGTCCACGGACTTCGCGAGGTCTTCCTGAATGCCGCGATCCTTCAACCATTGCGCCCGGCCCACCACCACTTCGACCCCTTCGATCCGCGCCTTGACGCCGCGCCCGGCGGTTTCGGCGAAATCGGCCGGCTCGGTCAGTGGCACACCGGCTTCCTCGGCCAGGCTGAGGAGCGCCTTGGCGGTGGGGTGGTTGCTGTAACGCTCGGCTGACGCCGCCACCCGGAGCAGCTCAGCCGGTTTCACGCCCTCGACCGGCGCGAGGCGGCTGACAGCCAGGCGGCCGGTGGTCAGGGTGCCGGTCTTGTCGAAGATGAAGGCGTTGATGCGCGCGGCGAGTTCAAGATCACCGACGTTTTTCACGAGGATGCCCAGACGCGCCGCCGCGGAGAGCGCGGCCACCAGCGCCGTGGGTGACGCGAGAATGAAGGCGCAGGGACAGGCCACCACCAACACGGCAATGACGCGGTTGAGGTCATGGGTGAACGCCCAGACCAGCGCGCCCAGCACAAGCACGAACGGCGTGTAATAGCCCATGTACTGGTCCACGATCCGCATGAACGGCAGCTTGGTCTTTTCGGCAGCGAGAATGAGGTCACGGACCCGCCCCAGGGTGGTGTCGGTGCCCGCACGCGTGACCTTGATTTCGAGCACGCCAGTGAGGTTAGTGGTGGCGGCAAACACCTGGTCGCCGGGGCTCTTGTCCACGGGCAGGGATTCGCCGGTGATGTTGGCCTGGTTGAAGGAGCCCTGCCCGCTGATGATCACGCCGTCGGCGGCCACGTTGTCGCCGGGGCGGATGCGGATGACGTCGCCGACCTTGAGTTCGCTGGCGGCCACTTCCTCCTCGCGGCCGTCGGGCAGCAGGCGACGGGCCTTGGTGGGCGCCAGGCGGATGAGGGACTCGATCGAAGCCCGGGCGCCGGCGGCGGTGCGGGTTTCGATGATCTCGCCCAGCAGCATGAAGAACGCGACCAAGCCGGCGGTCTGGTAGCCGGCCGCCTGGCTGCCGGCCCCAAAGGAGCCTTCCGCGAAGGACGCCAGCACCGCAATGCTGACCAGTTCGTTGATGCTCAGCACGCCGCGCCGCAGGTCCTTGATGGAGGTGAGGATGATCGGGGTGCCGAGAATGATTGCCCCGATCATGGCGCTGGCGCTGGCGATCATCTCGCCGCCCGAAAATAACCAGCCCACCACGTAGCTGTTCAGGATGAAGATCAGTCCCACGAGGGTCTGCGGCAGGCGCACCGGGATGTGGCTGTGATCGTGGCCGCACGATTCGCACTGGTCGTGGTCGTGAGCGTGATGATGGTGGTGATCGTCGTGGTGATCGCCGGGGGACGATTCAGCGCGACTGAGCAGGGAGGTGACTTGCATGGCGGCGGGGCGGTTCAGCGCGTTTCCGCGGGCGGGCGAGTGATGGGCTCGCGGCTCAACTGGAGACGGAGCTCGTCCACGCGCGGCGGGTGGAAGAACTTGTCGTTGGCGTTGGTGAGGACCCGGCCCACCGTGGTGAGGAGCAGACGCTGCTCCAGCAGGTCGCGGTCCCGGCGGTAGTGGGGCAGGAGATCGTTAAAGCGCGACACTTCGCTTTCGATCCGGCTGACGAGGCGGTTGCTGGCGGAGAGGCCGCGGTTGGTGATCTCCTGGGCCTCGCCGATCGCCTTGCGAAGCATTTCGTCCCGGTCGCCCTCGGCGGTCCGGACCGCGCGGCTGCGATCCTGGCTGGCGGCCACCACCTGCTCGAAAGCGGGGCGAACATCCGCGGGAGCCTTGGTTTCGACGTCACTCGGTTCGAGGGCAATGCCAAGACGGAGGTCGCTCACCTTTTGGGCCACCCGGCCCAGCACAAGGTCCCGATAGGCCGCTTTGTCGGTGTAGAGGATGGCGTCGGCCGTCATGCGGGAGGCCGCGTAGATGAGGGCGTTGTTGACCACGTTGGTCAGGATGCGGGTGACGTTCAAGAACTCGAATTCGTAGCTCAGGGGATCCGTGATCCGGTACCGGACCGTGGCCCGCGCGTGAATGATGTTGCCGTCGGCCGACACCGCGTAGCCGTCCGCTTCCGGGCTGAGCGACCCGCGGGGCTGGGGTTCGACGCCGGCGGCGATTTCTTCCGCCGTCTGGACATGCCAGCCGGTGGTCGAGGTAACCGCCATGCTTTGCCCGATGGGGATCCGGACCTTTTCGTCAATCGGGTAGGGGAAGGCGAAGTGCCAGCCGGGTTTGAGCAACTGCGCTTCGCCGACGCCCACCGGCCGGCCGAGCCGGAGCAGCACGGCGACCTCGTTGGGTTTCACGACAAACACGCCCGAGAGCAGGAAGACGAGCACCAGGATGCTCATCACAAACTTGACCACCCGGAAGCTCGAGGCCAGCGCCTCGGACAGCGCCACCGAACTGCTGTCCTCGATGACCGCCGGCGCCGGCTCCGGCGCAGCGGGCGCGGCCGGTTCACGCCGGTGCTCCGGGTGCTCGGGCACGGGCGGCAGATGATCGTGGGGATCGCTCATGGATGCCGGAGAGTTCAGGGTTGGCCGCCGGTCGGCGGGCCGCTGCGCAGCAGATCAAACGGCGGCGTCTGCGGATCAAGGATCAGCGTCGAGCGCTCCTTGAGCGACTGCTCCAGCGCGTCGAGTTTCAGGAGGAATTTCGCGAGTGCCGGCTCCTGTTCGAAGGCCTTCAAGGCGTCGGCCGCGCGGGCGTCCGCCGCGCCCCGGATGATGGTGGCCTGGCGTTCAGCCTCGGCGAGGATCTCCTCCCGTTTCAGTTCGGCGTCCGCGCGGATTTTGCGGGCGAGGCCGTCGCCCTCGCCGCGGTACTGCTTGATGAGTTTCTCGCGCTCGGCCTTCATACGCTCGAAGACCTTGGCGGTGACCGATTCGGGCAGGCCGATTTGCTTGATGCCCAGCAGCACGATTTCGATGCCGTAGTTGGCAGCGGCCTGGGGCTTCACGAGGTCCAGCATTTCCTGCTCGATCTCGTCGAAGCGCAGGTCCTGCGGATTGGTGGAGATGAAGTGATTGAGCGGATGCCGGCCGACGACGCTGTTCTTGGCGTCGCGCAGCAGGCCATCGAGGTTGTTCTCGGCGCGCGTGACGTCGCCGCCGAAGCGCTCGAGGAACACCCGCGGGTCCGCCACCTTCCACCCGACGAAGACATCCATCAACAACGTCTGGCTGTCGCGCGTGGTGGTCTGGTCGAATTTCTTCTCGAAATTCTGCACGCGGTTGTCGAAGCGGTGGACGTTCTGGATCGGCCACGGCAGACGGAAATGGACGCCCGGCCCCTTGGGCGCGTCACCGTACTTGCCGAACGTGGTGACGATGGCCGCCTCGGTTTGTCGCACTTGGAACAGGAACAGCAGGGCGGCGAAGATCAAGCCAACCAGGACGGCGGTGAGGATCGTGATGGGATTGCGCTTCATGGTGGGAAAATCGTGAGTTCAGCGATTGGTGGCGGTCGTGGAGCCGCGGGGGGACGGTGCCCGCAGTTCGCTCAGGATGTCCTCGCGGATCTTGTCTTCCAGGTTGATGGTGACGACGTCGTGGGTGTTGGTGGGGACGACAACGTATTTGCGGGCGGTGGCGATCGAGCGGCCAAGCGTGTCGAGGTAGGTGCGCAGCCGGTACACGTCCGGGGCGGCGCGGTAGGCGGCGATTTGGTTGGTGAAACGGGCCGCCGTCGCGGCGGAACCGGCAACGGCCCGGACCCGCAGGGCTTCGGCACGATTGGTTTTCTCGGTGGCCTCGGCCTCCGCCAGGGGCAGGAGTTCCGCCGCGATCGCCTGCGCAAACAAGTTGGTTGTTTCGCGATCCTGGAACGCCCCGATGACCTTTTCAAACTCCGGCGCAATTTTGACCGGTGGATGCACGCTGTGCAGGCCGACGAATAGAATCCGCACGCCGAGCTGATGCGCATCCGCCCGCGCCTGGATGCGCCGCCGCAACTCCGCGGCCGCCTCCTGGCGACCGACCGACATGACCAGATCGAAGTCCACGTTGACGAAGTAGCGGCTGACCACTGAATACGAGAGCCGTTCGAGGAGGGCGTGCGCGTTGGCGTGGTTGTAGGCGAAGGCGCGCAGATCGGCCACCTGGTACTGCACGGGGATGTCCACCGAGAGCAGGTTCACGGGCACGGGCCGTTCGCCGGCGCCCGACTCGGTCTCGTCCACGCGGCTGGCCACCAACATGTTGAATTCCTCCTTCGCGTGGGCCTTGGTCCAGAGCATGACGCGTCGCGCCTCGGCCTCCTCGTCGGGCACCAGACCAATGCGGAAGCTCTGGATCAGGTCGGTTGGGTAGCGATGCACGCGATCCACCGGCCAAGGCAGCTTGAAGTGCGCGCCGGGGCCGAGCACCTCGCGGCCGGCGACGGGTTTCCCGAACCGCTCCAGCAGCGCCTGCTCACCGGGGTTGATGAAGACGACGGTCGTGGAGAGGACGAGCAACCCGATCTGCAGCAGGATCAGCCATGACAGCGCCTTCTCAAGGAACTGGTAGAACCACGTTTCCGAAACCTTGAATCCGAACTGATAGTCGAGCGCCTGCGCCGCGGTCTTGATCAATCCGCCCGGTTGACCGAGCAGCCCGATCAGCCGGCTTTCGTACAGCGGATGGGCGACCTGCCCCTTTACCCGTGGCCGGTAGATTTCGAAGATCAGCGTCAGCGCGCTCTCGACCGCCACCATGCCGAGGAAGACAACCATCACCCGCGCGACGATGACGTCCACCTTCGGATAACCGGACCAGCCGGCGATTTCGACGGTGGTCGCCAGCACGCTCAACACCGCGCCCAGCAACAGGTAGCTCGCCCCAGGCCGGAGCAGCCGCGCGTTTTCGAGTCGGGCGTACACCGCGGCATACTTGCCGAACTGGAAGCAACTCAGCGCGATCACCCCAAAGATGGTCATGGCCACGGTCGCCTGCTGGACCGTGGCAGGCTGGTCCTCGCCGACGCGTCGCCAAAGGTAGAACGCCGCCACCCCTTGCAAGATCAGGAGCGCCAGAGAAAACCCGGGCACGAAGAACTTCTCGAACTGCTCGCGCGCCCGCCGGGCCGGGAACGTGTCCGCCGCCGGATCGTTGAACAGGGCGGTGCTCGCCCGCGCCGAACGCTTCAACTCGTCGAATTCCAAGCGTTCCAGGTGCTCCCGCTCCTCCAGCCTGAGCTGGAACCAGCTCACGGCCGCCACCAGGGTTCCCAGCAGCATGAACACCGCCCCGGTGATGCCCGTCGCGGAATTCGCATAGCGCGCCACCACGGCGCCGACCAGGCCCAAGACCAGCAAGAGCAGCAGATTGACGAGCGCCTTGCGCTTCAGGTTCTGTTCCATGTCAGCTTCAACTCAATTCCCGGTCCTCGAACAACAGCAGCGCGAGCGCGAGGGTGGCGCCGAGATACCCCACCAAATACCCCGCGGCCCGCGCGACATACTCCCACGGCACGGTCTTTTGGCCCTCCAGCGCGTCGGCCATCCAGAACAATTGCCAGTTGGGCAGGACGGCGTAGATGACCGACGCCCACCACTGCCCCTGATCGGCGCGAGTCCCGAACAGGTAGTCGGACATCAAGCCCACCAGAAACACCCCCAGGCACACGGCCAGTGTGGCGATCATGTCCAGCCGGGTGGAGCAGGCCAGCGCCACGCCCGCCAGAATCCACAGGGCAAAAAGCAGGAGCACCATCGCCGGTAGTAACCGCCAGTCCACGCGCGCCGTACCGGCGAAAGCCAGGGTGCGCGAGGTGAAGAAAACGATGTACACCAGCGCCAGTGTCGCCAACACGGTCAGGGCAAAGACGGCGTTGGGAACGAACGGCCGATCGAGGAAATAGTTGATGAAAGCCGCCACTAGATAGGCCACGACCGCGGCCCCCATGTAAATGGACAGAGACGCGGTGTCCGCGTCGTCATAGGCATCCACCGCCATGCGGCTGGCCAGGAGGACGGAGAGGCTGTTGAAATACGCCAGGAGGGTCAGCGCCCCCGCCAGCCCGCAGTACTTGGCCAGGATGAACTGGGTGCGGCTGACGGGCTTGGCCAGAACCGCCAGCGCCGTCCCGCCCCGAATCTCATGCGCCAGCGACGCCGACGCGCTCAGGGCCGCGCCCAGCAGACCGGCCACAAACATCACCGCCAGTACGCTGTCCTTCACCATCTTCGGATCGTCCCCAAAGCCGAAATACGGTACGGCGGCGAGGAACACCGAGAACACGCCGGACGCGGTCATCAGCAGCAAAAAAACCGGCTGCCGGACCAGCTCCATGAACGTGTTGGCCGTGATGGTCAGAAACTGTCGCATTCCCAACGAATCGAGAGCGGTAGAGTACTGGGCGCAAGCCGCATTTCAACCGCAACCCATGCGCGGCCGCCTTCGTGTAACGGCGGAACCTTCGACCGGCGGTCGCATTCACCGTCGGTGGCCGGACGCCACCGAGCCGAAACTCGAGGCGCGACATGTGCCCCACCCCGTATGACCCTCCCCGAGCCGGCATCTCTCAACCCCAAGTTCCCGGAAAGCGGAGCAGGAGGTAAGCGCACGATTACCCGTCGGGAAAATGTGCGTCTGGCGGCACAGAACGGGCCGGCCACCTGGTCGTTCAACGAGGTTCCGACCGCACCGGAGCGTGGAGCGGCGGCTGGTGGCTGATCCCGCGAAACGGCACCGGCGTGACCTTGGGATGGCTCAACGCACGCTGGTCGCCAGCCAGTCGAGGTATTTCTGGCTGCCGCCGGCCACCGGGAGTTCCAAGAACTCCGCCGTGTCGTAAGGGTGGTGCGCCAGTACGAGCTTCCTGAGCGCCGGGACCAGACGGCGCGTGGTTTTGAGGATCAACAGCACCTCTTTCCCAGACTCAAGTTTCCCCTGCCACCAGTAGTGCGATTCGATTCGCGGCACCAGATTCGCGCACGCGATCAGCCGGGCTTCGAGCGCACCCCGCGCCAGTGTCCGGGCGGTTTTCAAATCGGGAGCCGTGACGAGGATGATGGCAACGGCCGTGGATTTCATTGCGCAGATGGCTGGGCAGCCGCCAGGAACGACGCCGAAATGACCTGAGCAGCCGAAGGTTGCGTCCGCTCGATCCAACCGCCCCCCACCACGAGGTCATTCTGGTAAAAGACACACGCCTGGCCCGGGGTAACGGCCCGTTGCGGGACGTGCAGTCGCACCGAAGCACTCCCATTGGCGTGCGCCGTCACGGTCGCCGGGGTGCCCGGATGGTTGTAGCGAATCTTGGCGGTCACTTCGAGTTTCGCCGGTGGCTCGGCGAACGGAATCCAATTGCACCGCTCAACACGGAATTCCTCACGGCTGAGGTCGGAGTCGTCCCCGACGATCACCCGATTCCGCCCGGGATCGAGGTCCACCACGTAAAGCGGTTTGGCGGCCGACACGCCGAGACCACGCCGTTGGCCGATGGTGTAGAACTCGACGCCGTCGTGGTGTCCCAGCACCCGCCCCTGCAGATCCACGATCTCGCCCCGGCGCGGCTCGACCAGCTTCGCCTGCCGCAGGAACCGGCCGTAGTCGTTGTCCGGGACAAAGCAGATCTCCATGCTCTCCTCCTTGTCGGCGGTCTTGAGCGCCCGCTCGCGCGCCACTTCGCGCGTTTCGGCCTTGCGCAGTTCGCCGAGCGGAAACAAGGCCCGCGCCAGTTGGTCCTGTCGCAGGGAAAACAGGAAATAGCTCTGGTCACGCCGAGGATCGCGGCCACGCTTGAGCAGGCGGCGGCCGCTCCGGAGGTCATGCTCGACGCGGGCGTAGTGTCCAGTGGCGATGAACTCGGCCCCGAGTTTTCGTGCCCGGGTGAGCAGCGTGCCGAACTTGAGCTTCTCGTTGCACATCACGCACGGGTTCGGCGTGCGGCCGGCCTTGTACTCGTCGGCGAAGTACTGGATGACCTGCTGCTGGAAGTCCTCCGCCTCGTCCACGAGGTAGAACGGGATGCCGAGCCGATGGCAGACGCCGCGCGCGTCCGCCACCGCCTGCGGCCCGCAGCATTTGTCTTCCGCGCGGGACAGACAGTCTTGAGGCCAGAGTTTGAGGGTGATCCCCACCACCTCGTAACCCTGTTCCACCAGCAGCGCGGCGGCGGTGGACGAATCCACTCCGCCACTCATCCCCACCACCACGCGCGTCTTCGACTTTCCTGACACGCCGCGAAAGTAGGTTTCCGGCACAGGGGTGTAAAGCGACCCGCCCGGCCCAAAGCCCGGCTCGGTGCCGGTTCAACGAGGCAACACAGGTTCGACCTGAAACAGCGCACCCGCCGCGGGTAGCGGGCGTGAGAGCCTTGCGGCCGGGCAGATCGCGTTTGTGAGCCCCTCAGCGCGGTCGAGGCGTGCGGGCTGGCCCCGACTCGTTGGTCAGCCCCGGCAGCCACGACGGCGGAATGCCCGGTGGCGCAAACGCCCCCATCGTGGCCTTGAAGGCCAGCCGCGCGAAGGCGAGGTACACGTCAAACTGGGTGCGGAGGTTGGTGACCACCTCGTTGCGGACGCGAAGGTTGTAGGTGCGGTTTCGCTCGGGCGCGCCGAGGTTGACGTAGTTCACGGAGCCCACGGTCAGGTTCAAGGTGTCAACCCCATCGAAGGTCATGGTACCGCGGTCCGTCCGGTTGGTTGACTGCCGCAACGACGCCCCGATGACGTCGAGATTGCTTCTGCCGGCGGCGTCCTGCACGACCGTCATCTCCGCGAGGTTCACGCGCAAGAGGCGCAGCCGCAGGCGCCGCGCGGACAATCTCTCGCGGTCGTACTCGACATGCACTTCGGGCAGGGAAACCAGCGGCCCGCCGCCAAACTCGGGGGGATTGAAGATGGTCAGGTCTTTGATCGAGACGATCGGCTCCAGCAGCCCCACCGAGAAGCCGCCGATCCGGATGTCCAGGCCGGTCGCGGTCCGTGCCCGGTACTGGACCCACTCCCGCAGGATCAGATCCTTGAGGAGCAGCAGCCCGACCACCAGCACGATGGCCAGCACCGTCAGGCGAAACGCCCAGCGAAAGATGAACTTCATGGCCCTGCCATAACATCAATCGCCCTCCGCCACAAACCCGCGTGCATTGCCGGAGCTCCCCATTTTCCTGAAACTTTGGCCTTTCGGACGGTGTACTGGGGAGGACAATGAACTCGAATCAGGCCGGGCAGTGAAGTCGGTGAAGCACCCAGTGGATGACGGACCCGCTCCAGTTCGAGGCGTTCATGCGGAGTTACCAGGACATGGTATTCTCGACCGCTTGGCGCTTGCTGGGCAGCGAGACCGAAGCCGAAGACATCGCGCAGGAGGTTTTTTTGAAGGCGTACGAACATTTTGACGAACTGCAGACCAGCCCGACCGCCGGTGGCTGGCTGAAAACCGTCGCGCGCAACCTCTCGCTCAACCACCTGACCCGCTACCGCAATCGCTGGAAGTTCTTTTCCGAGTACGACCAGGACGACAAATCCGGCGAGGGGGGCTTCGTGGAGACCCTTTCGGCTCCGGACTCGCACGACGCCACGCTCGACCAGGCCGACCAGCGGGAAATCCTCGAGGCCGCTCTGGAGAAGCTGCCGCCCGCGCAGCGGGTGCCGCTGGTGCTCTACCACTTCGAAAACCTCAGCTACGAGGACATCGCCGACCGCCTCCGGGTGTCATTGGGCAAGGTGAAAACCGACATCCATCGCGGCCGCGAGGCGCTGCGACGCCGGTTGCGGCTGAACCCGGAGGCCGCGCCGGCCTGAAACCCTGCCGATGAACTCTCCATCCACACCGCCCGAGCCGCGCTGGGTCGCCGAACTGCACCAGCGTCTCCAGCAACTGCCGGATCGCCGTGCGCCGGATTCCCTGGCTCCGCGAGTCATGGCGGCCCTCCGCGCGCGGGCTGCCCGGCCGTGGTACCGACGCACCTGGTGGCAGTGGCCGGCTGCGGCCCAGGTGCTTTCGCTGCTGGTCTTTTCCGGGCTGTTCGGCAGCCTTACGTGGGCGTGTTTCCACGTCGGGCGCGGCGATCTGGCGGCAACGCTGGGAACCGGGATGACCGAACCGCTCGCCCTTCTGGCGCCGTTGGGGGGCATTGTAGCAACGCTGATCGAAGCGATGGCTTTGGTGCTCCGACAGGTACCGTGGTTGGTCTGGGGCGGCATTCTCGCCTTTTTCGCCGTCATGTATTTGTCCTGCATCGGGCTGGGAACGGCCCTTTACCAAATCGCTTTACCCCGGAGGAACCCATGAGTCCGCGAATGACCCGGTGTTTCCGATGCGCACTCGCTTGGGCGCTGCTGCTGTCAATCCTTGGAAGCGGCCCACTCGGCGCCCAGGAGATTCCCACGCCGCCCGCCGCGCCGGACCCCGCGGGCCTGCCGCCCCGCGGGCCAACGGATTTGCCGCCGGCAGCCCCGACCGACGGGGAGAGCGGTTTTGTTCGCGTGTCCGGTGCCGGGGGAGAAATCGTCCGCGTCGGCGCCTCCGCTCAGGTGGGCCCGGAAGACTCGGTGAGCCAACTGGTCGTGGTGTTCGGCAACGCGACGGTGGAGGGCGAAGTCCGGGGCGACATGGTCGTGGTGTGGGGGGACACGGTCGTGAACGGCCGGGTGGGCGGGGATCTCGTGAGTGTTTTCGGGAAGACCACTCTGGGGCCCAAGGCCCGAATCGAGGGTGAGTGCGTCGTCGTCGGTGCGGAAATGATCCGCGACGCCGCGGCCGTGCTCGCAAGCCAGCCGGTCGAGGTGAATCTGGGCGGGCTTATGTACTGGCTGAAAAACGGGCTGTTCCTGGGGCGGCCCATCGCGCCGGGGCTGTGGTGGTGCTGGGTGGCGGTGGTGATTCATTTCCTGCTGTACCTGCTGATCCTCCTGATCGCGCCGCGCCCGGTCGAAGCGTGCTGGAAGGCGTTGGACACGCAGTTCCTCGCTGCGTTCGGAGCGGGATTGGTCGGCTTCATTTTGCTTGCCCCCCTCCTGACCATCGTCGCGGCGACGGGCATCGGCCTGCTGCTGATTCCATTCCTGATCCTAGCGTTCATCGGCGCGGTCTTGTTGGGCAAGGCGGCCGTGCTGCAGTTCGTGGGCGGGCAGTTGAACCGGCGCGTGGACCCGGACGCCGCGCCGCATTCGTTGCTCGCGTTTGTCGTGGGGTTCCTCCTGGTCACGGCGCTGTACTTGGTGCCGGTGCTGGGCCTGTTGGTCTGGGGCACATTGCCGATTTTGGGCCTCGGTGCGGCCGTTCTCGCCGCGATCCAAGCGATGCGCCGGACCGGACGCGCCCCCGCCATCGCGCCGACAGCCGCAGCCGCCCTCGCCGTACCGGGAGCAGGAACGACGGCCGGCGGCCCGTTGGCGGTGACGAACGAGGCGGCCACGCTGCCGCCGGCTTTGATCGGTTCTGCTCCAACGGGCACCACCGACGCACCTTCAGCGTCGGCGGCCGAACTGGCGGCGCTCCCGCGCGCCGGCTTCTGGATTCGCTTCGCGGCGAGTCTGCTCGATCTGGTCCTTTTGGGCTGGGTGTTCGCCTTCGTGAACGGGTACTTCCCGCTGGTCTGGCTGGCTTACCACATCGGCATGTGGACCTGGAAAGGTACGACCATCGGCGGGATCGTGTGCGGTCTCAAAGTGGTCCGGTTGGACGGACGTCCACTCGACTTCACCGTGGCGCTGGTGCGCGGACTGGCGGCGGTGTTTTCGTTCATCGCGCTGTGCATCGGCTTCTTCTGGGTGGGCTGGACCCGCGAACGCCAGGCGTGGCACGACCTGATCGCCGGCACGGTCATCGTGCGGGTGCCGCGCGGAGTGTCATTGATCTGACCCGCCGCGAAGGACGGTCGGCAGGTCTGTCGTCCGTCCCTTCGTACCGCCCTGCCCCGCGAGCCCGAAGGACAATCGGCTGGTGGCTGACCCATTCAGCGCGCTTTCACCTGCGTCCAGACTTCGTCGTAAAGCCGGGCCGTGGAACCGAGGTGCTCCAGCATTTCGAGCCGCTCGAGCACCTCGGGTGGTGGGTAGATGGCGGGATTCTTGAGATCGTCCGGCTTGAGAAACGGGCGAGCAGCCAGATTCGGCGACGCGAACTGCGTGAAATTCGAGATGCGGGCGCCGATCTCGGGTTCGAGGCAAAAGTTGATGAACTTCTCGGCCAGATCGCGATTGGGCGCCTTCGCGAGGACTGCCAGCCGGTCCACCCAGATTACGGAGCCTTCCCGCGGAATGACGTAAGCCGTCTCGGCATCCTCGACCACGCCGCGCACGCCTTCGCCGCTGTACACGATGGCGGCGGCGGCGAGCTTCGCGAGCACCTTGTTCTTGCCACCCACCGTGCCATCGAAACCGACCGACCGGCGTTTGGCGGCGACGAGCAGGTCGCGCGCGTCGCGCAGGTGGCCGAGATCCGCAGAGTTGACGCTGCACTGGCGGTACTTCAACGCCACGCCGATCAGGTCCCGTTGCGCGTCCAGCAAGACGAATGGCCCCCACGCCCGCGCGGGATCGAAAACCGCCGCCCAGGAATCCGGCAGGGGCCGGTCCGCCTGGCGTCGCACAAACAACCCAACCGTGCCCCATTGGTATGGCACCGTGTAACGGTCCTCCGGATCATAGGCGGGACGGAGGAATCGGGGATCGAGGTGCTTGAGATTGGGCAGATTCTCCCCGCGCAGCGGCGCCAGGAGGTTGAGTTTGATGAGCGCGGGAACGCGGAAATCGGGCGGCACGACCACGTCATAGAGTGCGGCCCCGCCGGCTTGGAGCTTCGCCATCATCGCGCCGTCGTCCTCGTAAAGGTCAATCACCACCTTGCAGGTGAAACGGCGCTCAAACTCGGCCACCACCGCCGGGTCAATGTATTCGCTCCAGATGAACAGGTTCAGCCGTGGCTCGGCAGCGCACACCTCGCGGGTCGTCAGGACACCGATACACAATACCAGCGGAAGGAGTCGGAGCGTCAGGAAGCGCATGGCGCCTGTTAAGCACGCCGCCGCCGCTGAAGCAAGACCACGCTGAGCGTGGCGGCCAGCGACGCCAGAACGATCAGGGTCGCCAGCGCGTTGATCTCCGGCGTCACGCCGCGTTTGACCGACGAGTAAATGAGGATCGGCAATGTCGCGCTGCCGGGCCCGCTGGTGAAGAAGCTGACCACAAAGTCATCCAGGCTGAGCGTGAAAGCCAGCATGGCCGCCGCCAACACCCCGGGAAGGATTACTGGCAGCGTCACGCAACGGAATGCCTGCCAGGCGTTGGCGCCGAGATCGCGCGCGGCTTCCTCCAGCGCCGGATCCAGTCCGGCCAGTCGTGCGCGGACCACGATCGTGACGAACGGGATTTGGAACGTGACGTGCGCCATCACCATGGTGCTCACGCCCAGTTCGAAAAGCCCCAACCACTGCCGGACCAGCGAGTAAAACAGCAACATGGCCGCCGCGAAAACGATGTCGGGAATGAACACCGGCACTTGCAGGAGCCGAAGCGCCCATCGCTGCCCCGGAAGCCCTGAACGACTCAGGCCAAACGCCAGCAGGGTACCAAGCACGGTGGCGATGGCAGTGCTGAAGCCGCCGAGCAACAAGGTGTTCTTCGCGGCGGACAACGCGAGTTCGTCACTGAGCAACCGGCGATACCAGTCCGTGGTGAAGCCCTGCCAAACCACACCGTGACGGGCCGCGTTGAAAGAAAACACGACGACCACCGCCAGGGGCGCATACAAAAAGAAGTACAACCCGACGGCGCTCAGCCCCAGCGGAAGGCGGGCCCGCTTCATACCACGCCGACCTCCTCCCGCCCGCCGGTGACGCGGCCATAAAGCCAGACGCCGGCCAGCACCGTGGCTAATCCTAGCGCCGCAATGGCCGCCCCGAACGGCCAGTCCAGCCCTGGACCGAACTGCTGTTGCACCGCGTTGCCCAGCAGCACCGTCCGTGCCCCGCCCAGCAGGTCCGGGATCACGAACTGACCCGTTGCGGGCAGAAACACCAGAATGACGCCCGCTGCGATACCCGACCGAATCTGCGGCAGCAGGGCGTGCCGGAAGACCTGGCCGGCGCGCGCCCCCAAGTCCGCGGCAGCCTCCGCGAGCGTCCAGTCGAGCTTTTCCACCGAAGCATACAGGGGCAGCACCATGAACGGCAGGTAGTCGCAGACCATCGCGACCAGCACCGCTCCCGCGCCGGGGTACAAGGCTGCGCCCGATTCCACGGTGCCCAAGGCCACAGCGATGCGCGAGATCCATCCGTCCGGGGACAGCAGGATTTGCCACGCGTAGGTGCGGATCAGCAGATTCGTCCAGAACGGAATCACGACCAGCGTGAGAGCCGCTCCTTTCCAGCGCGGAGGCAATCCGGCGATGAAGAAGGCCAGCGGCAGCCCGGCCAACACGCAGAGGATTGCCGTCAATCCACCCAGAGCGAGGCTGCGCAAAATGATCAGGGGATACAGCGACTCGAAACCGAAAACGCCGAAGCCGACCAGCCGACGGTAATTCTCCAAGGTGAACGGCCGGGTTAACTCGCCCACATCGCCCCGGGACAAAAAGCTCGTGCCAAGGATGAGGAGCATCGGCCCGACAAAAAACAGCGCGAGCCAGAGCAACGCCGGCGCAGTCGCCAGCAGGGCAAGCCGGAGCGGCGGACGTCTGGTGGTGGTTGGGCAGCCCAATGGCGCGATCACGGACCCCGGCAGATTGCTGTTTCCCCTGGCGCTCCGCAGCACGAAAAAGCGGCCGGGCGCGCGGGGCCCGGGCAGATCCCGGATTTGCTTGCGGCCCGGTTTGGCTGGGGCATAGGCTCACCCCACTGCTGCGCGGGTAGCTCAATTGGATAGAGCGTCGGCCTCCGGAGCCGAAGGTTGTGGGTTCGACCCCCGCCCCGCGTACCAGCTTTCCCCGGCCTCCGCCGCCGCCCGGTCCGGCCAGTGAACAACTTGCCCGGCGATGCGGGGCGAAACCTTTTGACCCCTCGCGCGGTATGCTTAACCATCCGCCCGCACAAAGCGCGCCGCCGCGGCCGGATGAACATTTTGCCGATTCTTTTTGCCAAGTCCGAGCTTGATCTCGAGTACGTGATCCGAGAGGCCACCTTCGAAGGCAAGGTCATCATCGTGCTGTTGATCATCTTCTCGGTGGTGGCCTGGTCCATCATGGCCGCCAAGGCGGTGGAGATGCGCAAGGCGCGGCGGCTGAACCGGTACTTCGATCAGGAGTTCCGGCGACAGAAGCAAGTCCTGGCCATTCACGACCGCCGCATTGCCGTGGAAGGCTGCCCGTTGTTTGCCGTCTATACCGCCGGCGGACATGAATTGGAACAGCGTCTCAAGCTGGCGGGCGGCGAGGAACGTCGCACCCGCTTGTCGCTCAAGAGCATCGAGCACGTCAAGCGCACCCTCGAACGCGCCGTCGCGGAAGAGGCGTTGAAACTGGAGTCGGGACTCATCCTGCTGGCGATCGCCGTCAGCGGCGCTCCCTTCCTCGGGTTGCTCGGCACGGTTTGGGGCGTCATGAGCGCATTCAGCGGCGTGGCTCGGGCGGCCGCCGAAGGGGGCCGGCCGGATCTTGCCTCCATGGCCCCGGGCGTGGCGGCCGCCCTGGTGACGACCGTCGCCGGCCTGCTGGTGGCAATTCCTTCCATGTTTGGGTACAATTGGCTGGTACACAACCTGCGCATTCTCACGGTGGAGCTGGACAACTTCGCGCAGGAGTTGATGTCGCGGGTGGAAACCGAGTTTCTGGTGGACGACGAATGAACGAACGCCGTCATGGTCAGGCCGAGGTGGATCACAACCAACCGGGAGTGCTGTGCATCAAGTGCAATCACTTGAACGTGCTGGACACGCCCACGTGCAAGCGGTGCGGCGCCGACCTGTACCGCACCTGTCCCCGGTGCGGACACTCCAATCCGCTCGTCTTCGCCAACTGCCGCAAGTGCCACAAGCGTTTCCCGCGGGGCATCCTCGGGCATCGGAGCCGCCGTCTCCGGAAGACGCAGTCCTTCCTTAAGCGGGCGCTGGCGACCGCCGGACAGGTGGTATTGGTCCTCGTGTCGCTGGCGGTGTTGGCGGGACTTGCCTACATGGTCCTCGACTATTTCAAGTCCCGTGCGGAGTGACGCCACCGCGGCCCGAAGATGAGGAGGTTCTCCCAAAGGAATTCGCTGGTCACTCTCAGTGACATCAACATCACGCCGCTGCTCGACCTGGCGTTTGTGTTGTTGATCATTTTTGTGATCACGACGCCGTTTCTCGAGGGCGGCCTCCAGCTTAACCTGCCCGAAGGCGGCCGGAGCAGCACGACGCGGGTGAAGCAGGAGGACCTCCAGGTTGTCGAGATCGAGAAGACAGGCCGGCTGCACCTCAATGGCCGTCCGGTGTCTATTGATGAACTGGAGAGAGCCTTGGTGGCCGAATCCCGTCGAAACCCCAACATGGTGGTTAGCATTCGGGCCGATCAGGAAGCTATGACCAAGCACTTCTATCCTGTGATTGATCGTTGCACGCGGAACAACATCACCCGCGTGAACCTCAAGACCCTGCCGACTGGACGATGAACCTTGAGCGCAAGTGCCTGCTGGTGTCCGCCGCGACGCACGCGACGCTGCTGGGCGTGCTGGTGACCGGGGCGGGGTTTATCAGCCCCCCCCGGCCGCCGACGCTGCCGGAGGACCTGGCCATCCTGGATTTCATCCCGGACATCCTCGTGGACCAGCCGGTGGTCGGCGGAGGATCTCCGGCGCCCGCACCGTCCACACCCGCACCCGCCCCGCCACCACCCGTGGCGGCGGAAATCAAGACCTCCGCCCCGATCGAGCCGCCACCCGCGAAGCCGGTCAAGGTCGAGAAACCGGCCCCGAAGCCGCCAGAACCGGAACCGCCGACGCCAAGTGAGACGGGCACCAAACCGCCGCCGAAGAAGCATGTCGTGCAGCCCAACCTCACGCCGGTGATCAAGAAGGCGCCCGAGGTCAAACAACCCACCAAGGAGGAGCGCGAGGCGGCCGCCGCGGCGGAGGCCCAGCGTCTCGCCCAGGTGCGCCAGAGCCGCATCAACCAGGCGGTGAGCGGTCTTGCCGGCCGGTTGTCGTCGAGCACCTCGGTGACGATGCCGGGCGGCCCCGGTTCCGGCGGGGCGAGTTACGCGAGTTACAGCCTGTTCGTGAAAAGCGTGTACCAGTGGGCGTGGCGTCCGCCGGCAGAGTTGACCGACGACTCGGCGACGGCCACCGCCCGTGTCGTCATCGCACGCGACGGAACCGTCCTGTCTGCCCGCATTGAGACCCCATCCGGCGTGCCGGCCTTGGACCGCTCGGTCCGCGCCGCGCTCGACCGGGTAACCACGATTGGCCGCCCGTTCCCCGAGGGTGCCAAGGATGACCAGCGGACTTTTTTGATCGATTTCAACCTCAAGGCCAAGGAATTCACCGGATGAAGCTCAGTCTCCGTTTTCCCCTCGTCACCACCCTCGTTCTCCTGCTTGACGGGTCGCTGCAAGCGGCGGAGGAGCGGCTCACGATCACCGACTGGGCCACCGGCCGGGAAGCGCCCATCCGGATCACCCTCTCAGGCTACAGCGGGGAGGCGCTGAGCATCCTCCAGTTCGACCTGGAGGTTGCAGGGTTCAAGGTCGTGCCCGAGGCCGAGGCACAATGGCTTCTCCACGGGGGCTCCCAAGGCCAGGTGCAGGGGCGGCTTACCGACGCCATCAACAAGTCCGTCAAATTCTCCAAAGCCTACAGCGGGGGATCCCTGCGCAACCAGGTCCACACGCTGGCGGACGAAGTCGTGGAGGCGGCCGCCGGGCGCAAGGGCATTGCGCGGACGCGCATTGCATTCAAGGTAAAAACGGGAGAGGCGGGCGGCGTGGGCGAAATCTACGTCTCGGACTACGACGGCTTCAACGCGGTGGCCGTCACCCAGGACCGGACCATTGTGGCGGCCCCGAGCTGGATTCCCGGCCGGCGCGGGCTGGTCTATATGACCCACAAGTTCAACAACCCTGACATCGTGTACCACGATCTCGGAACCGGGGAGCGGAAGGTCGTCGCGCGCTACGCCGGGTCCAGCATGAGTCCCGCCGTGTCGCCGGATGGCCGGCGCGTCGCGATGATCCTGGGCAAGAGCGGCAACCCGGACCTCTACGTGGCGAATCTGGACGGAACGGGTCTGAAGCAGCTCACGCAAACCCGGGAGGACGAATCCTCCCCGTGTTGGTCCCCCGACGGGAAGTTCATCTGCTTCGCCACCCGGCAGGGAGCCCGGCGGGTGCTGGCCCGAATCCCGGCCGACGGCGGCACCGTGGAGCGCATTCCGATTTCGAACGTCGGCAACCCCTCCGAACCGGACTGGTCGCCGGACGGCAAGTGGATTGCCTTCACCTCCCAAGCCGGCGACAACTTCGATATCTGCGTGATTCCGGCGCGCGGAGGGGAGGCGCGGATCCTCATCGGCGGGGAAGATCCCGCCTGGGCGCCAAACTCCCGAACCCTCGTGTTCTCCAAGCGGCTGGGCAGCCGGCGCGTCCTGTCTTTGCTTGACGTGCCCACCCGCCAGAACAAGGATGCCCGCGAAAATTTGGGTAGCTGCTCTCAGCCGAGTTGGGCGCACTAACCCGCTCCTTTCACCGTAGTCGTCACCAAATGAAGCGTAGTTTCCTCGTCAACGTGACCGCGCTGGCCCTCGCCCTCGCGGTGGGCTCGGTGGGTTGCAAAAAGCCCGAAAAAGGTGTGACCCCGATCCAAAGCAGCCGGACCGGCTCGGCCCCGACTCGTACCGCCCCGGTGACCCAGGGCGGCACGCTGCCCGGAGGCGCGGGCACCGACGTAACCGCGGTGCGCGAGACCACCAGCGGTTTCCCCGAAGGCGACCTGAGCCTCATCG
>CALJWR010000110.1 GCA_937976685.1 uncultured Verrucomicrobiae bacterium
ATCAGGGCTTGTTGCATGGTCATTCGAGTCGTGTGGCGTTTCATCACCCGGTTACAGGACGCCGGCGGCCAAATCCTGCGCACGAATTTCGCGGGAGGTCGACGAGCGAGGTTCCAGCCGTTCCGTTTTGCTGAGTCGGGAGCATCGCAACTTGGGCCCGCATCCCCGATGAACAAGGAGCCACGAACCAAGAACCACCAACCACAAACCAAATCCCCGTTGCACCGCCCCGTCTGCCGACACAGACTCCGCCGCATGAACCCTTGGCTTTGCTGGCTGGCGCTCGCGCTCCCGGGGATCCTGTTGGCCGACCCGGCTCCTCCCCGTGTGCGTCCCAACATCCTTCTGTGCCTCGCGGACGACGCCTCGTGGCATCACTTCGGCGCGAACGGGGATCCGGTCGTGCGCACGCCGGTCTTCGACCGCGTTGCCCGGCTGGGCGTGAACTTCCGCCATGCCTTCACCTCAGCGCCCAGTTGCACGCCGGCGCGCGGGGCGCTGCTCACCGGCCAGCACTTCTGGCGGCTGGGCGAAGCCGGCAACCTCTGGAGCCGCTGGCCCAACACCGCGCCTGTCTATCCCGACCTCCTCGCCCAAGCCGGCTACCGCGTCGGCATGCAGGGCAAGGGCTGGGGACCGGGCGACTTCAAGTTCCACGGTCGCACCCACAACCCGGCCGGCCCGGCGGTGAAGGACTTCGCCACGTTCCTGGACAGCGTGCCCCGGGGCACGCCGTTCTGTTTCTGGTTTGGCAGCACCGATCCGCATCGGCTCTACGACCGCGGTTCCGGCCTCAAAGCCGGACTGCGGCTGGAAGACGTGTCGGTACCGCCCTTCCTGCCCGACACGCCCGCGGTCCGGAGCGACCTGCTGGACTACTATGCCGAGATCGAGCGCTTCGATCGCGACGTGGGCGCGATGTTGAAGTTGCTGGAACAGCGCGGCGAGCTGGACAACACGCTGGTCGTCATCACCAGCGACAACGGCTTTCCCTTCCCGCGCGGCAAGGCCACCTGCTCCGACGCCGGCACCCGAATGCCGCTGGCCATCCGCTGGCCGGCGCGCGTGCCCGGCGGGCGCGTGGTGGACGACTTCGTGAGCCTGACTGATCTGGCGCCCACTTTCCTCGAAGCCGCCGGGCTGAAGCCGCCCCGCGAAATGACCGGGCGCAGCCTGCTGCCGTTGCTGACCTCCGGCAAAAGCGGCCAGATCGAGCGGCGTCGCGACCGCGCCTTCTTTGGTCGGGAACGGCACGCGAACGTGCGTGAAAACGACTGGGGCTATCCAATCCGAGCCATCCGCACGAAGGACTTCCTCTACCTCCGCAACTTTGCGCCCGACCGCTGGCCCGCCGGCGACCCGCCGATCTACGGCGACGTGGACCAGGCCAACGACATTGCCGGTTCGCCCAGCAAGCAGGCCGTGGTCGAGCACGGCGGCGACCCGGCCATCCAGCGCCTGTTCGAACTGGCCTTCGGCAAGCGCCCGGCCGAGGAACTCTACGATCTGCGCGCCGATCCGTGGCAGATGCACAACGTGGCCGGAGACCCGCGATACGCGCGGCAGCTCAAGCGGCTGGCCTCCGACCTGATGCGCGAGTTGAAACGGACGGGGGACCCGCGCGCGACCGGCGCAGGTGACGCATTCGACCGCTACCATTACGTCTCCGGCGGGACCGTGGTCCGACCACGAGGCCATTGAGGCCCCATGCCCTCGCGCTTGCCCCGGCAGGTTTCCCTCATGGTCACGACCGAAGCGTGCGAGCGGTTCAGCGATTACGGAATGCTCTCCGTGCTGACGCTCTACCTGAAAAACGACCTCACCCTGGACGTGGACGACGCGGAATCCGCAGTGCATGTCTTCAAGATGGCGGCGTATTTATTGCCGCTGGTAGCGGCGGGCCTTTTCGCGGTGCTTGCCCGGCACGTCGGGCCCGCGCCGGCCACCTCACCAGAGGCGGGCTGATCGGCAGAGGCGGGCCGGCGGCGAGAGTTTTCGCGAACCGCTTTCTGGCCACCGGGCAGACGCGCCATTCACGCGAGTCGTGTTCGTCAAAAAACGGCAACTGTTTGCCAAGAAATGTGGAGCCGATGGCACTTCACCATGGCAAGGTGCGAGAGTTATGAAATCGCTGCTCCCGGGACGGAGGCGATGCCTTACCAGATTCTCCCCGCTTCGTGATCTGCACAGGTTCATCCGCTTGCTGACTTCGGTCGGACGATTGCCCCGGCGCGGGCAGCGACTGGCGGGAACGCTTCCGGCAGGAGAGGCGGGGCCGTGGCGGGCGGTTGAACCCGGTTGCGACAGAGCGCCGGCAGGTCGCATCGAGGGCCGTCGGTGGGCCGTGATTCTCACTGCTTTGCTGTGGCTCTGGCCGGCACTCCCGCAAACACCGGCAGTGGACGACTTCTCGCCGGGAGAAGTTTGGACTTCATCGGGGCCGATTGCCTTCCAAGAAGACGGGAGGATCCTCGTCGGTTCGAGTCGGATCACCCAAGGGCCGTACACCCGCTACGGTTTGGTGCGACTGCATCCCGACGGCGGCTTGGACCTCTCGTTCCAAACCAACCATTTCAGCACGTTCGGCGTGCTCGTGTTGCCGGACGGCCGGATCGTTGCTGCAGGCGTCCATGAGTATCCGCGAAGCCCTCAACGGCGCGGGGTGGAACGCTTCACGGCGGATGGCGCGATCGAAGCGGACTTCTTTGCCGCAGTGGAAGGGCCAATCGAGGCGATGGCACTGCTGGCCGATGGTCGAATTCTGGTGGGCGGCATGTTTCAGACGTTGCGCGGACAGCCCCGCGCGATGCTGGGCCGGCTCAATTCCGACGGGAGCTTGGACGCGGATTTCGAGCCTGACCTCCGCCCTCTCTTGACGAGCATCCACAACCTGGCGATTCAGCCCGACGGGAAGATCCTGGTGGCGGGCCGGTATGGTCGGCTGGGGCAGCAACCGCTGGTGCGCATCATCCGATTACATCCCGATGGTTCGCTCGATGGCAACTTCACGGCCCCGACCGCGGTGGACGGCGGCCGGTTTAGTTGCGTCGTGGTGCAGGCGGACGGCGATGTGATCCTGGGCGGCGATTTCAGTCTGCTGGGTCCGCCGTGGCGCACCCGTCTCGCCCGCTTGTATCCCCACGGCTCTTTGGATGAGGGATTTCAGTTCACGTTGACCGGCGGCGTGAGAACGATGATCGCACAGAGCAATGGTCAACTCTGCTTGGGCGGCTACTTCACTATGGTGGGCCAGGAGCCGCGGGCGGCCGTTGCTCGCATCAACGCGAACGGTCAGCTCGACCCCGACTTCCAAAATGGGGTCGGTGGCGGCTTCCCTTCGGTGGATGTGCTGGCGCTCCAAGCCGACGGCAAGTTGCTCGTGGGCGGCCTGTTCGATCAAGTGGGCGGACGACCGCAACGAGGCCTGGGGCGGTTTGTCGCCCTGCCGCCGGCGGTGGATGATCTGCGCTGGGAAAGGGACACCGTTACGTGGCGGCGCGGCGGCTCCGCCCCGGAAGTCTCGCGTGCAGTGTTCGAGTTCTCCACCGACGGCAGGGAGTGGTGGGCGCTGGGCGCGGGCGCGCGAATTGCCGGCGGCTGGGAATTGAAAGGGGTATCGGTTCCGGCGGGTGCCACAGTGCGCGCCCTTGGCTTGGTGACCGCGTCCCAGGCACGCGTCGCCTCGTGGTGGGTCTCGGCTTATGCCGGAAAGCTGATTTGGCTCTCGCAGCCAGAGGATCTGGATTTGGGCGCGGGCGAACCGGCGCGCTTCTCGGCGCGCGCGGGCGGCGATGGCCCGCTGCGCTATCGGTGGTTCCGGGACCGCGAACCCTTGGCTGACAACGAGCGAATCAAGGGAGCAGACACGCCGTTCTTGCTTGTTTCCGGGGCCGCGGGCACGGACGCCGGTGAGTATTTCGCAGTGGTCGAAAACAACGCCAGGGCGATGACCAGTCGCGTGGCCAGCCTGCGCATCACCGACCCGCGGATCGTCAAGCAACCCGCTGACGCGGACCTGAACACCGGGCAGCGGCTGGCATTGGCCGTAACCGGCGCAGGCACGCCGCCTCTCGCGTTTCAGTGGTGGAAGGACGGCGCTCCCCTTGAGGGACAAACCTCCGCTGAACTGGTTTTCGAGTCGGTCCTCCCGCCGGATGGCGGTCTGTACTGGGTGGTGGTCAGCAACAGTTGGGGCAGCGTTACCAGCCGGGTCGCCGTGGTCATGGTCCGGGATCCGCGCATCACGCGCGAACCGGACAGCCTCGTGCTGCGGTTCGGTCAATCGGCGAAGTTCGACGTGGCGGCGGTGGGCACTGAGCCACTCCGCTATGAATGGTGGAAGAACGAGGCCCGCCTGACCAACGCCGACCTGGCCGTACTGGACCTCGGACGAATCAGCGGGGCGGACCGCGGGGATTACCGGGCCGTCGTTCACAGCGCGTGGGGCAGTGTCACCAGCCGCGTGGCGCAATTGATCGTCGAGGAACCGCGCCGCCTTTCCAATAAGCCCACAGGATTGGGTGTCACCAGCCGCGTGGCGCAATTGATCGTCGAGGATCCGGTTTTCCACTCGTCGCCCGCGACTCTGGCGCGGCAGCTCGGCGAGTTTGCTTACCTGACCGCGTCCGCGTCCGGGAGCGCCCCGTTGACGTACCAGTGGTGGAAAGATGGCGTGCCGTTGGCGGGCGAAACGGTGGCCGCCCTGCGAATCGAGGCAGTGGCAGCGGCGGACGCCGGGCTCTACTCGCTGGTGGTCAGCAACCCGTACGGCAGCGCCACGAGCGCCGTGGCGGAGGTGTCCGTCAACCTGGCCGCCCTCGATCTGGCTTTCGCGCCGGAGGTGGGCGGCGACGTACACGGCCTGTGCTCCCATCCAGACGGGCGAATCGCCGTCAGCGGTTGGTTTCCATCGGCGCCCGGAGTCTGGGCCGGCTTTCCGGTGCTGCGGTTTGACGCCGCTGGGCGGCGCGAAGCCAGCCTCGGACCGCTCGGACAAAGGAACGCGGTGTGCCTGGCGTTGCGACCAGACGGAGAGCTGCTCGCGGGTGGTTTGGGTGCGCCGGCGGACGGTTTCTTGCTGGGCTATGACCATTCCGGGCAGGTGACGAGAAGCTTGTCCGTCGGGTCCTTTGGAGATCCGTCCCGAGCCGTGCGCGCGTTGGCGCTCCAGCCTGATGGCAAAGTGCTGCTGGGAGGATGGTTCGACTCGGTTCGGGGGGTCGCCCGCAGCAACCTTGTCCGGTTGCACCCGGACTGGAGCGTGGACCTTGCCTTTCACCCCCCGCCCCTCATGGGTGAGGTCAGGACCCTGGCCCTGCAGCCGGATGGCAGCGTCCTGGTCGGTGGCGACTTCTTGTCCGTGGCCGGACAGCACCGCGCGGGCCTTGTCAGGTTGAACGCCGACGGCAAACTCGACGACGGCTTCTGGCCCGAATTTGGGGAAACCGGAGGGAACCCGGCGGTCAACTGTGTGGTCGTGCAGGCAGACGGCCGAATCCTCGTCGGCGGAGGCTTCAACCGCTTGAACGGTCACGTTCGGCCAGCCCTCGGGCGGCTGCATCGCGACGGAACGCTCGATGCGGAGTTCCAGCCGCCGTTCGCGGGGCGCGTAGCCTCGTTGGCCCTGCAGGCCGATGGCAAGATCATCGCGACCGGGTACATCGAGGCGATGGCCGGCCGCGCCGCAAGATCCATCGCTCGCCTTCATCCGGACGGCCGGCTGGATTCGCTGTTCAATCCCCCGGCCGGCGGAATGGTTGTCGCGCTGGCGCTCCAGTCGGACGGGACGCTTCTGGCGGGTGGTTCGATCACCAGCCTCGCCGGGATGCCGCGCGACCATCTGGCCCGGGTGATCAATCCCGACCATGCCGGCCAGTTCCTCGACTACCGTAATGGAGTCATCACTTGGTTGCGGTCCGGCGCCAGCTCGGAGGTTTGGCTGACCACGTTCGAGAGCTCAGCCGACGCTGGCGCCACCTGGCGGATGCTGGGTCACGGCGAGCGAATCTCCGGCGGTTGGGGACTCGGCAGCGGCCCGCTCCACCACGGAGAGATCATCCGCGCGCGCGGTTTCACCACGGGTGGCAATAACAACGGCTCGGCTTCGTTCGTGGAAACGCGCTTGATAGTGGGCCACCGTCAACCGCCCGCAATTCTCCGGCCGCCGCAAAGCCAGACCGTGTCTGCCGGCAGCCAGACGACGCTGACGGTTCAGGCCGCGGGAGACGAACCGCTCGCCTTTCAGTGGTATGCTGGCCGCGTCGGCGACACGAATGACCCGGTGGCTGGCGTCTCTTGGGCGGAGTTCACCACCCCGCCTCTCACACAAACCACGCAGTTCTGGGTCCGGGTGAGCAATCCGGCGGGCAGTGTGGACAGTGCCGCCGCCACGCTCACCGTGCGAGCATCGCGGCCGGCAGATCTGAACCTCTTGGCGCTCGAAATCAGAGACGGGCAGTTGCGACTGCTGATCACCGGGCCGTCCGGAACCCGGGGCCGCTTGGAGCGATCGGCCGACCTGCTGGTTTGGGAATCGCTGCCAGAAACCGGCGTGACTGATCTTGCGGAAGGTCAGGCCGTGGTGGAGGTGCCAGTTGGCGGGACCGGTCCTCGTTTGTTCCGTTTTGGGCTCCTGCCGTAGTCGCCCAGCCCTGTTCCAGCCCATGCCGCGAGAGACAGGTTGTCGCCGGGCCGGGTGTTGCGCCGTCAGGTGTCTGGCAACGGGTCGCAATCAACGGCCGCCCGCGTGAGGTCCGGCTGGGAGGAGCCGCAAGCACTCTTCGAATCCCGCCACGAATTCCGCCCGACCGGCTTCGAGAAAGTCATTGTGGTCGCCCGCAATCTCCAGCAGCCGCTTGGGCTCGCGGGCGACGGCAAAGTTTCGCTCCGCGTGGTGGAAGCGGACCAAGGTATCCCGCCGGCTGTGGAGGATGACCACGGGCAGCTTCACCCGCGGGAGCTTGCTGATCGTGTCATAGCGGATCCTCGCCAGCCAGCGCACCGGCAGGAACGGAAACAACTCCGCGCCGATGTCCGGGATGCTGGTGAAGGTGCTCTGCAGGACCAGTACCCCCAGC
>CALJWR010000111.1 GCA_937976685.1 uncultured Verrucomicrobiae bacterium
GGCGGAGTGCGACGTCAGCATCCGTCCCGGCTGGTTCTATCACCCTGCCGAGGACAGCCAGGTGAAAACGCCGGCGCAGTTGCTGGAAATCTACTACGCTTCGGTCGGGCGCGGTTGCTGCCTCAACCTCAATCTGCCACCCGACCGGCGCGGCCGGATTCACGAAAACGACATCCGGCCCCTCGCCGACTTTCGGCGCATTCTTGACGCCACCTTCGCCACCAACCTCGCCGCCGGCGCGCGCTTCCAAGCGAGTTCCATCCGGCCGACCCGCCGGGTGTACGGCCCGCGCCTGGTCCTTGATGGCCAACGCGACACCTACTGGACCACGCCCGATGAGGTGAGGACGGCGGAACTGGCGCTGACGCTGCGCCAGCCGGCGACGTTCAACGTGGTGGACCTGCGGGAGGCGATTGCTCTGGGTCAACGCATCGAGGCATTCGCGCTGGATCAGTGGCGGGACGGCGCGTGGGTCGAGTTTGCTCAGGGCACCAGCATCGGCAACCGGCGGCTGGTGCGGCTTCCTCAGAAGGTTACGACCGATCGAGTGCGCTTGCGCATCACCCGGGCATCCGCCTGTCCGGCCATCGCCGAGTTCGGCCTGTACGCCGAGCCGTGAACGAACCCGCGTCCGCCGCGGAAACGGCCGGGCTTGCCGCCCGGTCCGCCAGCGCGGGGTCTTAGCGCTCCGGCAATGCCACCCAGCGCGCGCGAAACCGGCGCTGCGGCTTGTCCTCGATGTCTTTGCACTTGCGACCGTCCACGACGCGGCCGCTGTCGTCGCTGAGCAACTGGACCCGGCGCCAGCCGGTGTCCGCATACAGTACCACCGCCTCCGGCGAGAAGCCGTCGGTGAAACGGAGGCCCAGGAACCACGGTGGCGTGCCAGGGCCTGCCCACGAAAACAGCGCGAAGTCGTCGGTGGCCGAGTGCGGACCGGCCACGATCAAAAACCGGCCGTCGGCGAACGTCAGGTCCCGGATGCCCCGCGTGCCGAGGTCGAGTTCGATCGGTTCTCCGAAATCCGGGCGCCGGCCGGAGACCACTTCCGCGGGGTTCCGCAGCGGAATGAGCAGGGCGCGTTGGTGCGGGATGGGGTTGCGCAGGCCAATCAACAGCCCGCCGCGGCCGTCCGCGCACAGGCCTTCCACGTTGAGCCCGCCTTCCTCCTTGCCAGGGCGTTTGGTCGCGCCGCGCAGGTCGTAGCGCGCCGCCAGCGGCGACGCCACGAGGTCGGCGATCAGCGTCTTGCACGGGCGCCCGACCACCTCGACGGTCAGGTCCGCGCCGCGCCCCAGCAACCGCGTGGCGAAGAACCGGGCGCGGTCCTTGCGCTCCCGGCCGTCCTGCTCCCGGGCATGAGAAGTGATCCAGTAGGCGACATCCCCCACGAGGGCCGCGCCTTCGATGTCGGTTTCGCCCGCCTTGCGCCCCAATCTGAGGTGCGGAGTCAGGTCAAAGGTCTTGATGGGTGCGCCCGGGTGATCGCGCCGGTACAAGCGCAGGATGCTGTCCTCGTCGTTCGCCGCGAGGAAGTGCTGTTCGTCCACCGGCACGGCTGCCGAAGCATCACAGGCGCCTGAGTAGAAGACGTCCGGGTCGAAAACCGCCGCGCCCGCGGTCGGCAGATTCGCGGTGGTCAAGCTGTGGAGTGCCGCCAGGAGCAGGCGGCCGAAACCTGATTTCACGGCGGCAAGCGTGGCACGAAGGCGGGTCTTTGGCGACACCGCGCCGGTTTCCAATTCTTTCAGCCCAGCCAGAAGCTGAAGTACAGATACAGGCCCAACACCAGCACGCCGATCAGGCCGGCCATGAGCTTGTTGCCGGTGTCCCAGCTCCGGCGGATTTCCTCGCCCGCGTCCGCATGGATCGAACCATAGGTCAGACCGCGGATCCTGGCTTCCTCCGGCGGTGGGGTGAGATAGGAGGCGACGATGATGATGATCGCGCTCACGGCGAAGAGAAACCCGGTCGCATACAGGAAGTTGAAATCGCCGATCCACGCCAGCCACGCGGGGTCCTCGATCTTCCCCCGGCCGTAGCGCACCTGAATCGCCATCTTGATCATCCCGAGCACAAAGCCGCCGGCCAGCCCCCACGTGGCACCGGCCGAATTGATCCGTTTCCAAAATAGCCCGAGGAAGAAGACCGCCGTGATGGGCGGGGCCAGATAGCCCTGCACGCTTTGCAGATATTGGTACAGCCCGCCCCCGGAGATTTTGGCCATTACCGGAATCCAAATGATACCCAAGACCACCACCACCGTTGTCGCGATCCGGCCCACCGTCAGCAGGTGTCGCTCGGACCGGCCCGGCCGCAGTTTTTCGTAGATGTCCACGGTGAAGAGCGAGGCGCTGGAGTTGAACAGAGACGCCAGCGAACTCATGAGCGCCGCCAGCAGGCAGGCCACGATCAAGCCGCGGATGCCGGCGGGCAACAGCAACTTCACCAGCGACGGGAAGACCTGATCCCCGTCAATCGCCGTGGTGCCCGGCTTCAACGGGAGTTGAATGATGCCCTTCTGGTGCAGCGCCCAGCCGATGAGCCCCGGGATCAGGAAGATCAACACTGGCCACACCTTGAGCAGGCCGCCAAAAAGCGCGCCGCGCCGCGCGGTCGCCAAATCTTTTGCCGACAAGGCGCGCTGGACGATGTATTGGTCCGTACACCAGTACCAGAGACCGACGATCGGCGACGCCATCAGAATGCCCAGCCAGGGGAAATCGGGATCGGACAACGGTCGCCAGAGGGCGAACTGTTTGGCGTTCCCTTTGCACTGGCTCACCAGCTCGCCCCAACCCGCGAAGACGCCCGCGTCGCCGCCCAGTTTCGCCAGACCGATCGTGGTGATGACAAACGACCCGAAGAGGATGATCACCGCCTGCGGGGTGGCGGTGGACATGATCGCGCGCATGCCGCCGAAGACCGTGTAGATGCCCGTGATCACCACCGTGGTGAAAGCGCCGATCCAGAAGGCGTTCAGCGTCCAGCCCCCCAGCGTCAGGGAGATTTCCGGCAGCAGAGCCTGAAAAACAATCGCTCCGGCATACACCGTCACGCTCACCTTGGTGAAGACGTAGGCCACCAGCGACACACACGAGAGAATCCAGCGCGTGCGCGGACTAAAGCGCCGCTCCAGAAACTCGGGAATCGTTTTGACCCCGGACTTGTAGTAAAACGGCACGAACAATCCGCCGAGGACGATCAGGCACCACGCGTGCAGTTCCCAGTGGGCCATCGCCATACCGGTCGCCGCGCCCTGGCCTGCCAGGCCGACAATGTGCTCGGAGCCGATGTTCGAGGTGAAGATCGAGGCCCCAATCACCACCCACCCGGCGTTCCGCCCGGCGAGGAAATAGTCCGTGGTGTCCTTTTGGTGCCGCCCGTACCACCACGCCACCCACCCGATCACTCCGAAGTACAGCGCGATGACGATCCAATCCAACCAGTGCATGGTCCATTCCTTTCTGGGCCGACGAGTGCCGGAGAAAGTGCCGCTGCCACCCGGACTCATGGCCCCGCAGCCGCCCCCTCCCAAGGGCACAGGGCAACGTCATTGACAAGGCTCTGTTTCGCCGACCGAGCCCCCTCCCGGCAAGCGCAAAGCACCAGCCCCCCGGGCGCCGGAAGCCTTCCAACGCCGGATTGACCACCCCTTAGCATGGGTTTACGCTCTTAACAGTGTCTCAGCACCATGACTCCAAACTGCGACGATAAGGCACTCTCTCGTTCACGGAAGTCCCGCCTGCACCCCAACCGGTTTGGTCGCTGGGTTGGGATGGTGCTCCTGACCTTCGCCGCCGCCCGCAGCCCGGCGCAGGTGACCCCGCCGGAGTTGTGGACTTTCCTCGCCTCCGGCCCGGCGGATTCGACCGTACCGGCTGCGACCCCCGACGGCGGCGTGGTGATCGTCGTTCCGCAACGGCTCAGTAGCCAGGGCGTCGAACTGGCACCGCGGCGAGTCCAGAAGATCAGGCCTGACGGCATCTTGGCCTGGCAGCATGACCTGACTTGGGACTGGCTCGGCTGGCCGGTGGTGCTCGAAGACGGCGCGGTGCTGGTGGCGGAAGGTTCGCCGCCGTTCGCCGTGGGACGATTGCACTGTTTCGAGGCCGCCGGCGCGGTTCGCTGGAGCTTCGACCCTGCCGGTTCCCCGGTGATCCCGCCGGTCGTGGACGGTGCGGATCGGATCTGGATTGCCGTGACCGATCCGGATTCGCCCAACGCGCACACAGTGATCCGCCTAAACACTGCCGGCGACGTGGAGCTGAGGCGGTCCCTCGGCGCGTGGGTGCATGGGCCGGGATCGGTGCTCGCCGACGGGCAGTTCATCTTGCCGGTGGGAGGCGGCGTGGTCTCGATCGGCTCCGACGGCGCCCCACGCTGGGCCTCCGGCTGGGGCCTGGGGGCGACCCGGGCGCCGGCGCTGGCGGCCGATGGCACCATCGTCGTCACGTCGGCCAACGGTTGGGTGCGCCTGCTGAATCCTGACGGCTCGCTCCGCGCGGAATCATGGCCGGGATCGGACCTGCTGGCCCCGCTCGCGGGCGCGGACGGCACGCTCTACGTGCTGCGGTCGGACGGAAGACTTGACGTGCGCGACCGCCAGGGTGACTTGCTGCGACAGATTGAGTTTCCGGTATCGCCCGGATTCGTCCGTCCGATCGAAGAGGCTCCCGCACTCGCGGACAATGGGTGGCTGTGGCTCCCGTTGCGCAACGGGCAGGTCGTCGCCTACGGACCCTCGGGGGAATTGGCGGCCCGATGGGCCTCACCGGCCTCCACGTTATCCGGCGGGGCGCCGTTGCTGCGCACGGACGGCTCGCTGGTCGCTGGCCTGTGGAACCGGCGCGTTGTCGCGTTGGGTGGCGCCGGAGGCCCGATGGCGGGTGCCTGGCCCTTGTTGGCGGGAAATCCCGCCCGCACGGGCCGCCAGGCCCCCATGCCGCTCCCGGAGGCCCCGAACCAACTCGCGGCTACCGAAACCAACGGCACGGCGCTTCTGACATGGACAACGCCGCCCGGTCTGGTCACCGCAGAGGTCTGGCGCGGTTCCACCACGAACCGTGACCAGGCAACGCGCGTGGCCGCCTTTCAGGTCACTACCAAGTGGGCAGACCCGGATGTCGTGGTGGGCCACGAGTACTACTACTGGGTCCGAACCCGCAACGCGGCCGGGGCGGGTCCGGCCAGCGGGCCGGTGCCTTTTCGGCGCGCGACGGTGCCGCCGGGATACTCCGTGGCGCGCTGGAAGCTCGCGGACGGGGAGTTGTCCGCCCCCGCTCAAGGCGCTGACCAGACCCTCTACGTGGGCGATGCCAAGGGGGGCCTGACCGCCGTGGCGGCGGACGGGACCCGGCGCTGGCGTTTTGCCACGGGACAGGAGGAAACGGTCGGGGCCCCGCTGGCTGCGCACGGGGGAGTCTATTTCGCCGCGACGCTCTCCGGGATTTACGGCCTCACCGCCGAAGGCTCGCTGAGATTCAAACTCCCGTATCAGCAGGTCTTTGGGACCACCCCGATCACCCCGGCCCTGACCGGCGAGGGAAACCTGCTCCTGACGGGTATCGCCGAGAACCAGACGTGGGTCGCTTTGGTCTCCCCGGACGGGGAGGTGCGGCACACCGCCGCTCTCGGCAACTGGCCGGCGAGTTCGAGCTCGCCGGTCATCGCGAGCGACGATTCATTCTGGCTGGGGGTCGGAGACCTCTTGACTCGGTTTGACCGGCAGGCTCGTCCCTTGTGGTCCGTCGGCACCGCCCAACGCCCGCGCCCGTGGCCTTTGGCGCTGGACGCCAACGCCGAGTTGCTTTCCGGAAGCTCCGGCACTACTGGCGGTTTCAACCGATTCCGCTCGGACGGCACGCCGCGGTTCGCGGTTCCCGGCGCGGTGACCGGAGGGGCCGTCGTGGATGCCCAAGGGGTCGCGTACTTTGGTAATCAGGGCGGACGGTTTGGCGCGCTGAGTCCCGACGGAGAGGCACGGTGGGAGGTGGATTGCGGCGCGGCGATCTCTTGCGCGCCCGCGCTCGGTGAACCGGATGTGGTTTACGTGGCCAGCGAGGCGGGGCGTCTGCTCGCCCTGGATCGCTCGAACGGCGCCGAGCAATGGCGCGTGGATCTGGGCGCAAAACCGCTGGGCGGACTGGTCCTCATCGAACCCGGCGAACTGGCCGTCAGCACTGCGGATGGCGTCCTGCATCGGATCCAGCTTGCCGGCGGCGCGCCCGCCGGTGCATCCTGGCCGATGCTCGGCCGCAATGCTGCCCACCACGGGCGGCTTCCGACGCCGTTGCCCGCGCTGGTGGCGCCGGCGCCGGTCGTCGCCACCGATGCCGCCACCAACTCGGACGTGGTCATCAGGTGGACGCCGGTGCCCGGTGCCGCGTGGTACGAGGTGCTCCGCGCGCCAACCAACGATTTCGCCGCCGCCAGTCCGCTCTCCACCAACTTCACCGGAGCATCGGCGTTCACGGACTATTTTGTGCCTCCCAATCAACCTCACTGGTATTGGGTTCGCGCCGCCACGCCCGACGGGGCCGGTCCTTGGAGCCAAGCCGCGCCCGGCAGCCAGGGCGCGCGCCGCTGGCGGGTGTCCCTTCCCGGTCCCCTGTTCGGTCCGCCAGCCATCGGGGAAGATGGCACGGCATATGTCCTCACCTCCGCCGGGTCGGAGCGGCGGGCGACGTTGATCGCTCTATCCGGGGCGACGGGCGAGGAAGTCTGGCGACGCAGCAGCGGGGAGCCGGGGTTCACCGCCCCGGACCAGCCGGTAATGCCGGTGATTGCGGAGGATGGCCGCATCTTTTTCCCGGGGCGACGGTCGCTGGCGTGTGTCTCGGCCACCGGCGAGTGGCTGTGGGAACAAACCCAGATGACCAATCCGGTAGCCGGGCCGCTGGCGATCACCCGGTCGGGTCTTCTCATCGGCTCGTCCGGCAACCGCGTGGTGGCCCACCGCGCGGCCGATGGGCTGGCGCTCTGGCAGGCAGCTTCAGGTTCCCAGCAGCCGGTCTGGCTGCTGGTGGCCGCCGACGGCGCCATTTGGTCCGCGGGAAAGGAGGTTACGGGCAATCTCCTCGCGCTCAATCCCAACGGCACCGTGCGGTACTCGCCCCGCCTGAGTTCCTTCCAAGCGTGGGCTCCGGCGCTGAGCCCTGCGGGATACCTGCTGTGTGCGGACCGGGCGGGAGTGGTGCGGTTGTACCGGCCGGATGGCACGAACGCCCCGCCAAACCCACTCCTGCAGACGCACGCGAACCCGCTAGCGGTGGCCGAGGACCAATTCGCCATCGTCAAACCGGCGCCGACCGCTGAAATCATCCAGCTCAACACCAACGCCCAGGTCGTCAGCCGACAGCCGGCCGGTGAGCGACTCAGCCAATACCCCCACGTGGCGGTGGATCGTGAGCGGAACTGGTATCTCGCCCATTTCTCCGAAGTCCGGGTGGTCAATGACACCGGCGAAGTGCGCGCGCGCTGGTCGCTGCTTTCCGTGCCCCTGCCCGCCGGCGTGGTGCTCGGGGACGATGGCACGTTGTTCGTGGCGGAGCCGAACTCGCTCGTGGCCTTCGCCGGTTTCGCGCCCCCCGCTGCCGACGCCTGGGCAATGCCGCGCAAAGACCGGCGCAACTCCGCCTCGTGGGAGGCCGGAATCCCCGCACCGGAGCCGCCCACCGATTTCACGCTCGTCCCCTCCGTCTCGCTCAACTCGGCGACCCTCCGCTGGAACCGGCCGAACACGCTCACACTGATCGAACTCTGGCGCAACCATTCGCCCCAGTTCGCCAGCGCCGTCCGGCTCCTCGGACCGGGGGTGGCGCTGACCAATTACACCGATCGGACACGCAGTCCGGGCAGCACGGCGTATTACTGGCTCCGGGCGCTGGACTTGAACGGCCAGGAAGTCGCCCGGCTCGGTCCAATCGTTTCCACCACGGTCGCCGGACCCAGTATTGCCTGGACGACCCCCCTCAGCGCGTCAGGCGGACAACTCGCGCTCGCGCCCGACGGCACGCTCTACCACCTGATGCAGGAGTTGACGGCGTACCGGCCTGATGGCTCGGTGCGCTGGCAGCAGACGGCGGTCAGCGGCTTCGCCGGTTCGCCGCCGGTGATTGCGGCCGACGGCACCATCATCGGGTGGGAGGGGCGCGAGCTGTTCGCAGTGAATGCGGACGGGACGCTGCGTTGGCGGCACCTCCTTAGCTCCAACCCAATGGCGGCGGCCGAGGTGGCGGTGTCGGAATCCGGCTTGGTCGTGGCGGCGGGGGCGTTTGGATTGCAGGCCCTGCGCTTGACCGGTGAAAAGCTCTGGGAGCGGAGCGACGAAGCGTACGCCGGCGTCGTCCTCGGACCCGATGACACGGTGTACGCCACGACCTCAAGTGTCGCGCGCCAGAACTGCTTCACTCCCGGCGGTGAGTCGCGCTGGGAACTGGACGCCATCGGGGCCGATCCGCGTCAAATCGCCTTCGATGCGCCGGGCCTGCTGGTGACCCCCCGTCGGGTCGCGCCGCCGAACGGTTACGAGTTGCAATGGATCAACTCTGCTGGTGAAGAGGTCCACCGGGTGGCGCTCGACGGAATCCCCGTCGGCCCAACCCTCGGGCCGGCTGGCTGGGCGGTGCCGCGTCGCTGGACAAAAAACTATCCCGATGTCATCGCGTTGCTCGACGCGGACCGCGGGATCCGGACTCGGGTACCCATTGACTGCACTGCCCTCACCGCGACCGCCGACGGTGCGTGGCTCGTCTCGTCCCCGACGCTCCTGGCCCTGATGGCCGGCGAGGACGGCACCCTGCGCTGGACTTACGAGCCTCTCGCCGGTGCCAGCGCGGTGTCGCCGACGGCGCTCAGCCCCGACGGCCGCATTTATTTCGCAGCGGGCGCGAACCTCCACGCCCTGGACTCCAGCCTCCGTCCAGCGCAGACCGGCTGGTTCACCACCCGCGCCAACAACCGCCGCACCGGCCAGGGGCTAGCGCTCGGCCCGGACCGGCCGCGCTTTGTGGGCATCGCCTCGCGTCCCGACGAAGCCCTCGAACTCCGAATCTTCGCGCCGGCCGGAACCACCAACGAATTGCAACGCACCAGCGACTGGCAGGAATGGACACGGGTCGAGCAGTTCAACGGCGCCGGCGAACCCGTGGTGCTGGTAATCCCAATCGGGGACACCGCCCCCGCCGGCTACTTCCGCGTGATCAGCCAGTCCGCACCCTGAGCGGCATCCGGCCGGCGCTGGCGCGCCCACGCCGAACGGCGGGGTGTCGTCCCGAGGTCGGCCGGGTCACCAAGGCTTGCGGGCGTTGAGCGCCTTAAGGATCACGCGCTTGAGCTCAAGCGCGTCAATCGCGCCTTCCTTGCGATAGAGGACTTCGCCCGCGGGATCAATCAGCACCGTGAACGGCAGCGCCCCACTCCACCCGGAATCGAAGGCCTCCATGAACGGATCCCGCCCCGCTGCCGGGGAGCCGGCGAAGAGCAGATTGCGATTCGAAGCCTGATGCTTCTTCAAAAACCGCAGGATCTCCGCCTGCTCGTCCGTGAAGTGCGCGGCCACGGTCACCAGCTCAAAATCGCGTTGCCGGTACATGCGGTGGATCTGCACCAAGTCCGGGAACTCCGTGACGCAGGGACCGCACCAAGTGGCCCAGAAGTTGACCAGCCGCAGCTTCGCCGTGTCGTTCTTGGCGGACTCGTTCATGCGCAGCGCACGCAAGTCTTCCGGGGTGGCCGGCTGCACCGTCACTGGTTCGGCAGCGATCCGTTCCCAGTACTGCTTGACGCCGTCCCGCTTGGAAGACCACTTGGTCGAGCAGCCGAAGACGCGGGTCTGCGTGACGGGCGGCTCCTGCCCCGCGAGCAGCGCGTCCAACGCCTTGCGCAGGTCCTGCGTGCGCACGAACCGCTCGCGCTCGCTGTCGTCAATCCGCCCCACATAGCGCAGCTTGCGCGCGGCGTCGAAGACAAACACATGCGGCGTCGCAGAAGGACCGTAGGCCCGCGAGGCCGCCTCGAACTCGCCGCCGCCGAAAAGGTACGGGAAGTTGAAGGCGTGATCGCGGGCGCGGATCTTCATTTCCGCGAGGGAGTCGCCCAGGTCCGTGTACCCCAGTTCATCGGGGCGGACGGCCTCGGGATCGTTGGGGGAGATGGCCACCACCGCCACGCCCCGATCCTGGTAATCGGTCACGATCCGTTTGAGCCGGTCTTCGTAGTACTGCGCCGTCGGACAATGGTTGCAGGTGAAGACGATCACCAGGATGGGCGAGGTCGCGAAGTCCTTGAGTAAATACGTTTTCCCGTCCACTCCGGGCAGGCTGAAATCGGGTGCCGGGGCGCCCAGCGGCAATGGCTTGGGTTCGTCGGCCGCCAGGGTCGAAAAGGCTGCGCCAGCGAACGCCGCGAAGAGCAAGGCGAGAGTCTTCATGGGGTGAGAATGAAACGACTCAGCCGCGAGGAACAGGCAATTCCTGCTGGCGCGGCTGGCCTTCATGGGGCGCGGCTCTTCAGGTCCCCGGCACAAACGGCCCGGGAGGCGAGACCACTCGCCTGACTCGTCCTGGCGCGGATGCCTTCGACGCTCCGGTGGCGGTGTGCCGGGAGCGAGGAATGGATGCCGCGCAACGGGCAGCATGAAGCGGGCGATTGGGCCTACGAGCCCTGGCCATGCGTTCCCTTGACCACCCACACTGAGGGGCGACTACGTTCAACGGGTGCTTTTGGTGCAACGCAAGTGGCCCCCCGGTGGGAAGGCGCCTCTTCTCACGGCAGCCGGGCGCGAAAGACCGCACTGGGCTCCGTCATCGGCGCGACCAACAGCTCAGTGGCCGGCAGGTCCGTCCAAGTCATGCCCTGCCGCGTGAAAGTGCCCTTTTGAAATACCGAGCCGACCGGAGCGATCAACTGCATCTGATTCCCCACAGTTCTGGCGTCCAGCACGGCTTGTCCCGTGGCCGGCGCGTAGCTGACACCACTGGCGCTTTCAAGAGTTACGCCGGAGGTGAGGGACCACACCCGCACCGTGCCGAAACCGGAGACACTATGCGCGGACTCCCGGTCTCCGAGGTGGGACGCCGTGGCGGCGCGGGTCTCGGCCTCCAACCCGTGCGGCAGCAGAACATGAGTGAGAAGCACCGAGCCGCCCACCTCGACAGCAAAATCGAATTCCCGTTCGCCGATCAGACTTCTTTCAAAATGGAAAAAACTTGCCTGGCTGCCGTCCGGGCGCAGCACGGAAAAACGCACCGCGTGTTCGCTTGGGCTGCGGAATTCCTGATCCACCTTCGATCGAATCTCCTGGATCGTGGTGCTCTGCCCACCCGGTTCTGTCGGCGGAATGACAACCCACTCCGGCCATTGAGTGGTTTGGGTCCGCTGGCCGAAATAGCGCACCCTCATCCGCAGCGTGGCGACTTCACCCACCGGCAGGCTGCTGGAGACGACGCGAAGCTCATCCTGATAGCCCATCTCCAGCGTTCCGACTGCGCGGCAGTATCCGGTGTGAAACGCGGTCGAATTCTGGCCCGTGAAGTACTCCCCGCTCACCTGCGCCAAAAGATCAGCGCTGAAGGAGATGGCGCCAAAGTCCGCGTGCCCACGCAAGGTGGCGCGAGCTGTCTGACCCCGGCCGTTACCCCAGGCCGTGCCGCTTCCCGTTGGCGAAAGCCGTAGCGGGGTCTTGGTGTACGTGAAGCTCGACGCCGCCGGGGTGCCGCTAAAAACGGCGGTGCTGTTGTAGATGCTGAAGTTCCCACCCGTGCCCGCGCGGTAATAAAAACGCGGAACAGCAGGATCTTGCGCGAAGGCTTCTCCAGCGAGAAGCAGGCAAGTGACAATTGGCAGCGACTTTCTCATGTCATCATCTCCGTATTCCGGAACAACGATTACAGGATCTCCAAAAACGACGGGGGATGGCTTCTTCGCCCGTTGCGGGTGAGGGGGAACGGGTTAGCGGGCTCACCAAGCGCGCCTTAAACCTGTCAGTAGGAGTGTCCGCAGGTCAACCGTTGTTTTTGCTGCTCGGCTCCAACCGATCGGTTTGACTTCGCGGCCCTCCTTGGAACTTGGGCACCATCGAGTTGAAATGGGTCAAGGACTCGTCGGCTGGACGGATCCGCGACCGCCAGGTGGCCTGGGCGGTCCGAAAGACGTCATGACCGCAGCTATGGGAGTGCGAGGTTCCCGCCGCACGGAAGTTGTACGTGGTCCGCGATGGCCGTTACAGCACCAAGACCCTCCTGCGCCACGGTCCGCCAAGCACGGTCTATCTCGGGCGCATCCGTAAGGACAGCGCACTGTTCCAGCCGCCGCGGGCCCAGCCGGCCACCGGGTGCCAACGGATTTACGGGGCCAAGGCGCTCATCCCCGAACAACTGCGGCGAGCCGAAGATCAACCGTGGCAAACCGTGAGGGCGTATGCGGGCGGACAGGTCCATGCGTTCGAAGTC
>CALJWR010000112.1 GCA_937976685.1 uncultured Verrucomicrobiae bacterium
GCATCAGGTCCGTCCCGGCCACATCCACCCCGTCGGTCACCATCAGCAGGTCGCGGTTCGGCAACTCGTGAACCGTGACCGTGGCGGTTGAGTGCTCCTCGAGATAGAGGAGGCGACTCGGGTTCCGGTAAAGATTGATCGTCCGATGAAAGATGTTGGCGGGAACGAACACGAAGGCAGCCGCCGCCACCGCCAAGGCACCCCCGGCCACGGCCGCCCGGTACACGCGGCGGCCCTCCAGCGCCCGCCAGAAAAGCGCGACGCCGACCGCCAGATTCAGCCCCACCACCAGCAACAGGCTGGTATGCGTACCGAGGAGCGGGACGAGGACGAAGCCGGCCAGCCACGCTCCCACCACGCATCCGATTGTATTGGCGGCGTAAATCTGCCCCACCCGTCGGCCCAACAACGTCTCGCCCCGCAGCAAGAGTGTTGTCACCACCGGAAACACCGCGCCCATCAAAAACGTCGGCAGCAACAGCACGACGAAATTGTTGGCCAGATAGGTGACCGTCAGTCCGCCAAGTCCGCCCCACCCCACCTGGCCCGAGATGCCCGCGTCAATGGCCCCCAAGTTGGCCAGCAACGGAACCGACCCCAGTGCGGCTAGCCCCACGAGAAGTTGCAGCGCGCCAAACCACCGCAGCGGGCTGACAATCCGCGGCACCAGCCACCGGGCGGACGCCACGCTGCCCAGGGCGAGGCCCGTGAGAAATGCCGTCAGCATCGTGGCAAAGGCGTAAACGGTGGTCGTTAAAACGAAGATGAGAATCCGGGTCCAGATCACCTGATACGCGAGAGCGCAGAACCCCGCCACCCCGTAAGCGATTAACACCAGGCGGAACAAATTGGGATCGGCGGCAGACGGCGCACGGTCCACTTCGCGAACCGGCGTTAACCGGGGCGAAGCCACCCCCGCTCCCGTCAAGGTGCGACGGCCCACCACGACGGCGGTCACGCCAACCGCAAGCGCGCCAAGGGCGGCAACCCAGAGTGTTCCCCGAACCCCCAGCCACTCCAACAGCACGAAACCGGGGGCGAAACAGCCAGCGACGCCACCCAATGTGTTCCAGGCGTAAAGATAACCCACCTGTTGGCCGGGTTGATCGTGCCGCAGGCCCAAGTGACGACTGAGCACCGGCAAGGTCCCTCCCATGAAAAAAGTGGGCGGCAACAGGAGCAGGGCCGAGAGCAGGAACCGCATGGCATTCAGCATGCCCGGACCGGGTTCCACCGCCTGATAGACCCCGCGGAACATCTCGCCCACACCTGCGAGTAGGACCGGAAACATCGCGGCGTACAGCCCAATACCCACCTCGAGCCACCCGTACCACATCAGCGGTCGTTGACTGCGATCCACCCGGCCGCCCAGCACGGCACTCCCCAACGCGAGCCCCAGCATGAACACCGTCAAAACGGTGCTGGCCGCCAGTACCGTGTTGCCAAACACCGTTCCGAGCATCCGCGTCCAAATAACTTCCAGTACCAGGCTCGTGAAACCGGATCCGGCGAAAAGCCAGAGCACCAGCGAGCGGCATCTTCGGCAGGCGGCAGCGTTGCTGGCGGGCCGGATGGGTGTCCTGCGGCTCATGGCAATCTGGGTGGCCGCCTTGTAGCGGCCCAGCCGCGGAAATCCAAGCGAATCCCGGGCGAAGCCCGCGCTTCGTCCCGGGCCACCCAGTCCAGGTCCAAGTCCGAGCCCGCCGGCGGGCGAGGCGGGAACAAAAGGAGCCGCAATTACGCCGGGCACCGTGATCGGATCGCCGGCCGCCAGATGCAGGAAAGAGAGGACGCGCCGGAAACCGCGCTGCTGAGTCTCACAGGCGCTCGCGCACTAGGTGGAAGGTCAGGCGCGCGGCCGTGACCGTGCTGCGGCCCATGAACCAGAGAATCGCCAGCCAGAGCGCCTGCAGTCCCAGCACCACCTCCAGCCGCAGCAACACGGCCAGCCCCGTCAGGAGGTGCGGCTGAGTCTCGCCCGCTGGCAGGACCGCCGCGATGAGCACCGCATAGAGCGCAGAGAAAACCGCCATGAACTGATACGCCGAAAGCCGCCCGCCTCCCCGCTGATCCGCCCGCAAGAATTCCGAACCAAAGCGCCACGCTTGGGATCCCACCACGGCCACCAGGAACGCCGCCGTCGCCTGCCGGTGCAGCAGCAGGGCCGCCGATGCCAGTCCCACCGCGAGCAGCACCACCGAAGTCACCGCCTGAATGGGGAACGTGCCGCTCCCGCGCAGGCCGCCCTCGTAGCTCGCCTTCTTGAGCGGACTGTTGAACACGAACGCGAAGCGCGTCAACCAAGGCTGCCATCGGGCCGGAAAATCCCGGATTGGTTTCCCGTAACAGCAGCCGAAACTAATGCAGGCCAGCCGGCCCAATCCCTCACCCACGGCGTAGGCGGTACCCAGCGCGGCCAGCGCCGGCACGGTCCAAGACGGTGCCTCGGACGGCAGTCCGGGGAACCATCGCAGATGCGTCCAAACGATCCACGGTCCGCAGGTAAAACCCAGCAGCGAGGCGCCGGCCACGGTGAAGGTGGAGGGCTTCTTCTCCACCAGCCGCGCCAGCCACCGTGCCCCCGGCACGCTGAGGGCAAGCGTCACCGCCGTCATGCTTAGCGCCGCCGCCAAAGGAATCCCCAACGCGGTCAACAACACGAGCGCGAGCGCCGTGCCCACGACGTTGGCCGTGGCGCTCAACACGCCGTACCACGTCAGGTTCAAGCCGCGCCAACCGCCCGCTTCATCACGGTCGCAGGGAATGCTGGCGAGGATCTGCCAGCGTTCGCCCGGCAGCACGCGGAACCCCCAGGTCAACACCCCGCCGAAGACGAGGCCCAAGCCGACGACAAACAGGTCTTCGCTACTCATGGCCGATGGGTTGCAGAACGGTTTCGAGACTTGAACGTGGAACCCGTGCGACCGCCTCCCCGACCGGAGACGCTT
>CALJWR010000113.1 GCA_937976685.1 uncultured Verrucomicrobiae bacterium
CTGTCCTTGATCGAATACACGGCGTCGGGGCACGACGTGTTTCGCTGGCTGGCGGTGATCCTGTTCTTCGTGGCCGCCGTGGGCGACGGCGTGGACGGCTGGGTGGCGCGGCGTTTCAACCAGCGGACGGAGATGGGCGCGCTGCTGGATCCCCTGGCCGACAAGCTCCTGCTGGTGCTCGGCCTGGTGGTGCTGAGCCTCGACAACGGGGGCCGACTCGATCGGGTGCCGCTCTGGCTAACCATCACCGTGCTCGCGCGGGACGTCATGTTGCTGGTGTTGTTGGTGCTGGTGACCTACCTCGTCGGCAAGGGCACCGTGCGGCCCCATCTGATTGGCAAGCTGGCCACGGTCCTCCAAATGACCTGCGTGCTGTGGGCGCTGCTGCGGCTGGATGCCGGGGCTTTGTTTTGGTGGGCAGCCGCCGCCACCGTCTGCACGGCCGTATCAGGCCTGATCTACTTGGGCGACGGGATTGCCATGTTTCGCCAACCAAAACCGAAGCCGTCCGCCGATCAGGCGGCGCCGTGAGACGGATTGCGCCGGGCGCGAATGCTGCCACGTTGGCAGCATGCCGAAATTCGAACTCTCGTTAAAGGTTGGCGACCCGGCGCCGGATTTCACCGCGCCCACCCAGACCGGCGAAACGGTCACGCTGTCAGCCCTGCGCGGCCAGTGGGTGGTCTTGTACTTCTATCCCAAGGACAACACTCCCGGTTGCACGGTGGAGGCGTGCGGGTTCCGGGACGCCTGGGAAACCCTGAGCAGCAGGGGCGTCGCGGTCCTGGGGGTGAGCACCGACTCGGTGAAGTCCCACGAACGATTTGCGCGCCTGTTCAAGTTGCCCTTCACCCTGGTTGCCGATTCCGACAAGACGGTGGTCAAGGCCTACGGCGTGTACGCGGAGAAGTCGTTCATGGGCCGGATTGGTCTGGGGACGCATCGGGTGACGTTTTTGATCGCGCCCGACGGCCGCATCGCGGAGATCTGGCCGAAGGTCAAGACGGCCAGCCACGCCGCCGAAGTGCTGGCCGCGATTGAGCGGTTGAACTCGAAGTAAGGGCCCGGAAGGCACCCCCACTCAAATCACGAACGCCTCGCCGTCCCGCGCGAATGAGCACGGTATCCCGCCGAGGTTGGCAAACGCGAGGTCGCGGAGGCTGGCCTGGCTGGCCCACTGTGCCCGGCCCAAGTGGATGAAAATCACACGCTTGATCGGCTTGCCGCGCAGGTATTCGAAGAGCCGCCGCGGCTCCAAATGGGCCATCTCGCAGACCAGGGCCTCAACCGGCGCGCGGAGGAGAACATCCAGGTCTTCCAACGCGCCGATGTCGGCTGAGTGGGCAACGCGCCGACCGCCGACCTCGAAGAGAAAGCTGAAGGACTCGAACGGCTGCGGATATTTCGCCTGAAACTGGGCGCGCAACCGATCCAGATGAGTGTTGCGGTAAGCGGTCACGCGCGCGTTACCGCAAGCAAAGGCCACCCCCGCCTTCAGCGGCTGATAGGTGATCGGGAAATGAAGCAACTCGTCGAAGATGTAGCCGGTCCGCAGCAGCGTCTTCACCGGCTCGATGCCCTCGGCGGGCATGTACACATTCAACGGCTTCCGCCGAGGTTCCAGCCACAGCCCTTGAATCAGCATGAAGTACCCGCCCAGGTGGTCGAGGTGCAGGTGCGACAGGAGCAGGTCATCCACCGCGTCGGCGGGAATCCCGGCGGCTTTCAGCGAGCGGCTCACCGGTTCGCCGCAATCCACCAGCAGATTGCGGGTGCCCAGCCGATAGACAAACGACGAGTGATTGCGATCCAGCGACGCCCAGCCGTCACCGATGCCGAGGCACTTGAGCTGAATGGGTTCGATCGGCACTTGGGGCCTCGCCGGCACGGGGGTGGCGGGCCGCGGAGCAGAAACGGACTTCTTCTTGGTCATGGGGACGAGCCGGTCACGCCGGGACCGGTCATGGGAACGAACCGCACCGGCAACACGGATTGCCGTTGCAGCCGGCCCTCTTGCTTTCGGAGGAGAACCAACTGCTGGTCGCCGGCAGGACCAACCGGGAGGATCATACGACCACCCTCCTTCAACTGTTCGACCAGCGGGGCGGGCACGCGCTCCGGTGCGCACGTCACGATGATCGCGTCAAACGGCGCGGCTTCCGGCCAGCCCTCGTAACCGTCGCCGTGCCGCACCTTGACATTGTGGTAGCCGACGCGGCGCAGGTCCCGTTCCGCCCGGATGGCCAACGCTTCCACGATTTCGATCGTGTACACCTCGGCGACCAATTCGGCGAGTACCGCGGCCTGATAGCCCGAGCCGGTGCCGACCTCCAGAACCTTGTCGGTCGGTTTCGGAGCCAGTTGCTCGGTCATGAAGGCGACGATGTACGGCTGCGAAATCGTCTGCCCGTGCCCGATCGGGAGGGGGAAGTCGCCGTAAGCGTCGTGCCGGCTTGCTTCAGGAACCAACTCGTGGCGCGGCACCTTGGCCATGGCCGCCAAGACCCGCTCGTCCCGAATGCCCCGGGAGGGCGCGGCAAGCTGCTGGGCCACCATGCGCTGCCGCGCCTCGGCGAAGCCGTCCTGGGTTGTTTTTTGGTTCGGATGGTCGGAACGCACACCGCAACCCAGCAAAGGCAGGCACAGCCACACACACCAACACCAAGGGGATGCCTTTGCCATGCGGCCAGCTTAACCTGCCGGCCGTTGCGTTCAAGGCTTTTGGGGGCGGCGGTCCTGAAGCAACCGCCACGCCCCGGCTAAAGCGGCGGCGTACACCGTGCGGACGGCGACCCCCTCCGCGTCCGCGAGCCGGCGGCAGTCCTCGAATTCAGGCATCGCCTGAACGATCTCGCCGTCCAACCAACCGACCTTCACCGCCACCGTGCCGAAGGGCGTGCTGACGAACCACAACTCGCGTCGCAACTTGCGTCGCTCGCAGGCAGAGCGCCGAACGCCAAACGCGCTCGTGTGCCGCAGCAGAAGTGCGGTCAACGAGTCCGCATCGGCCACCCGCGCGAGCACGGACAGCAGCACTCCGGGCCGTCCCTTCTTCATCAGCACGGGCGTGCAGGTCGCGTCCAGTGCGCCCGCCGCCATCACCTGCTTCAACACGGGCGCCAGCAGTTCCGGCGTTGAATCGTCGAGGTTGGTTTCCAGCACGATCACCGTATCCGTTTCCCAGTCGTGCGCGGAGTCACCAGCCCCCTCTGCCACGCCGAGAATGGCTCGCAAGACATTCGGGCGCGTCCGGTTCTCCCGACCGCCGATGCCGTAGCCGATGCGCTCGGGACGCAGCCCGCGCAGGGGACCAAAGTCCTCGACGAATTCCGCCAGCAGCGCGGCCCCGGTGGGCGTGACGAGTTCATTCGGCTCGTCGCACTGCGACACGGCGACGCCCCGCGCGCCCAAGATCTCGAGCGTTGCCGGGGTGGGTACTGGAAACCGCCCATGCGCACACCGAACCCAGCCGGTGCCGTCCACCACCGGCGAGGCCAGCACGCGGGGCCGGCCGAGCAGATCGAGGGCCGCGCAGGCACCCACGATGTCCACGATCGAGTCCACGGCACCCACTTCGTGGAAATGCACCGCTTCGGGCGGCTGCCCGTGGATCTTTCCTTCGGCCGCCGCAATCCGCGCGAAAACGCCGATCGCCTTTTCCTTCACCCAGTCCGCGAGGGAACTCCCGGCGATCCATTGCCGGATGGTGGCGAAGTCACGGTGTTCGGCGTGGTGGTGGCCCGCCGCCCCCTGCGCGTGCTCGTGTGGGTGGTGACCGCCGCCGTGGCCCTCGTGGGCGGGTGCCGGAGCGGAGTCGGTCTCCGGGTGGTCATGTGAATGATCGGTCTCCAAGTGGACATCGAAACGGGTGCCCACGATGCCGCTGCGGGACTCCCGGCCCACGTGCAGGTGATAACCGGTGACACCCAGGCCGCGGAGCGCGCGTTCGAGTTCATGGCGGTTCACCCCAAGATCCATCAGGGCGCCAAGGAACATGTCGCCGCTGATGCCGCTGACCAGGTCAAGATACAGGGTTTTCACGTGGCTTCGCCTGCAAGCGCGTTGATCTGACTGGCCGCGTAACCGGCGCCAAAGCCGTTGTCTATGTTGACCACGGTGACACCGCTGCCACAACTGTTGAGCATCCCCAACAGAGCCGCCACGCCGCCAAAGCTGGCACCGTACCCGACGCTGGTGGGCACCGCGATGACCGGCCGTGCCACGAGTCCGGCCACGACGCTGGGCAGGGCCCCCTCCATGCCGGCGACCACCACCAGCACATTCGCCCGTTGAACCAACTCCAGCCGGCCGAGCAGCCGGTGCAGCCCGGCCACGCCCACATCGAAGAGGCGTTCCACCCGGTTGCCCATGAAGTCGGCGGTGACAGCGGCCTCCTCAGCCACGGGCAAATCACTGGTGCCGGCACAAAGAACCGCGATCGTGCCCGGGCGCTTGGACAGCGGCCGCCGCTCAAGGGTGATGCAACGGGCGGCCTCGTGATGTTGGGCCCGCGAAAATCGCCGCCGCACTGCCCGGGCGTGAGCGGCAGTGACGCGGGTGATGAGCACCCGACCGTCGTTCCGCCACAGCCGGGCGGCGATCTGCACCACTTGCGCCGGTGTTTTGCCCGCACCAAAGATGACCTCCGGAAAGCCCTGCCGGAGGCCACGGTGGGTGTCCACTTGCGCAAAGCCCAGCTCGGCGACCGGCACCGCCCGGAACGCGGCCAGCACTTCGTCGCGGGAGGCTTTACCTGCGCGGAAGCGTTCCAAGAGCGCTATGGCCTCGGTGGAAGTCACGTTGCTTGGGCGGGCGGGGCACCTCAGTCTTTCGCCGATTCGATCTTTTTCATCTGTTCTTGAAGCCACCGCACCTGGGTGGGAAACAGACGCGAACGATCTATCTGCCGCAGGACGACGCGGGCGAGGTCGGGCCGGTCCCGAAGCAGGAGCAACTCGAATCGGGCCAGCGCGTAGGAGTGCGCCTCCTCCGGGTTCATCGGCCGGTCGGCGAGCGACGCCAGGAGCTCGCCGGCCTCCTCCAGCCGGCGATTGTAAATCAACGCGAAGGCGTGGTTGATTTGCCCCCCAAGCAAGTTGGGGAATTGGGCTCGCAGCAACATGCTCAACCGGATGGCTTCTTCAGGCTGTTGCCGCGTGACCAGCAACGCCGCCGCCCGGCGGCCGGCCCAGGCGGCCTGTTGCGGATTCGCCGCGAAGGCCGCCTCCACCGTTAACAGCATGAGCCCCTCATCCTTGAGCGCCCAGGCGGTTTCAAAACTCGCCTCCCAATAGGCGTTGCGAAGCGATTCAGAGGGCGTGACTTTCGCGAGCACCTCCCGGGCTTCATTGGGAAAGTCGGCCTTGGCCATGTTCAGTGCCGCCGTGATCGCCTGCCGATCATGACCGAACGACTTGGTGGACGCGCGGATGAACAGCGCCTCGGCCTGATTGGTGACACCCCGTTTGAGAAATGACCAGCCCTCGAGGTAATCAATGAATCCCTCATACTCCTCGCGGATCTGCGGGTTTTGCCGCATGCTAACGGCCACGGCGTTCAACTCATCCCAATTGCCTTCACGATTTACGATCTCCGCATAAGCCAGCCAGACCTCGGGCGCATAACCAAATTCGACGGCGTGGCGTTGGAACAGCCCCAGGGCCTTGCCCGACAGCCCCAGCAGGTCGCACGTGCCCGCCAGCACCACCAGTTCCCGCGCGGACCGCGGCGGGATGGTGTACAGCTCGGCGAGAAATCGTGCCTCTTCCAGTCGCCCGACGGAACTCAGCAGCCGCCAGTAGGTCGCGTGGTCCACCCCGGTGTCGGCCTGGTCGCGCTGCACCTGGCCAAGAACGCGGGAGTAGCCATCGGGATCGGAAAGGTGATTGGCCACCTGCAGGAGCAGCCGGTTGGCCATGTCGCGCAACGGACCGACCCCCCGGCCCAATTGCTCGAGGCGCTGGCGAATTTCCGCGGCATTCGCGGGCTGCCGCCAGCCCAATTCGTAGGCGTCGTGGATTAAGGCCAGGTCGGGTCGCGAGCGTGCCTCGGTGCTGAGCAATGGCCAACGCCGGCCGAATTCGTCGTACTTGCCCGTGAAAAACAGAGCTTTCGCGTAGCGGGGCGCGAGGTCACCGGAGAGCGTCTCCTTGAGCGGTTCGAGCACCCGGGTGACCAAGTCGTGCAGTTGATAACCCTCAAACACCCGCGTAGTGAGTTCAAGGTCGGCCATGTTGGTCGCGCCGAGCCGCAGCAACCAGAACGAGTACTGTGCGGCAGCAGTAACTCGTTGGTGCGGCGGCGGCTCCTGCTCGGCAATGCACCCGAGAAAGCCGCGGACCGCGCGCAGGTCAGCCATGTTGTTGGCGATGGCCGTGCCCCAGGCGTAAAGCGCCCGGTCGTACTGCCGGGCCGCCTGAGCCCGACGGGCCGAGCGCTGAAGCATGAGGCTCTGCACCTTGTCCAGCCCGCTGATTTTGACTTCCGGGGCGAAATCTTTCGGCGTCGTACGCCAGATTCTCGGCAGGAAAAGGCTGAGGAACACCACCAGGCCGACGAAGCCGAGCACCGCCAGTCGGAACCAGAAACTGAGTACCAGCAGCCTGAGAAACGGCATGTAGCGGAACTTGCGGGCCAGTTCCTTCTTCACCTGGCGTGAACTGGGCAACTGGCCCGGCAGGCGCTCCGACGGAGCCCGCCGGCGGTGACGCGCGTAATACTTCCATGCCGGGGCGGGGGCCGCCAACTCCTCAGCGTCCATCAGTGGACGCACGTCCGCCACCCGCTCATAGCCGGCCGCCGCGAACAGGAACGTCGTCTCTTCGTTGACCGTCAACGAGACGGCCCCGAGGCACGCGGGCAGCAGCGCGACCGTCCCCGGCGTGAGCACGGCTTCCACGCCGGACGCCGGATCGTTCAGCGTGACCTTTCCACCGACGACCGCGACGATCCGGGGGTAGTCGGCCGGGCTGATTTCGTCGGAAAAGCCCGCCGGTGCCTGTACCTCCGCCACCTCGAACAATGGATTCTCGGCCAGCGAGCGACGCCGGGCGGTTCCCAGCTGCTCCACGCGTGACTCCACCGGCCCCGGCTCGATGTCGTCAAAATCAATGCACTCGAGCGCCTTGTCGAAATGGAGTTCCCGCGGCTGGCCGCGCTCATCCGTGCGGTTCCAGTCGAACGCTCGATAGGTCGTGTCGGAATTCTGCTGGATCTCGAAGACGACCACGCCCGCACCGAGCGCGTGCAACCGTCCGCTCGGCACGAAGACCGCCGAGCCGGCCTGGACCGGAATCGAATGCAGGCAGTCCTCCAACGTACCTTCGCCCGCCTTGCGAATCATCTGGCTGCGGGTTGCGCCCCGGCGGAGACCGGCGAACAGCCGCGCGCCCGGTTGTGCCTGCGCCACGTACCAAAGCTCTGTCTTGGGCTCGCCGCCCAGCCGTTCGGCCACGCGAGCCGGGGGGTGGACTTGCACGGACAGCACTTCCCGCGCGTCCAGCAGCTTGACCAGCAGGGGAAACCGCCCATTGACTGGCGGAGCCGCCCCCAGCAGATCGTCCGCGTGATGCTCCATGAGCCACCGCAGGTCTTTGCCGGCCAGGGGCCCGTTGGCGATGACGCTCGCGTCGCCGGGACGGTCAGAGATCTCCCAAGATTCACCAATCCGAACACCCTCCGGCAACGGTTTCTGGTAGAGGGTCGCCAATTCGCGACCACCCCATGGGCGCTCTTTGAAGATCGGCTGGAAGACGAGCGGGTACAGCATCGCGGTGGCAGTGTCTGGCATGACCTCTTTGCGGTCGGCGTTACAGGCGGTGGTCACGCAGTCGGAGTGAGGCCCAGCAAGCCCGGCGCCTCCGCCACCTGGCCAATCCGCCGGAATTTCTCATAACGCAGCCGCAGGCGCTCGGACGGCGCAACAGCCTCAGTTTCTTGCAGATGCCGCAGCAGATAGACCTTCAGCGTCTCAGCCATGGTCGTGGGATCGGAATGGGCCCCGCCGAGCGGTTCCGGCACGATTTCGTCCACCAGCCCCAATTCCAGCAAGTCCGTCGCGGTAATCCGGAGGGCCTCCGCCGCCCGTTGCGCCGCCGCGCGGTCCTTCCACAGGATGGCCGCACAACCCTCCGGGCTGATCACGGAGTAGTAGGCGTTTTCGAGGATCAACACCCGGTCCGCCACTCCAATCCCCAGGGCACCGCCCGACCCCCCCTCGCCGATCACCACGGCGATGATCGGGACTTCGAGCAGCGTCATCTCGCGGAGGTTGACCGCGATGGCCTCGGCGATGTGACGCTCCTCCGCGCCCACGCCGGGATAGGCGCCGGCCGTGTCAATCAGCGTGATGATGGGCAGCCCGAATTTGTCGGCCAGCCGCATCAGCCGCAACGCCTTGCGGTAGCCCTCCGGATGGGCGGAACCGAAGTTGCGGAGAATGTTTTCCTTGGTGTCCCGGCCCTTCTGTGTGCCGATCACCATCACCGGCTGCCCTTGCAACCGCGCGAAGCCGCCCACCATCGCCCGATCGTCGGCGAACAGACGGTCACCGTGCAATTCCTGAAAGTCGGTGAACGTGTCGCGCAAGTAGTCGAGGGTGTAGGGGCGGCGCGGATGGCGCGCCAGTTGCACGCGCTGCCAGGCGGTGAGATTGGAAAACACCTCCCGCCGGGTCTCGGCGAGCTTGCGCTCCATTCGGGATACCTCGTCCTCCAGCGTCAGCCCCAGCGAACCGGCGTGGGGATGCTTGCGCAGTTCGTCGAGCTTCCGCTGCAACTCCAGAATCGGCTTCTCGAACTCGAGCGGATGTTTCATGTGCGTTCTTTCGCCGCCGTCAAATCGTGGTCGGAAATCTAGGGAGCGTCCGCCCGACCCGCAACGCTGATGTCCGGACGGTCGGGAACAGTGGGCAATCGCTCGCTATCCGCCTGTTCCCGGCGCGCTGGTCGGGGCGGTGGGTGGCGGCTCCGCGGCGGGCTTGCCTTTCTGGTGAAATAGATCGTCCCCTTTGAGGCCGGTCAGATCCTCAACCCCTTTCAACAACCGGAACAGCGTGTAGAAGATCATCGCCGAAGTGGGCAGCATCGTGCCAGGCCAGCTCCAAAACTGGAGTTTGCCGAGCTGGCGGTTGAATTCCTCGGTTCCCGACTGGTCCGGGAGCAGCCAGATCGCCAGGCCGAAGTTGGTGGCCGCGCTGACGAGCATGGCCGCCGCCAGCATCCACGAAGCCCAGCGGAGCAGGCGATTGAAGTCGGCCTCCTTGTTCCGAGCGACCAGCGCCTCGCGAATCCGCCGCGTGTCGAGCACCTGATCGTTATACAGGAGCGTCCGCACCAGCGGCTGCCGGGTGCGAAGGCTCAGCGGAATGGCGATGCCGATGAGCACCGGCACGGCGGCCTCCTTCACGGCGAACCAAAAACCGCTGATCTTCATCAGTCCCAGCCCGCCGGTGAGCAGCGTGCCCACGCAGCCCAGAATCGAAAACACGTTCCACTTACGCCGCGTGGCGAGATCCCAAACGCCGTAGCCGAGCGGAAAAACGAGGGCCACCACCAACGACCACACGGGCCCCAGCCGCTTGTCCGAGCTGGCGAAGCCCAGAATCAGCGCCGGGATCACGGCGTTAAAAACCAGGTTGATCCAGAGGTTTTCCTGACGCGCGGGGCGCGGCGGCGTGGCGGCGGGCGAAGAACTCATGGCGATGGCCGCGGGAAGAAAGCACAAACCTCGCCCCGCCGCACGGAACTTTCGTCCCAAGCTCCGCACCCAAGCCGACAGGCCAGGCCGTCCCGCATGAATTCGCGGACGCTATACCCGGGTCTGTTCCGCCAGCCCGGGTTCCCGGAGCCACTACCACTTTGGTGGCACCGGGCTCGCGCGGCCGGGCTCGGGCAACGCTTTGGGAGGAACTTCCCCCTTCATGCCTTCAACTGCCCCAGCGGGAACTCCCATTTCTCCGCCCGGTTCATCATCTCCGTCCACGTGACTTCCTCCTTGCCCCGCCGATAGGCCGCCATCCGGCCGAGGATCGTCGTCAGGTTGCTGCGCACGCTGGGCGAGACCGTGGGGTTCGCGAAGTCCTCCGTGGTGATGGCCCGGTGGAAGGTGGCGATATTCCGCACGGCGCCGTCCTGGTACAGGTTGCGCGAGTCACCATTGAACGCGTCGTCTTTCGTGCGCAGCGTCACCCTGCCGGCGTAATGGGTCTCGGCGGTTCCCAGCAGCCCGTACGCCCGGCACATGATGTCATCATAGCCGAAGCCCACCTGCTTGGCGCTGAAACTGACCAGCACGTCGTCGGGAAAGTAGAAGACCACCGCGTAATGATCCCAGCAGTCGCCGGCGAAACCGCGCGCCTGGCCGCCGCTCCCGTGGGCTTTGACCGGATTGGCGTTCACGAACCAGGTAGCGACATCCAGCGCGTGGATGTTTTGCTCGGTGATCACGTCACCAGACAACACCCGGTCAATCGCCCATGCGCGCACGCGAGCCTCCGCATCCTTCGCGCTCTTCCGATATTCCGCGTCCATGGCCTGGAAGTACGTGTCGCACTGGTAACCGGCATCGAGCGAGACCAGCCGGCCCAATTCGCCCCGATGCACGCGGCCGACCACTTCCTGGTAAGCCGGATGCGCCCGCGTCTGAAAGTCCACGAGAAAGACGAGCTTTTTGCCCGTCGCCGCCTGACCGCTGTCGGCGATGGACTGGCAGCCCGGCACGTCCACGGCGACCGGCTTGGCCAGGTACACGTGCTTGCCGGCGGCCACTGCGTCCGCGGCCTGCATGGGGTGGAAGAACGGCGGGCTCTCGATGGCCACGGCATCAAGTCCCTTTTGCTCCAGCATTTTCCGATAACCGTAGAGCCCCGAGTAACGCTGACCGGCCGGCACCTGGAACTGGTCCCCCGCCGCGTTCGCCCGGTCGGCGAAATAGTCATACACGCCCGCGAGATGGTAGCCACCATGTTTGAGGAACAGGTCCGCTATCCACCGCCCCCGACCGCCGCAGCCAATGAGGCCGAGATTCACCTTCGGTCCGGTGTCGGCGCCGCGGGACTCCGGCGCGCCAACGAAAGCGGCCGCCGCCGTCGCGGCACCGGCGGCAATCAAGAACTGGCGACGATCAAGATGCCGCGTGATGTCATGGGAAAGGACGAGTCGGGATGACGAGGACATGGCTGGCGGAATCTCTTGTCGCTTAAGCTTCTGGCCAACGGCGCACCGTTTCGCCAAGAGGTCAAGTCGTCCTGGAAACGGGGCATCGCTGGCGCCCGAATTGAACGCCCCGGTACGCGGACACGCAAGGGAAAGCCACCTTCGCTCGTCCAGCGGTCGCGCACGCCAGCGTGGCCGCCCCCCAGAACCAGGCGGCCGACGTGCCGGACGCCGGCGCCCACCCAGTGCCGATAGTTCAGCCATCACGCGTCTCAAACGCCGCGACCGGCCTTACCGTGCCTGCCGGTACTGGACTTGCCACGCCCGCCCGCGCAGGCCGTCGGCGGCAAGGTACCAGAGGAACAGGCTGTTGTACTTGAGGTAGCGACTGAACAAGCGCCGGGGTTCGGACGCGAGCCGGAAGAGCCAGGTCAGCCCCAACCGTTGCAGCCACGCCGGCGCGTCCGGCTTCAACCCGGCGTTCACATCGAAGGCGAACCCGACGGACAAAACCACGCCGCGCGGGAGGCGGGCTTTCTGGCGATTCACCCAGGCGTCCTGCTTCGGCGTACCCAAACCTACCCAGATGAAATCCGGCGACAACCGAGCCAACTCGGCCAGCACGGCCGAATCGGCGTCTCCCGCAAGCATCCCGCGAGCATCGCAGCGGCCGTGGAAGCCGCCGACGAATCGGGCGCGGGAAAACCGCTCCCGCAGACGGACCGCGCACTCCGGGGAGCCGCCCAGCAGGTAGTGCGAAACGTCTGCCGAGGTGCGTTCGAGACATTCGCGCATGAACGTCGGCCCGTACACGCGCTCGCGCAACGGCGCCCCCTGCCGGCGCAAGCACCACGCCAGCGGCGAGGCGTCCGGGATGAAATAGTCGTAGGCGGCGGTCAGCGCCCGATAGTCGAGTTCGTGCCGGCGGGCTGTGACGATGTGGGTGTTGGCGAACTCGAGGGCCACCGCACCCGGCTCGCGGCACCGCGCGTGGCACCAGTCGCTCAGCCGGCCGTAGTCCGTGGTCACCAGCGGAGTGCCCAGCACGCCAAACGCCGGTCCCGGCCCGGCGGGCTGGGTTGCTGCTCCCCCGTCTGAATCTGCCGGCCGGGGCGTCACGAGGAAGCCGGCGGCTGGTTGATCCGTCGCCGCAGGTTCTCCGCCACGGCCACGAAGGCTTGACCGGGCTTGGACCGCGGCGCCGACACGACTACGGGAACCCCGCGGTCGCCGCCTTCGCGGATTTCGGTGAAGATGGGCACCTCGCCGAGGAACGTAGTGTGCTGCCGTTCGGCCTCCCGCCGGCCGCCGCCATTGCCGAAGATTTCAACGCGGGTGCCGTCCGGCGCCGTGAAGTAACTCATGTTCTCGACGATGCCGAGGATGGGCACGTTGACCTTCTCGAACATTGCGATGCCCTTGCGCACCACGCCCACGGACGCCTCCTGCGGCGTGGTCACCACCACCCCGCCGTCAAGAGGCACCGTTTGACAGAGGGAAAGCTGAGCGTCACCAGTGCCGGGCGGCAGGTCCACCAACAGGTAGTCGAGGTCTGCCCATTCCACCGCAAACAGGAACTGTTGAATGGTCTTGGTGATCATCGGGCCACGCCAGATGACCGGCTGGTCGCCCTCGACGAGGAAGCCGATGCTCATGAGCTTCACCCCGTGGTTGACCGGCGGCACGAGTTGCTCCCGTTCGCTCACCGTGGGCCGCTGGGTCAGCCCCATCATCAGCGGAATGCTCGGGCCGTAGATGTCGCAGTCCAGCAGCCCGACGCGTTCGCCCAACTGCTGGAGCGCGCAGGCAAGGTTCACGGAGACGGTGGACTTCCCCACTCCGCCCTTGCCGCTGGCCACCGCGATCACGTGTTTCACCCCCGGCACGCGGTGCTGATTTGCCCACGGGTTCTGTCCGCCGGTCGCTCCGGCCGGGGCGGCGCCCGCCGGCTGGTTCACCGTGACTTCCACTTCCGGCGCGCCCGGCAGCGCGCGAAGCACAGCCTCCGCGTCGGATTTGATCTGCGCCGCCGCCTGCGGATTGGCGGAAGTGAGTTGCAGCAGCACGGTCACGCGGCTGCCGTCAACCGTCACGTCCTTGATCAAACCAAACGAAACAATGTCCCGCGAATACCCGGGATACTTCACCGCCTTGAGGGCGGTCACAATCGCTTCTTGAGTCAACATCCGGCGGGACTCTAGCCCGAAGCCGGCAGGTGGCCAGATTTCGTTGCGCCAGCGTCAGTCCCGGGCTGGCGCGGCCCCCCGAGGGCGGGTGTCATTCCGCCGCCAACGACGCACAAACGATCTCCCGATCGTTGCGGGCATAGACGGACCGATTGGCGAACGCGGGATGCGACCAGACCACCGGCCGGCCCGGATCCCGATTGGTCGGTTCAATGAGGCGGGTCCGGCTGATCTCGACGTAGCCAGCCGGGGTGAGGCGCGCGATGATTAAGTCGCCCCGCTCGTTGGCGAGGAGGAAGCGGTCCCCGTGCTTGACCAGAAAGGCGTTGCCCCAGCGGGTTTCCTTCTCCGGCGTGGTGGCGGCCAGCGTTTCCCACACCCGCTCGCCGGTCTCCAACTTGAGACACCGCAACTGCCCATAGCCGCACACACCGTAGATGTGCCCGCCCTCGATGACGGGAGTGGCGATGATGGAGTGAAGGTGGGTTGTGTCCTTTTCGCTCGCCTTCGGACTTCGCCAAAGGACTTGGGGCTCCCGCGATCCCAGCCGCAAGGCAAGGGAGCCGTTGTAAAACGCCGTCACGAAGAGCATGTCGCCCGCCAGGCGCGGTGTCGGCGCGGTGAGCCCATACCGGCTCTCAAACGGCACCGTCCAAACAACATGGCCCGTCGCGGGATCGAGCGCGTTGACCGCTTCGGGATGCCACACGATCACCATGCGCCGGCCGCGGTGTTCAATCAGCGTCGGCGGGCCGTAACCCGGTTCCCGGGCCGACAGGGCCCGCCATAGCTCCTTGCCGGTGTGCTTGTCGAAAGCCACCGCGACGCTCCCGTCGCCGCCGACCAGACACACCAGCCGATCCTCAACGAGGAGCGGGTGTCCGGCGAAACCCCATTCCGGCGTCTTCGCCCCGAAATCCCGTTTGAAATCGCGTGACCAGATCGGCCGCCCGGAAGCGACGTCAAGGCAGAACAGGTTGCCCTCGGCACCCAGTGTGAACACCCGATCCCCGTCCACGAGCGGGGTGCAGCGCGGACCGGCCGCGTAACTGATCGTGTAGGGCGCATCATAGGCGTGGGTCCACAGAATCTTCCCGGTTGCTTCCTCGAGGCACAGCACCCGCTCGCTGCCGGGCACCAGCGCCTTGGTGAACGGATCGCCCGGGATGGCCGCGCCGGTCGGAAGTTGCCGGTCCATCACGTACACGCGCCCCGCCGCCACCGCCGGCCCGGAGTAGCCCGCCCCGATGGGCGTCCGCCAGCGGAACTTGAGTCCGCTCGCGGGGAACCGCTCTACAATCCCGGTCTCCCGCCAGACCGCGTCGCGTTGTGGTCCCAACCACTGCGGCCAGTCATCGGCGGCAGCCAGAGCCGCGAGGCACAGCGCAAAGGGCAAAAGCAGGCGACAACGACAACCCGCTGCTCGACGCAAAAGCTCGGTAGCCATGACGCCAACGATAGTGGATGACCGCTCACGCTTGGCAAATCAGACCGGAATCGCGGCGCAGCACCGAACAGCCCCGTGGCGGCTGCGCCACTGGCCCGACCCGCGGCGCCCCGGACCTCCGCAGAACGAGGCGCTGACTCGGATGCCCCACCGTTCGCATTCAACGCCAACAGACCGTAGCCGCCGGCGTGAGCCGGCGGAGGCGCGTCCACGCCGCCCGGACCGCCGCCTCACGGCGGCGGCTGCCACGCGTCTGAAATATCTCGGCTAAACCGCAGACCGCACCGCTGCCACGGCCTCTTCGAGCTTCTTGGGGGAAACCGGCTCGGCGGTGCCGAGCTCCTGCGCGAACACCGACACCTTGAACTCCTCAACCAGCCAGCGCAGGCATTCCCACGCTGGCCGGGCAGGCGGAGATTGCATCGCCGCTGGCGCGAGCTGGCGCAGCGCTTCGACGAATGGTCGCACCCGCTGTGCTTTCTCCACATCTTTCGCCGGATTCACTGCCGCCCGGTCGGCGCGCACCTGCATCGCCCGGAGGTAACGCGGCAGATGGGCCAAGCGATCGAAGGGCACTCGCTCGAGGAAGTCCGCCGGCACCAGCGCGTCCAGCTCGGCCGCCAGGCCCGGGAACGGCTTGCGGTGCAGCGTGAGCGCGTGCCGGAGTTCGAGGATGACGCCGGCCAGTTCAACCAGGCGCGCGGCAGCACCGGGCAACCGCCCCCGTACCGACGCCAAATACTCCGCGAAGGCCGTCGCCGTCCGCGGTGGCGGCTCGGGCACCGGAAAAAGGTATCGCTCCAGACACTTCCACGCGGTGTCCAGCAGTTGATCGGCGCCGCCGAGGGCGGCGTACGCCACGGCCCTGAGCCGGAGACTGCGCAAATCCTTCTGCAGCCGGATTACCTCCCGATGCAGCACCTGCGCGGCGAGCCGCGGCACGCCCTGCCGGGAAGCGGCCGCCGCCGCGCCTGCATCCCGGAACAGGCGAAGGTTGACCGCCTGATCCTCGACCTCCAATCCGGGAAAGGCATGGAGCGGCAATCCGCCGACTTCACTGACTACCACGCGCTCGGGCAACTCCCCGAAATCCCAGTCCCGGAGCTCGTACCGCTCCCACCGCTGAACCGCCTCGTCCCACGCACGCTTGTCGGCGGGCGTCGTATGCTGGCGGACCGCTTCGCGTAACGCCTCCAAGTCACGCCCCGAAGCCAGCGGCTGCCCCTCGCTCCCAACGACTTCGTACCGGGGTCGCAAGTGTTCCGGGAGCGCGGCAGCAGCCCAGGCGTTCGCCGGAATCTCCAGCCCGAAGCGCCGGCGAATGAACTCGCTTGCAGCAGCTAGGTAATCGGGCGCCTCGGGCGCGACATTTGCCACGACTTCACGCGCCGTCGCGGCCAGCGGCATCAGCGCGCGGCGCAACGGCTTGGGCAGTTCACGGAGCAGGTGAGCCACCCGCTCCTCGCGCAGCGCCGGCACGGCCCATTCCAGTCGGGCCGGGTCCACGGCCTCGACCAACCGTGCCGCCAGTCGGACGGTGATGCCATCGCGCTCCTCGCCCGGAGCGTAGGCATACTGCACGGGAAGCGCGTGGTCTCCCATGTTGATGGCATCGGGGAACGCGCCGCGATCGAATCCGGCGGCCTGTTCCCCCAGCAAATCGTCCTCCCGGGCACACAGGAAATCCCGCGCGCCGCTCTCCCGCAACGCCCGGTTCAGGTCCGGCAATGACGAAACGTCTTTGAGCCGGGCGGCGTAATACGCCGCCAGCGCCTCATCGAGGTCGGGCACCACGCGATGCGTCAACCGCGTCTGCCACAGCTCGATCTTCTCCCGCAGTCGGCGGTTGTGTTCGATGAACGGATAGCGGTCGGCCTCGAGGTCCTCCTCGACCAATGCCGAACGGATGAAAATCCGGGTGGCCTCCGCGGGGTTGACCCGGCCGTAACCGACGGCCCGCTCGCGCAGCACCAATCCGCGGAGCCGGACCTTCTCGGTGGCCAGCACCCGACCGTTCCTTGCGTCCCAACGCGCGTTTTCGTGAGTCACCCGGATGACATGTGGCGCCAGTTCGATTACCCACTCCGGATCAATCGCCGCCGCGGTCCGGAGAAAGGTCCGGGCCGTCTCCATGATTTCGCCCGCGACGAGCCATGCGGGCTGCGCCGGCTTCGCCGCCCGCGCTGCTTCGCCCGCCGCTCCCGCCTTGCGCGATGGATCGGGCCCCTTGTCGAACAAGGCGGACCCCGGGAAGACCATGGCCTGGCGCCCGGCGGCCACCGCGTAGAGGTTGCGCTCCGCCCGCTGCGCCACGTGGCCCAGCAGCCCCGTCAACACCGCCCGATGAATCGCGGCGTAGTCCGGATCAAACGCTTGCCGTTGCGCCCGGCGTGGTCGGCCGCCGTGGGCTTCGGACTCTGCGCCGCCCCGGTCGGCGTGCGGCTTCCCTTCCGCCATCGCCTCTTCGAGCTGGGCGTGAACCTCCCGCCACTCACGCATCCGCACGTACGAAAGGAAATGGGCCTTGCAGAACTTCCGCATCTGGCTCTGCGTCTTCAGTGAGTCCCACGTGTCGTGGTAGGCCCGCCAGATGTTGAGCAGCGTGAGGAAGTCAGATTGCGGGTGCTGGAACCGGCGG
>CALJWR010000114.1 GCA_937976685.1 uncultured Verrucomicrobiae bacterium
CTGGTGGCGCTCAAGGCGGATCTTCACCCCGAGCCTTCCTGGCCCCAATTACAGGAACGCTCCCAGCACGATCCCCGCATCCCTTTCCAAGCACTCGTCAAGCACCGCGCCAAATGAAAAGACCGTGTCTCGCCCGCCTGCCAGCCGGTCGGACCGCCGCTTGGTTTCCGCTTTGGACTCCGGGAAGCCTGCGCCTACACTCGCGGCGCGAATGACGTTCCTGCCGATTGTCGAACGCGAACTGCGGGCGGGCGCCCGGCGCAGCAAGACGTACTGGCTGCGACTGGCTGCCGCCGTCGCGGCCCTCGTGATCTGCGCGTGGATTGCGTTGTTCTCGGTCCGCACCCAGGCGCCCATCACCGTCGGCAAGACCTTGTTTACCTACCTCAGCGTGTTTGCCTTCAGCTACTGTCTGCTGGTCGGGGCCTTTATCACCGCCGACTGTTTGAGTGAGGAGAAGCGCGACGGCACGCTCGGCCTGCTGTTCCTCACCGAATTACGCAGCTTTGACGTGTTGCTTGGCAAGTGGATCGCCACTTCGCTGGCCGGCTTGTATGGCCTGATGGCAGTGCTGCCGGCGCTGGGGCTCCCCCTCTTGCTGGGCGGGGTGACGCCCGGCGAATACGGGCGCACGGCCGTGGCCGTCATGAACGCGATCTTCTTTTCGCTCGCCGTGGGCATGTTCACTTCGGTGCTCAGCCGTGACCAGGGCAAGGCCACGCTGGCGGCGGTCGCCCTCACCTTGGGCGTGGCCGGGCTTCTGCCCGGACTTGCGGCGGTGGTGGAAAGCCGCTTCTTCACGGTGCCGCTTGCCGGGACGCCCTGGCTGGCGCTGGCCAGTCCCGCCTACTCCGGCTGGCTGGCTACCGACACGGCGTTTCGGGGCAACCCTCAAGGTTTTTGGTGGTCAGTGGGAGCCGTACAGGGCCTGTCGTGGTTGGCACTGATCGCGACCGCAATCCTCCTGCCGCGCGTCTGGCGCGAGGACCCGGCCGAAAAACCCGTGGCGCGGCGCTGGATTGCTCGTTTCGGTTACACCCGCGGCTGGCGACGGACGTTTCGCCGTCGGCTGGACCGGAATCCCGTGCTGGCCGTTGCCGTGCGCCATCGCTGGCCGCACTTCGTCTTCTGGTTGCTGGTGACGCTGGTGACCCTCAACGTGTCCTGGTTCGTCTTCGGCTATCGCGCGGGCGGGGCAGGCACGGCCGAATTCCATCGCAACTTCTCGCTGGCGTTGGTCCTTACCAACCGTGTGTGGGCGGCTGTGCTGGCCTGTCATTTCATTCTGGAAGCCCGGCGCAGTGGGGCACTCGAACTGATTCTCACCACACCGCTGCCGGTGAAGACGCTGCTGCGCGGCCACTGGCAGGCCATCCGGCGTTACTTCTTCCTGCCGGTGGTGGTGATTGGATTGCTGCACGTCTTCTATGTGGTCGGCCAGGTGTACCTGCCCCGGCCGGGATTCGTTGCGCCGCCGACCGGCCTCACCGGCTACGCCATGGCCAACGCTGCCGGCAGTTTTTTCAGCTACGTGACAGATGTGCTGGCCCTCTGCGTGGTGGGGGCTTGGTTCAGCCTGTCGGTTCGCCGGACGGCGTTCGCGATCTTTTACACGTTCGGCCTGGTGATCCTGCTGCCGTGGGCCTGCGCCTACTTTTTGCCGGGGCTGGCGCAGATTGTCGCCATGCTGCCACCCGAGGTGGCCGGCAAGTTCTGGAGCCATCCTTGGGTGCAAAAGTTCTACTCGGGCAGCCTCCTGGCGCATGCCCTCACACGGCCGGTGCTGACCGTGCTCAAGAACCTGCTGCTGGCGTGGTGGGCCGGGGCGCGCCTGCGCCGGCACTTCCGCGCGGCCGCTGCCGGCACGCTGGAAAGACGGCGTTGGTTCGGCCGTTTCCGTCGGCTGCTCGGCCAGCCTGTGGCCGTTTCTCCCGGAACCCCGGGACCGGTGGCGTCGCGGCCGTGAGACCTCCAGCCTCACGCCGCCCGGTCGCCTCCGGCCTGTCATCCGCCGCGTTTGCCCATGCGCTTCCTTCCGGTTGTTGAACGAGAACTGCGGGTGGCCGCCCGGCAACACCGGACCTTTTATGGGCGCATGGCGGCGGCGGCGATCGCGATCACGTTTGCCGCGTGGACCCTCTGGTTTCTCGCGGAATGGCAGGCCGCCGCCAGCGCCGGGAAGGGCCTGTTCGAGGGGCTGGCCGCTTTGGCCTATCTGGTGTGCTGGCTGGCCGGCCCGCTCCAGACTGCCGACGCCCTGTGCCGTGAGCGACGCGAAGGCACGCTGGGGCTGCTTTTTCTCACCGACCTGCGCGGCTTCGACATCGTGGTGGGCAAGCTCGCGGGCTATTCGATCAATGCAACGCTGCAGATCGCCGCCGTTCTGCCCGTGCTGGCGCTGCCGATCCTCATGGGCGGCGTGTCGCTCAGCCAGTTCGGGACCACCGCAGTCGTGCTGTTGAACACCCTCTTTCTTTCGCTGTCGGTGGGGCTGGTGATGTCCGCCTTTTCCCAACACACGCGGAGCGCGGCGGCCGTGAGCGTGCTGCTCCTCTTTCTGCTGGCCGCGGCGTTCCCTTGGTTCGCTGACCTCGCCGGCCAGAACGCCGTCGGCAGGTGGCTGCGGTGGTTCAGCATCACCGACGAATTCGATCTGGTCGTGTCAGGGCGATTCGTGCGCGGGGTCAACGACTTCTGGCTCTCCACCGGCATCACTCACGGTTTGGCGTGGCTGTGCCTGTGGCTGGCTGCGCGGCATCTGGCCTCCGCCTATCAGGAGGCCCCGAAGTCGGAGTGGGGGTCCGCCTGGCGACGCCGCTGGCAGGAGTGGAGCTTTGGCGACGCCCGTCAGCGCCGCGAGCTGCGACGCGACTTGCTCGACCTGAATCCGCTCATCTGGCTGGCCAACCGGAATCGGCTCCGCGCCAAAGCGCTGTGGGGGCTGATTGCGCTGGCGGGAATCGTCTGGCTCTCCGGCGAATACTTTGTCAGCTCGGACTGGCGCGGTTGGGGCAACACGGTGGCGTTCTGCTACTTCCTCCAAATGCCCTTCAAGTGGTTCGTCGCCTCCGAGGCGGCCCAGCGGTGGGCCGACGACCGGCGCAACGGTACGCTCGAACTGCTGCTCACCAGCGGTGCGACGGTGCGCGATATTCTCAGCGGACACCTCGGCGGGATTCGCCACGCGTTCACCGGGCCGGTGCTCGCGCTGGTGGTCGGCCAGATCGTCATGCTCTTCCTCGGTATTGGCCGGCCGGGTGATTGGTCGGCGCTGCTCGTCGCCCTTGCCACCAGCGTCATGCTGGTCTGGGACCTGCATACCCTGGCGTGGGTGGGGACGCTGCAGGGGCTGATCAAGCCGGGCCCCGGCCGAGCCTACGTGGCGACGCTCTCACGCGTTCTCGTCTGGCCGTGGTTGATCTTGATCGGGTTGGTCTTCCTCGGGGGTGGCCGCGTATTCGCGATTCTTCCCTGGCTGTGGGTGGCGGTCTCCGGCTGCCTGAACCTCTACTTCTGGAAATCGGCCAGCCGTCGCCTCCACGGCGAGTTGCGGCAATTGGTGGCCGGCTAGCGCTGGCTGGTTCACCGCCGGCATGTACCCGACCGTGGCGCGCAACCGAGAATGCTTCGCTCAGCCGCTGGCCGCCGTGCGATTCAGGACCTCGATGCCAAGCCGGATCTCTTCGTCCGTCTGGTAAAAGTGCGGCGCAGTTCGCAGGTAGCCGCCGCGGACGGTCACGGTCACGCCGGCCTCGGCGGCACGTCGGGCCACGGCTTCCGGCTCCGGGACGAGCCACGAGAGGATGGGACCGTTGGCTCCCGGGAGATTGGCCCGGCGGAAGCGCGTTGAATCCAGACCCGCGATGAGCAGTTCCCGCAGCCGCGCCGTCTCGGCGGCGATCTGCTCGATGCCCGCGCGCAGGTGCAGGTCGTTCAAGCAGGCCGCCAAGGCGGCCGCTGCGGCCATGTGGCCCGTGCTGTACTCGAAGAACCGGCCATCGGTGTGCGGTCGCCACGTGTGGTCGAGATACTGGTCGCCCTGTTGCATCAGATCGGCTCCGGCCATGGTGCAACGCAGGGCTGCCCGCAAACGCGGGCTCGTGTAGAGCAGTCCGGTGCCAATCGGCCCCAGCAGCCACTTCCAGCCCGACGCAGCGATGGCGTCCACGCCCCACTCGGCCGGGCGGAGGGGCGAGACGCCGAGACTTTGGGCCGCGTCCACGATCAACCACGCGCCATGTTCGCGGCAGAGCCGGCCGATTGCGGCCAGGTCGGCGGTGAAGCCGCTGGTGAACTGCACGTGGCTGAGGGCCACCGCCCGGACGCGGCCGCACCGGAGCCGCGTTTCCAAGTCCTCCAACGCAAAACCGCGCGGGCGTTCGGCGGGGAGGCCAGAACCCACGTCGCAGTCGGGCAACAGCGCGAGCTGGGCCCCGCGCGCCTCCTGCAGCCGCCACGGGTAGTGGTTGGAAGGATACTCGTGGACATAACTGACGATCTGGTCGCCCGGCTGAAGCGGCAGACCATTGGCGACCATCGAGAGCCCCTCGGCCGTGTTGCGCAGGAAGGAAAGGTCTTCGGCGGGAACTCCCAGCAACGCGGCCGCCGCCCGTCGCACCGCGTTTGTGGGATCGCCCAGCTTGCGAAACACACCCACCCCCAAGGCCGCGTGCGTTTCGTCCCAAGCTCGCGCGGCGGCCGCTGCGCCGGGATAAAGCGGCGAGATGCCGCAGTGGTTGAGGTACACGCCCCGTTCCTGTGAGGGAAATCGGAAGGCGGATTTGTCGAGGCTGGCCGGGCTCATGGCGGGGTTCCTTTCCACTGCGGATGAAATTGGTGAAGCATGTGAGTGCGACGCGGGGAGTTTGCGGGGGCGAGCACCCCGTCGGCAAGCTTGGGGCATGATCCGTTGAAAAGGGGCGCGGATGTCTGCGTCCGCGGCCCATCAGCGCCGGATAAATCGCGACGCTCCGGGGGACTATTTCAGCCGCCGATCGCGCCGGAACTCGACGTGCCCGTCGAGGAAGAGCCGGTTCATCCCGCCGCGGTGGCTGGACCGCCCGCGCAGCGATTCTGGCACGGCCGGGTTGGTGCCGGGAAAATAGACGTCCACGGCGAGCTCCACTTCGGCTGGGCTGTGGGGAATGCCGATCACAGGGTGGTTCGCTGCCCGCAAGTCGGCCAGCGCTTGCTCTGGTGACTTGCCCCAGAAGTTGTCGAGCGGGATGGGATCGTCGGCCCGGTCAAATCGCCAGAGCCAGTAGCCGGCGGCCGGCGCGTTGGAATCGCCGCGAACGGATTGAGCGGCTTGCGGAAGCTTCGCGAGGTCAGTGGCCCGAAGGCCCGGGCAGAACCAGACACCGCCGGCGGCGAGGTGCGGTTCAAGCACCTGCGCTGCCCAGCCCGATCGCGGATCGGACGCGGGCCAGTTGTCCCACGGCCGATAGCCGCCGGGCAGGGTGAGCTTGAGGTCGCGCCGGTCAGGGAAGCGTTGACCGGCGTCGGCAAGGTACATCTCCCAAGCCAGTCCGATCTGACGCAGATTCGAGCCACAGGCGGTTCGCTGGCTGCGCCCCTTCGCCGCGGCCAGCGCGGGCAGCAGCAGGCCCGCGAGCAATGCGACGATCGCGAGGACGACGAGTAATTCGACCAAGGTAAAACCCGAGACCTGCGGCGGGGCGGTGAGAGCGGCTGCCGGCGGGGCGCGGCGATCTTGGGTGCGGTCGCGGCTCGTGGCGCCATGTCCGAAGCAAGAGCGGCCGTTCGCGGCCCGGCGTGAGACTGCGGCTGGCGGATTCGCCAGGCTGGCGCGGAGTTGTTTCAGCGAGCGCACCGCCGCCAGCATGTCCCGCCGAGGGATGACCGGGAATGGTTTTCTCCCGTCACCGGCCGGTCAGCCGGTCCGGGGCAGAAGACAGTTCCCGTCGGGTGAATCGACGGAAGACGTTCTCCGGTGGTTTGGGTGCCGGCTCCTCTGATCGGGCTGGTGGACACGCCTTAGCCGAGTTTTCGGGGATTCACTGCCTACCGCGCGCGGTAGAAGTGGGCGGCATCACCATAGGCTTGTTAGGACGTGAGGCTTGGATGCAGCGGCGCGGGCGGCGGCTCGGCGTAACCTGAGAGCTTGCGGCAGGCGCGTTTGGGGTTGGCGGCGAGCGGGAACTCGACGGTGGCCGGGAGGCGTTGGAGCAGCGGCGCGTCGGGATCGTCCTCCGGTTCGAGATCGTGCAGGGCGATGCGGTTGAAATCGGAGACCATCAACCAGCGCGGGATTTCCTTCTCGCGCCCGGAATCTTTCAGGCCGCGGATGTAATCCATGCCCCGCGCGTGGGCCTTACCGGGATCGCCGGCGAGGGATTTGTGCTCGACGAGCAGCCGCCCCGGCCAGGAGAGGTCAATGAAGCCCCAATCGCCGGAGAGCATGCGCACGGGCGCTTCGAAGGACGCGACGGTGCGGCAGCGGACGCCAAAGACGTTGAAGAACTCGTTCCAGAAAGTCTGGCGCTCGGCGGCTTCGCGGGATTCGCCCTTCCACTCCCGGGCGAAGGCGATGGCGCGATGGCGGATTTCGTTCCAACTGAGCGGCACGCCTTCAGGCTGCCATGCGGCCCCAGCCCGTCCAGCGCGGCACCATCCGGGCCCGATTTTCAAGTTGATGTACGGGTGGAGCGGGGGCACGTTCACAACGTTATGAAACCCGGTTCCCGCCAGTCGGCTGACGCCAGCCCCGACCGGTGCCGGTGCCGCGCTGGCTTTACCCTGATCGAGCTTTTGGTGGTCATCGCCATCATCGCCATTCTCGCCGGGATGCTTCTGCCGGCACTCTCGCTGGCGAAGGCCAAGGGGCAGCGCATTGCCTGCCTGAACAATCTCAAGCAGATCAACCTCTTCATGCAGTTCTACACGGATGACAACCGGGACACCTTTCCGGCGCACCGCAACCTGGGGTTGAACACCGCCGACGCGGGGCCGTCGCTGACCAACTGGTGGGGCACCGCGATCGTGGGCTACAGCGAGGGGCGATCGAATCTTTTCCGTTGTCCGGCCATCAAGGGCCGCCGGCTCGATAACGGCGTTCAGTGGGAATGGAAGTTCGACTGCCACAAGGTGGGCTACGGCATGAACGCCTGGTTTCTGAACCGGTGGCCGTATGACAACGAGGACGTGCTGGTGGTGGCCGGGGTGCGGTTTGTCTCGCGGCCGTGGTTCAAGCGTTCGGGCATCGTGAACCCGGCCGAATGTTTCGTCGTGGCGGATACCATGCCCAAGATGGGCGGGGAGTGGAGCAGCAGTTGTTGGTGGCCGTGGTCGTACATGGGCCCGGTGAGGGCCAACAGCCAGATTCAAGGTTACGAGGGGGTGGACCCGAATCGGCACCGGTCCACCGGCGTGGTCGGGTTTTCCGACGGGCACGCCGAAGCGCGCAAGGACAACAAGATCAATCCCGCCCGCGACCCGGCCTTCGGCGATGCGCGCGGGTTGGTCAACTCCCGCTACTGGGACCCGCTTCAGAGCGCGGGACAGCAGTAGCGCGCAACTCGGCGGTTCACTTCAACCCGGCGTCGTTGCCGCCGATTCGCGGAGCACGGCCCGGAAGGCCTCCAGGGCTTCAGTCACGGATATGTCCGCCAAGCAGCGCGCCGGTCCGGCAAAGCCGCACGCCGGAACCGGTTGCCGGTAGCGATTGATGTCGCAGGGGCAGGGGCGCTTGAGAATCCGATGCCGCGATCCCGTGGGTGCCCATTCGATGGTTCCCTCGTAGTCACGGAAAAATGCCAGGCAGGGGATCCCCAGCGCCGCCGCCAGGTGCAGCGCACCCGAATCCGCCCCCACATGGAGGCGGCAGCCGCGCAGAATCGCCGCCAGCAGCGCCACGGATCCGCCCGGGGGAATCTGGACCAGCCGCGGATGATGGACGCCGGCGGCGAATTCCCGCAGGCGTGTTTGCTCGCGTTCCGCGGCGGCGCCGGTGGCGACGATTCGCAGTTCCGGGAATTCGGCCAGCACCGCCCGCGCAAACGAAATCCAGTGGGGCAGGGGCCATTCCTTGAGCGGTCCGCTGGCGCTGATGGAGACATGAACCGCGTTGGGGGGTACCCAGCGGGCGGCGGCGGCAAGGGCCTCGTCCGGCACGCGCAGACCAAACTGCGGCGCGGCCAGGGAGAACCCGCATTCAGCCAGGGCGCGGCGACGCTGCTCGAAAACGGGTTGATTTCGGGGCTGTCGAGACATCCATCGGGGAATGAGCCAGCGGGCCCAGATGTGCCGGCGATCGCCCGGGTAGGCCACCCGCCAGGGGGCGCCGGAAAAACCTGTGATCAGCAGCGGCCGGTCCGCGCCGCTGAAGTTGAGCGCCAGATCGAAGTGTTGCTGACGGAGCTCCCGCCAGCGCCCCAAATCCGAGCGCCAGTCTTTGAGCGAGCGGGTGCGGGGCCACGCCCACGAGCGATGAATACACGGCACCAGCGCCAGGACTTCCGCGCCCACCGGGGCGAAAACGGTGTGCAGTTCGGCATCGGGATAATGGCGGTGCAGTTCCCAGCAGGCCGGGATGGTGTGAATCGCGTCGCCCAGAAAGCCCAGGTCCACCAGAATTATTTTGCGGGCGTTTCGCGTGGCGTTGTAAAACTCGGCGAGTCGCATGATCGGTTCCGCCCGGATGATGTGCCGGGGTTCGATGCGGCCACGATGCAAAAATTGGCCATTTCTGTTTGTCTGATTGCGGGGGCTGAAGCCCACCGCATCAGCCGGGCGCTGGCCAGCGTGGCGGGTTGGGTGTCGGAGATTGTCGTGGTGATCAATCGTGAGGTCAGCGATGGAACCGCTGAGCTGGCGGAACGGTACGGGGCCCGGGTGTGGCGCGAGGAGTGGAAGGGCTTCATTGGCCAGAAGAACTCCGCAGCCGCGAAGTGTTCGCAACCCTGGCTGCTGAACTTGGATGCTGACGAGGAGGTTTCGCCCGAGTTGCGCGCCGCGATCGGGTCGGCGGTCAGCGTCCCGGGAACGGAGCCGGCGGCCTACGAATTCCCGCGCTGTACCTTCTACTGCGGTCGTTGGATTCGCCACGGGGATTGGTATCCCGACCGGGTACGGCGGCTCTGGCGTCGCGGTCGCGCGCACTGGGCGGGGGACGAGCCCCATGCGCGGTTGGAAGTGGAGGGGAGAGTGGGGCGACTGGCGGCCGATCTGCGACACTTCAGCAACGAAAGGATCGCGGGACAGATTGCGAAAATCGCGCCCTATCACGCGGACTTCGTGCGGCGGTGGCAGGCCAGCGGGCGCAACGCGGGGGTCTTCGAGTTGGCCGTGCGGCCGGCGTGGCGATTTGTCCGGGCGTATCTGCTTCGGCTCGGATTTCTCGACGGCTGGCAGGGATTCTACATCGCCGGTCTCAGTGCCTTTTCCACCTTGACGCGCTACGCGATGGTTCGCGAAGCCCGGACGGCGAAAGCGCCCGCGCCGTGAGGTGGTCTGTCGAGCGATGCCGGGCCCGCTGCCATTCCGATTCCGAGGGTGAGCCACTTGCGTCCATGAGCGATCTCGGCGTCAGCCTGATCATCAGCACTTACGATCAGCCGGAATACCTCGGTCGCGTCCTCGCGGCCGTGTCGGCCCAGAGCGTTCACCCTGCGGAGGTGCTGGTGGCGGACGACGGTTCAGGCGAGGCCACGGAAAAGCTGTTTTGCCGCTGGCAGGAGGCGCAGCCTTTTCGCTGCGAGCGTGTCTGGCAGCCCCATGAAGGCTTTCGAAAGGCGAGAATTCTGAACACGGCCATCGCGTCCGCCACAGCGCCATACTGTGTCCTGCTCGACGGCGACACGGTTCCCCATCCCAGATTCATCGGAGACCATGCGATGCTGGCCCGGCCGGGGTACTTCGTCCAAGGACACCGGGCGATGATTGGCCGAGTGGGGGCGCGCTTCTTCGGTCTGGAATCTTTTCGGCGTGATCGCTGGCGGGCGCTTGTTGCCTTCCAGGTGGGCGGCTTAAAACACGCCTTCCGCTGGCCGTTTCCGCTGCAACGCGTGCGGACCGACCTCCGCGGCGTTCGGGGGTGCAACCTGGCGGTGTGGCGGGCGGACCTCGAGAAAGTGAATGGCTACAACGAGGACTTCGTGGGTTGGGGACGGGAGGATTCCGAGTTGGTCGTCCGGCTGATGAACTCTGGTCTCCGGCGGCTGGATGTGCGCGGTCGGGCGCTGTGCTATCACCTGTGGCATCCGCCGGCCAGTCGTGCGCGGTTGGCCGACAACGACGACTTACTGGAGGGATCTGTCCGTGAGCGACGACAGCGGTGCGCGACGGGGTTGGACGCCCATCTTCGGCGGGCGGCCTTCGGGTCCAAAGCTTCGAAGCAGTAGCGGCCCCATGACGCGGCTGCTTTTTCTCGGCTTTTCGTTTCCGCCGGGCTGGCAAGCGCTGATGCCGGGAACCAATCCGGCGGGGCATCTGTTCGAAACGCAGATGCTTGCGGCGCTCCGGGTGCACTGCGACATCCGCTCGACGACGTTGCTTCCGGGACCTTCCCCCCAAGAGCTGCCGTCCGGGGCGGATCCGCGCACCGGGGTGGCTCACGACCTGCGCCTCAGCGAGCAACGGCCGCGGCTGTGGCACCGCTGTCTCTCCCTGTTCCGCCTCGGACGGCAGTACCGCGCCTGGCAGGCTGGCGGATGGCGACCGGATGTGGTGATGCCTTACAACCTGTCTCCCGTGTACAACGCCTTCATCCGCGGGCTCGGACGCCAGGTCAGCCGGCCACGACGTGTCCTGCTCCTGCTGGACAGCACTCAGTTGGGCCAACGCCTGTCACCTCTCAAGCGTTTCCGATATCGCTTCAAACCGTTGGTGTACTTCGAGGACGATATGTTGGCCGAGTTCGACGCGGCCATCGGGGCGAGCCCGGCAACGGAGCGCTTTTTTCAAATGCGCCGCACGCCGTTTCTGTGGATGCCCGGCGGTTGTTCGCCAGAACGGGCGCCGGGTTGTGCGGAGGGCTCCGGCACTGCCCGTGGCGGGACCATCCGCTTCGGCTACTTCGGGGCGCTGGCGACGCACGCGGGAGTGATGGAGTTGGTGAGCGCCTTCCGCGCCACCGAAGGCGCGATGGAATTGCACGTGTGCGGGTATGGACGGCTCGCCGGTTGGGTAGCTGAACAAGCTCAACAGGATTCGCGCCTCCACTTCCACGGACTCCTGCCAACCCCCGAAGCCTGCTTGGAAAAGGCCCTCGACTGGGACGTGTTGGTCAACCCGCGGCCTGCCGGTCACGGCAACGAAAACAACTTCCCTTCCAAGCTGTTTGATTACGCCCTGTGCGGCCGGGCCATTCTCACAACGCGGTTATCGGGCAGTGACGCGGTGCTGGGGCCGGAGGCGTTTTACTTTGATCCGGCCAGGACTGGGGACGAGTTGCCCGGCCGTCTGAAGGAACTGGCCGTGCTGTCCCGGGCCGAACTGCGGCGGCGCGGGGCGGCACTGCGGGAACGGGTCACGCGCGATTATTCGTGGGCCAGACAGGCGGACCGCATGGCGGGGTTTTTGAAGGCAGTCACTCACAAGGACGGTTGATGCGAGATTCTGCTTGGTGAGGGTGACTCGACGACGAATCCTGCCGCCGGCGACACGGAAATTCAATTCACCATGAAGGCCTGGCAACGTCTCCAGCAATCTCTCGCGTGGCGATTCTTTCCGCATGCGAGTCTCGCGGCCCGAACCGCGTCCGGGCTCGCGCTCCGGCTGACCGACAAGGGCGACTGGGCTTCAGCCAGCGAAGTCTTCATTGAGCGCACTTACGACCCTTTCTTTCGTCACTTGGTCGGGGTCAGGGCCTGGGTGGATGCCGGATGCAACACCGGCTTTTTCTCGCTCGGCTTGGTGGAATACCTGCGCGCGCAGGCTGATCAGGTGCCTGCCACACGGGCAGTGTTGCTGGACGCGAGCGCCCGCAGCGTCGCCAAGGCGCGGGACTTGGCGGCGGCCAACGAGCTCTCCGGTTGGAGGTGCCGCCGTTGCGTCATCGGGCCGGCCGGGCAGACGGTGCCGTTCTACGAATTCAAGTACTCGGTTACCTCCAGTTTGTTTCCCAAGGCGCGCCCGGAGCGAGTGGAGCAAGTGGCCACGACCTTGTTGGCGGACGCCATTGGCACCTCGCCGGACGATTTTGACCTTCTCAAGGTGGATATCGAGGGCGCCGAGAAGTTTCTGTTCGATCAGGAAGAAGCCGTCTTGCGCGCATTTCCGCTGGTGCTGATGGAATGGCATCAGCCGGAATGGCCGGGCTCGGCCCTCAAACGATGGCTCGATGCTACGAAGGCCAAGCTCTTGGAGGTTCGCTCGCTGCCATGCGACTGGGACCCGGTCCGGCAGGGGCATTCGTTTGGGTCACCCGTGGGGCTGGCGCTGTGGCGGAACCAAGGCCCGCTGGCCGCGGGCAGACCCTGAACCGCACGAATCCTGAAGGACAAGGGTCGAGACCGGTTTGTTGGGTTGGTTGCGACGGTTGAATTACCCTTGACCGTTGAACCTGAGCTAGTTATCCACATACGAGCGTAGCGGTAACGGAACCAACCCAACAACCATTTGTCCGGCCATGACCAAACGCGACTTGGTGCTCCGAATCTCGGAAGAGGCGAGCTTGAATCAACAGCAGGTCCTAGATGTGGTTCAAAAAACCTTGGATCACATTTCAGCGGCTCTGGCGCGCGGGGAAACGGTCGAACTTCGCAACTTCGGCGTGTTTGAGGTCAAGGTGAGAAAGGCGCGAGTTGGGCGTAATCCCAACGACCCTGAGCACGATGTGCGCATCCCGCCGCGGGCGGTGGTCAAGTTCAAGCCCGGCAAGGAAATGCGGGAGGAGGTCATCAAACTGACCCCCGAAGCCAGCAAGGCTCGGTCTTAACTGGCACCCGATCTCACGATGCCCGCGCTTGACTCGACTCAACGCAGGCGTTTTTGCTTGGCTGCGGCATGGAACGACTTCCCGGATTTCGCGACTTCTATCCTGAACCGCTACCGCCCACCAAGGACGAGTTGTGGAGCATGGACGCGCGCAACCATGTCTTCTCCGCGTGGCGAAGTGTGGCGCGCCGTTACGGGTTTCGTGAGTATGACGGCCCGCCGTTGGAGCCGCTCGAGTTGTACACGAACAAGAGCGGCGAGGAAATCGTCGGCCAGTTGTTCAATTTCGAGGACAAAGGGGGTCGGTTGGTGGCCTTGCGGCCCGAGATGACCCCTACCTTGGCGCGCATGGCTGCCGCCCACGAACATGCCTACAAGAAGCCGCTCAAATGGTTTTCCGTTCCGCAGCTTTTCCGCTACGAGAAGCAGCAAAAAGGGCGGAAGCGGGAGCACTTTCAGTTCAACGCCGACATTGTTGGCGAGAGCGACCCGGCAGCGGACGCAGAACTGATTGCGTTGTTGATTGATTCGCTGCGGGCGCTCGGACTGGGTGAGCAGGACTTCGTGGTGCGGTTGAGCAGTCGGGGCGCGTGGCAGCAATTCGTGGAACGTCGTGCCATTCCCCCGGAGAAGGCATACGGCTTCTTTCAAATCGTGGACAAACTGGAGCGGGAACGCCCGGCGGTGACCACACAGAAACTGGCGGAGCTCGGCGTCACCCTGGCGGAACTGGAGTCGTTCATCAGCTCAGGGGAGCCGACCCCGGAATTGAGGGCAATCCTCGACAATCTCGCCGCCCGTGGTCTGGCCGCTTTCGTGCGCTTGGACTACCGCGTGATTCGCGGGCTGGCGTACTACACCGGACCGGTTTTCGAGGCGTTTGACATCAAGGGGGAGTTTCGCGCCATCGCGGGTGGCGGCCGGTATGATCAACTGCTGAAGCAGGTGTCCGGTGGCAAGGTGGATTTGCCGGCCCTCGGCTTCGGCATGGGCGACGTGGTACTGACCGAGTTGTTGAAGTCCCGCGGACTGATTCCGCGATTTACTGCGGGGTTGAGGGCCTACGTGCTGATCGAAGACGAAACGCTGCGGAGGGAAAGCCTGGCAGTGGTCCAGCGATTGCGGGATGCCGGTGTCGCTGTGGATTACCCGCTGACGCCAACGAAGTCAGATAAACAGTTCAAGCGGGCGCTGGAATTGGCTGCCGCCAGCACCGTCCGGCTGGAGCGAGGCGATGACGGGACGGTCCAGTCGCGGGTGAAAGACCTGACCACGCGGACCGAGTGGATAGTGGGTCGTGATGAGGTGTTGGCTTGCTTGAAGGCGGAAGCGGTTTAGGGCGGCTCGGGGCACGGATAGCCAAGGCCGGGGCTGAGTTGCGGTGGGGCTGGTGATAGGCCAGGCGTTGCTGTCGGCTGGTCCGCCCGAGTGGTTTTCGGTGCAGTCTGGCGAAAGCAATCAGACCGAAATCGTTCTTGACGGCGGGATGGTTCCGGTATTTACATTGTCCATACAAAGCAACGCTGATTGCCATACAGCCGGATGCGATCATGGATTTTGATTGGGCCAATCCTCCGTTCGAGTTCAAGGACGGGATGACGATGCAGGATGTCGAGGAGTCATTCGAGGACCCATTTGCCGTCAAGTTGCTTCCAGACTCGGCTCGCTTCGGAGTGCAGGCGCGGTTCTTCAACCTCGGCCGGGCCGCGTCGGGGTTGGGGATTTTCAGCCTGTACCGTGCGAACGGACGGAACGTGCGGGTGATTTTCGCGCGTCCGTTTTCGGCGGAGGAACAGTTCTTTTACCAGCGGAAGATGAACCAGATGCTGGCCCAGTAGTGGGCGGGCGGTTGCCGCATGAACATCATCACCAGTTGGGAGGAAGTGCCGCTGTTCGACAACGAGCAGGCGGAGGCGGCCTACTGGGAGGACACGCGGGTGGACTTGCGGTTGATGGAGTCGGCGGTGGCAGCCAGCGCGGAAAACACCGAATCCGTCACCATCACGTTGCGCATGGATCCGCGGATGTTGGCGCGGATCAAGCGTCTGGCGCGCTCGCGCTACCTCAATTACCAGAGCATGATCAAGCAGTGGTTGAGCGAGCGGATGGAAGAAGAACTCTGGGGCCGTGAGCGGCGCGAGCGTAACGTGGCATAGAACAGGCTGAAGGAAGGGGCGAACGGGCAGTGGCATGAAGACTTCGAAACATCCCGGCAGAAAGTGGCGCATCAGGCGCTGTCGCGGGTTCACCCTGATCGAACTGCTCACCGTGATCTCAATCATCGGGGTGTTGGCAGCGATCGGCGTGGGGATGTCCGGCGTGGCCAGCCGTCGGTCAAAGGAGACGCAGGTCAAAGCCCAGTTGAACAACCTCATCACGGCCATCGAGTCGTACAAGACTGACTTCAACCAGTACCCGCCCGACAACCACGTCGGTCAGGTGAATCGCGACCCGGCGCTGAATCCGTTGTTCTATGAGTTGGTCGGGACGATCTCCCGTAACCAGGGGCGCGAGTACTCCACCCCGGATCGCTCGGAGACGCTGACGAGTGACCAGATCAGGGCCGCCTTCAATCTTCGGGGCTTCGTCAACTCGGTCCAGGCACCCGAGAAGCCGAAGAACTACCTCCCGAACCTCAAGGCGAGTCACTGGAAGGAAGTCAGCATTGAGGGCGCAAACGACGTAGAATTGCTGGTGGCTCCGGTGGAGTGGCCCGCGGCGCTGGCCCGCCAGCATCCCCTGGCCGGCAAGCTAGTGGACGCGCCCGGGCGGCCCGTCCGGACCCAGCTTCGCCTCAATCCCTGGCGCTACGTCTCCACACGGCCAACCAACAACCCGGCTACGTTTGACCTGTGGGCCGAAGTTCACATCGGCAAGGACCGTCGGATCATCGGCAACTGGAAGGACTGATCATGGCCGCCCGAATTTTCACCCCCGTCCGCAAGACCCGCCTCGCAATTCGGTGGGGCGTAACCGGTTGGCAGCCGGCGGTCCGATGTCTCCGCTTGCCGCATTCCGCTTTTGTCCCGGCGATGACTCGTCAACTTCCTCATCCACCTGAACTCATGAACACCGCGCCCCGCTCTCGTTTGTCGGCCGGCTTCACCTTGGTCGAACTGCTCACCGTCATTGCCATCATCGGCATTCTCGCGGGAATGCTCTTGCCGACACTGGGCATCGCCAAAACCAAGGCGCAGGTGGCCCGCGCCAAACAGGAGATGCAAACCATCATCACTGCGGTCAACCAGTATAACGCCACCTACAGTCGCATGCCCGGATCACGGTTCGCGTATGAATCGGTGCGCGATACTTCGCCCGACTTCACTTACGGCACGGCCCAGCGCGCCGGCCGGTCCCTGTCGCCGACGCTCTGGGGCATCAAGGGGCAGGCGCTGCCCGAGATCGGCAACATCAACGGGGGTGGGTATCAGGCGAACAATTCCGAGCTGGTGGCCATC
>CALJWR010000115.1 GCA_937976685.1 uncultured Verrucomicrobiae bacterium
CGGGCGAAATTCTGGAAATCCCGGGATCGGCCGCATCAGCCGCAATCGCCACCGCCCCGAGCAGAATGAGAGGGAGAGGGAACTTCATGGGTTTGTCAGAGGAGGTGCGGAAGGGGAACCACCACCCGCCGAAGGTGGGGCGCGTTGGGCCCAAGTGGCCGGCAACCGCAGTTAGTCAGGTTTAAGGCTCCGGCCTTTCCGGTAGGCGCGCCCCACCTTCGGCGTGCGCTTCGTTCGTTGTGCATTAAGATTTTCAAAATTGTCTCCTGAGCGTCAAGGCTGAAACGGATGCCACGAATCAACCGCTGACGCGGGATCAAATACATCCCGCAGCCGGAGCGCCTCCGTGTGGCCATCCACAAAAGCGTAATTGCCGCGGCCACGATGGCGGGTCGCAGCGAGGTCGGCGGCGTCCTCGGGACGGGACCAGAAGTTGGGCATGAGATGGTCGGCGGCCGAGGCATTGTCCGCAAACAGCAGCGTCGTGCTCGGACGGGGAACATCGGTAATCCGGCGCCAGGTGGCCGGTTTCCCCCGGTAGTCATCATCGGGTCCCAGTTCGAAATACACGTTCAGCCCGTAGCTCCACGGGGTTTGGCGACGGTCTGCCGGGCAGTGATAAAGGTTGTTGAACAGGTTGGTCCATGCCTCCCCGGAGGCACCGAGATAGGGAGCCACGGCAGGGCCCCACGTCCGCTGCCCGTGGGTGAAGGCGGAGTGCTGACTGCGAGGAAACTCGTCCCCGTGATCGTCCGCGTATAATCGCGCCGCCAACCCCAACTGCCGCATCTGGGAGGCACAGGCCGCCGACCTGGCCAGCGCCTTGCCACGGCTCAGCGCGGGCAGAAGCAAGCCCGCCAGAATCCCGATGATGGTCACCACGACGAGCAGTTCGATCAGCGTGAAAGCGCCGGCGCCGTCCGGAGAAGCGCCCCCGGACGACGCCAGCATTTGTTGGTGGGGTTCTCTCACTGTGGCGGGCGGAGACGGAAGAAGCGGGCTTCCGCCGCCGGTTCCAGCAATACTGTCGGCTCACCGCCAATCAAAACCGGTTGCGTGACCACGGTCTGCCATTCCGCAGCCGGCAGAGTGGCCGCTTCCTCGAGAATCCAACCGGCCGCATCTGCCGGCCACGTGATCACCGCTTTCAAGGCGATGTCCAGCGACGGCCGGCCGTCCGGCACATTCGTGAACCGGAACTCAAACGGCCCGGAGGACGAATGATGCACTTCCTCGCCGGTGGTATTGTTCACGAGGACGGCCTCAAACGTTGCCCGCAGTTCGTTCGTTCCCGGCAGCGCCGTAACCGCCGGGTGAAACATCATGCCGTTCCAAGCGAGTGCCGCGGGCGAGCCGGCCGTGCCAAAGATTGGCTCCCACCGTTTGGGCTCCGCAGCGGAGTACCGGTAGAAGCTCAGTTCCGCCGAACCTGCGAGCTTGCGCAGCCAGATGGTAGTGTCCGGCGGCAGTGGGTCGGACATGCTGTCCATCACAAATCCATAACGACGACTGAATGAAAGCCCTTTGCGGGACGGATCCAAGTCGTCGAACCAAGGGTCGGCCGGATTGAAGCGATCCTGGGGATGGCTCACCATCAACGGGGTGAGCTGCGGCACCTCGCTGGGCATCATCACATGAAGATGCCCGTGGTGGGCGTGGTACGAGACCATCGGCATCACCATGCTGCCCTGCATCGGCACCATCGAGAGAGTGGCGGCCCAAGCCGCCGGTGCGAAGGCCACCAAGCCTGCGCGCAACCAGATTTCAAGCTTCGCTTTCATCAACATTACTGCGATTCAACACTTTCAACACGACTCAAGTCCATTCGCGGTCCGGTTCCCACTCGGGAACCCGGCTGACGCCGAATCCGGCGATGGATTCGGGCGCACCGCAGCCGGTTTCAATGATCTCAAACGGGAAGGGTATGGCCACCGACTGTCCCGACAGTGGCGAAGGCTGCCCGGTCGCCCGCGCAAGGCGGTCAACCGTCCAGTTGAGGGCGAGCAATGCCGGCGGCTAGGCCGGCGTCAACCTTGGGCGCGGTTTGGGAGGAGCCTCGAAACGAGTTTCACCGGCTTGTGAGAGTGTCGGCATCGGCTGAGGGGCGCAGCGGAAATCCAGCGCCAGCGGCAACCACACCACAGCCGGATCGAGTTTACCGCCTGCCTTGGCGGATTTCTGACCCTGCTGTTTTTCCTCCGCCCGGCCTTTTTCGGTTGCCAGGCAGAGCGGACAAGGGTGCTTTCCGTCCAGAGTTTTGTTCACCGCTTCCGCCAGGGATCCATCCCGCGAATAGCTGATGACCATCGCGGTCCAGGCCACGGTCTGCAAAACGGACCAATGAAGGCCCAGACACAGGACCATGAGAACCGCGGTGAGGATGCGACTCGACGTCTTCAACAGAAACTAGTTTATTCGTGGAGATGGCGGCGTCAAATCATCAGCCGCCAGACGGCCACGACTGCCTCGTCCCTTCCGCAACCGCAGTGGGGCAGCGAGCCGACCGGGCTGCCTTCGATCGGCGTTTCCCTGGCCTCACGAAGAGGGGGCAGACCGCTCCGAGCGGCTCCCCGTTATCACCCGTCAGACCGCCTTTGCCGGAACGGCCCCGCGCCGGGGCGAGCCAGTCAAATAGCAATTGGAAACACCGGTTCGACGTGCTACTCATCCCTTGCAATCTGCGGACATCAACGCGTTCGTCGGGCGGGACGGACCGAAGTTCCTTGCGCGCGGCGGGCCACAACCAATCACACCATCATGTTCAAGCGTCTGGCCAATCTAATTCGCGGCTTCTTCGGTCTGTTCATCTCCGGCCTCGAGAAGCAGAACCCCGAGGCCTTGCTGGAGGTGGAGAAAGAGAACCTGCGCAAGCAAATCGCCAACTACAACCAGGGCCTCGCCGCGCATGCGGGCCTCTGCGAGAAGCTCGTGGCGCAGATCCGCCGTCAGGAAGCGGAGGAGCGTGACCTCTCCGCAAAGGCCATGGCCAACCTCAAGGTCGGCAACAAGGAGGCGGCCGCACAGTACGCCCTGCGCTTGCAAACGGTGAAGCGGGAGCTGGAAGAGAACCGTGCCCAGGCCAAACAGGCCGAGCAGACTTACCAGGAATTGCTGCGCGCGCGCGACGTCTCGGTCAAGGCGGCCCAAGCCAAGATGGAGTCGCTCAAGTACGCGATTGACGACATGAAGATCAAGAAGGCCACCGCTGAGCTCACCGAAATGGCGTCGGGCATGATCAACCAGATCGGCGGCAGCGGTGACACCCTCAACCGGCTGCATGAACTGGTCGAGGACGAGCGCACCAAAGCGGCCGGCCGCGCCCGCGTGGCCCGCGACAGCCTCGACCTGGGCGAGGTCAACCTGAAAGAGGCCGAGCAAAAGGCCCTCGCCGACGCGGCGCTGGCCGAGTTCGCCGCGCAAGCCGGCATCACCCTGGACACGCCCTCCGGCGTCACCCCGTCTGCCGGGCGGGAAGGCATCGGGCCCGCCCCCGAGCAGGTGAAAACGTGAGGGCCCAGCACGACGCCCGCCCATGAAGCTCGAGATCTTCACCCTCTGCGACGCGGCGCACGACTACGCCGGCAAGCTCTGCATCCTCGGCGCCTTCGATCATCTCCGCGCCAAGGCCGAGCCCATCACGCATCCGCATCTGGCGGTGGCCATTCGCATCCGCTTCCATCGCATCGAGGAGGGCGCGCACAAGCTGCGCCTGACCTTCGCCGACGAGGACGGCAAGCCGGTGATGGCTCCCCTGGAGGCCGGCGTGAACGTCCGCTTTGGCGAGGAATCCCGCAGCGCGACGATGAATCTCGTGCTGGGGGTCAACGCGTTGAAACTGGAACGCTTTGGCGAGTATTCGGTGGATCTCGCCGTGGACGGAGTCCATCTCGGGTCGCATCCTCTCTATGTGGATCGGATTCCGGAGCCGCCCGTGGTCGGCCCCATGCCCTGAGACTTCCCCGCGAAGGAAAACCCGGGACGCCACCCCATGACTGATCCCTTCCGACTCCGCGACCGATGGGTCCTGATCACTGGCGCCTCCAGCGGTTTCGGCGCGGCCACGGCCCTGGCCTTTGCCCGGGAAGGCGCCCGCTTGCTGCTGGGCGCGCGCCGCGAAAACCGCCTGGCGGAGGTTGCCAGCCGCGCCCGGGAACTGGGGGCCGCCGAGGCCCTTTTTCAGCGGCTGGATGTCTCGCAGACCGCGAGCGTCGAGGCGTTTGCCGCGTGGGTCTGCTCGGTCGCCGGCCGGGTGGACGTGCTCGTCAACAACGCCGGCGGCGCGCTGGGCCTCGAGCCGGTGGCTGAAGGCCGTGACGAGGATTGGGAGACGATGCTCCAAACCAACGTCCTCGGCGTGCTGCGGATGACCCGGGCCATCCTGCCGCTGATGTTGCCGCATGCGGGTGGCATTATCATCAACATCGGCTCGATCGCGGGCCGAGGGGTTTACGAAGGCGGTGCCGCCTACTGCGCCGCCAAGGCGGGCGAACTCCAGATCACCCGCGCGCTGCGGCTCGAGTTGTGCGGCACCGGCCTGCGGGTGGCCACGGTGGATCCGGGCATGGCGGAGACCGAGTTCTCGGTGGTCCGCTTCAAGGGCGACTCCGCCCGCGCCGCCAAGGTCTATGAAGGCGTGCAACCCCTCACCGCCGAGGACGTCGCCGAGGCCATTGTCTGGGTGGCCGGCCGGCCGCCGCACGTGTGCGTGGATGAGATGGTCATCAAATGCACCGACCAGGCCGCCTTTCACAAGGTCCATCGGCGCCCGGTGTCCGAAACCAAACGGCACTGAATCCCACCGGTCGCAATCCGACCGGACTCGCTTCGCCCGGCTTGGGGCCGTGACGCCGCTGCAACAGAAGCGAGTTAGACAAAACCGCGGGCGCGATGCGTCTCCTGGTTGCGGATGGTCCCGGAAGCTGAACTGAGCCGGTTGTACGACGCCCACGCGGGCGCGGTGTTCGGCTACCTTTTGAACCTCACGCGCAGCGAGGCGGAAACGCGTGACCTGCTTCAGGAACTGTTCTACCGCCTTGCCCGGCGTCCGGAGTTGACTGCCGGCGTTCGGGACGAGCGAGCCTTCCTCCTCCGCATGGCCCATAACGCCGTGGTGGATCACGCCCGCCGGCACGCCGCCCGGCAGCGCCAGAACGACACCCTCGCTGCGGCTGCGGTCGGTCTTTTCGCGCCCGCCGTCGTCGCTTACGACGACCTAGACGCGCTAGGGCTGTCTCGCTGCGGCTGCGGTCGGTCTTTTCGCGCCCGCCGGCGATCCGGACGAAGCCGCCTTCCGCCGCGAACTGGAAGCCGCGCTCGCCGAATTGCCCGTTGAACAGCGCGCGGTGGTCCATCTGAAGCTTTGGGAAGGAATGACCTTCGACGCGATCGCCGACGCGCTGGACATTCCGCTCAACACCGCCGCCAGCCGGTATCGCTACGGACTAGACAAACTCCGGACGCGGCTGCGTCCCCTCTACGACGAGATCCGATGAGCGCCGACGACTTCGAAAAACTCCTGCGCCGCCAGCCCCTGCGGCCAGTGCCGGGGGATTGGCGCGGTGAAATCCTTGCCGCCTCCCGATCGGCGATGGCGCCACGCGATGCCGGGGCTGATCCAGCGCCTTGGATTCCCCGCCTGCGCGACTGGCTCTGGCCCAACCCGGTGGCCTGGGGTGCCCTGGCGGCTTGCTGGCTGGCGACGTTGGTCCTGAACCAACTCGCCCAGCCCAGCCCGTCAGAACGGGCTCGCGCCGAGCGTGACGCCAGCCTGGCCGCCGCGTACTACGCCGCGGTTCGCGACCCGGCTGCCTTGACGCTCCTGGCCGATCCTCGACCACGGGAGGCCGTCCCCGCGTCGCGCCGACCGCGGCCGGGCGTCGGTCAATCGGACGGTCAGTTCCTCCTCTCACCCGTTTGAAGATGAACCCTTCCCGCTGGCCCCGGCTCATCCGATGGCTGAAGCGCTTCGTGTTCGCGCTCGCCGTGCTCGTGACGCTCACCGCCCTGGCTCTGGCCATCGAGGGCTATCGCGCCAAGCGCGCGTGGACCGCCTGGCAGGCGGAGCTGACCGCCAAGGGGGAGCCGCTGGACTGGCAGTCCGTCGCGCCGACTCTGGTTCCCAACGAGCAAAATTTCCTCGCCACACCGTTGCTTGCCCGCTGCTTTGGCTTTGAGGCGAACCCGCCGAGCCGCTCGGGCGACACCAACGATTGCAGCGCCGTCAGCCAGCTTCTTCCGTGGGCGGGAACGCTTCCCAGCCCGGGCGACTGGCGCAAGGGAACCATTACTCCCCTCGCGACGTGGCAGGCGGCGCTGCGCGGCGCTACCAAGCCCGCCGGGGACCAGGCCGATCGTCGCCCGGCCGAACGGTACGGACTGGACACGAAGCAAATTCCCCCTGACCCGCCTGCGGCCGAGCCGATTCACCCCGATCTGCTCGCCCTTCAGGCCCGCCCGCCGGGCACGGCAGTTGAAGACCTTCGCTTCCTGCTCGAGCGACATCGCGCGGCGCTCGAAGAATTGCGCGCCGCTGCGCGTCGTCCCCAAGCGCAACTCAACCTCGGTCCGCAACGCACCTCGACGGAAGTCGTCGAGCACTTGCTGCCCGGCCTCGCCCGGCTGAAGAGCCTTTTGTATCCCCTCCGGACATCGGCGTGGACGGAGCTGAACGCCGGAAATCCCGACGCCGCCCTGCGCGATGTCGAGACCATGCTCCGCGTGAGCGATGCCGCCAACAGCCAGCCGTTGCTGATCGTCGGCCTGGTCCGCGTGGCCATGATGGATTTGACCGTCCAGACGATTTGGGCGGGGCTGGCCGAACACCGGTGGCAGGAACCGCAACTGGCCGCGTTGGAAAAACGCCTCGCAGAAATCAACATCGTGGCTGACCTGCAGCGCTGCCTGCGCGGAGAACGGGTCTTCGCCGTCGCGTTGATCGGGCAAGTTCCCACTCGCAGCCCGGCGGATCGTTTCCTGGCCAATGACCCGCTGCGCCTGCCGATGCGATGGTGGCCCGCCGCGGTCCGCTACCGCAACCAGATCAACCTCGCGCGTGCCTACCAGACCCTGCTAATCGAGCGCTTCGACCCCGCCAACCGCTGGGTGCGGGTGATTCCCACGGCGCCGGATCTCGCCGACCGGGCCGCTCTCACCGCGTGGTCGCCCTACAACCTCTTCACCAAGATGCTGCTACCGGCGGTCGAGAAGTCCCTCGAAAAGGCCGCCGCCAGCCAGGCGGCAGTCAGCCTCGCCCGGCTGGCGTGCGCGCTCGAACGCCATCGCCTCGCGGTCGGTCACTACCCTGAAAGCCTGGACGCCTTGACGTCGCGCTTCCTCGATCGCCTGCCGCCGGATCCCGTTACCGGTCAACCTCTGAAATACCGTCGCGATGCACCAGAGCGGTTTGTGCTCTACTCGGTGGGCTTGGATGGGAAAGACGACGGCGGTCAGGCGATGACGACCGGCAAAGAAGCCCGCGGCGTGCCGGCGCAGACGGGCGATTGGGTCTGGCGCAGCCAACCGGACGCCGACGATTCCCCCGCACCGGCCGGCGCGCTGCAGTGATGCCCGTCCCGCCGGCGGCCCCAGCGAGGCGCCTTAACTTGCTTTGCTTCATCGCCGCGCTTGGTCGGGCGCCGGGACGCCGCCCGGCGGTCGCGCCGCGTTGCCCGCCGACAAGTACTCCCAGAGCGACTCAATCTGCCGGCTGGTGTCCCCCTCGAGGACGGTTTTCAACATGGCTTCACCATCAGGCCAGAACGTCGGCATGCGTGTGCCGGGGCGCAGTTCAGTCGGTTCCAGCAGATAGCGATGGAACCAGGTCCGTTGAAGTCGCCACGGCATCCAGGTCAGATCGAGAGCGGAACTGTTGAGCCCCGGATGCGGCCCGAAGCGATGACAGGTGATGCACGCCAGACCGTTGGTCCCGACGAGCACACGCCCCGCCTCGAGGTCGCCCACCGCCGGGGCCGGAGGCGCGCGCTGGACCCAGTCGGCAGCGCCGAACGCAGCCACCAGCGGTCGCACCTGCACCGCCCCGAATTGTGGCATCCGTGTCCCCAGGTAAGGGCGCACGGCCGCTTGATTTGTCAGCACCTGTCCCAACCATTCCGGCCGCAGCTTTTCGCCTACGCCGGTGAGGTGGGGCGGCCGCCGGCCCTCGTCCCCGAGGTCCTCTGTCACCACACTGGTGAAATAGCCCCCGCGCTCCGCCGATGGCCCGCCCACGCCGTCGCGATGGTGGCAGGCGTAGCAATTCAGCCGGGTCATCGTGTGGGCCACCACCTCGGCGGGCGCCAGAGGTCGTGAAAGTTCGCTCACCCGCGCCAACGCGGTTCGCAGGGCATTTCGCTGGTCGTTCCGCAGGTAGAAGCGGGGAACGCCTGACGGTGGATTCTCGGCCAGACAACCGCGCCCGCCTTCGGCGGACAGGTCGGCCAGGGCCGGCGCGCTCGGCCGCACAACCAACTCCGGGTTTCCCCGCCCCAACGCATGACACGCGGCGCAGCCGAGCTGCTGAAACCAGTCGCGCCCCGCTCTCGCTTTTCGCGAATCCACGGTGAACCGCGCGGGTGCCGCCCGCGGCGGGGCCTCGCGGCCGATCAGATACGTGGCGATGGCGCGAGCTTCGTTCGGCGTGAGATTCAGCGACGGCATACGGCCGGCGGGCCGGGCGGAAAGCGGGTCGCGCAAAAACCGCTCCAACGATGCGCGAGTGTACTTGGACGCCAGCGCGCCGAGCGGAACCGACGTGGCGGCGAGCTGCTCCACGATGGCCGCACCCGGTGCGGCGTCCTCCGGGTCGCTGCTTCCAGCGAACAGTTCCTCAGCGGCCTCGAACGGCGCGTGGCAGGCAACGCAGCCAACGCGATGGTACAAGACCCGACCCTGCTCGAAGGCGACCCGATTGGCGGGCACTTCATTCGGCAGACCGCCCGGCGCCAGCGAGACCAGAAAGTGCGTCAGGTCCTCAGCCGCGCGTTGGCGCTCCGTCTCGGGCCGCCCGTGCAGCAAATCCGGCGCGGTGGTGCCGGGCTTGACCCTCGCCGGGCCCAGCAGCCACTCGCGAAGGAACTCCGGCCGCACGCGCCGGGCCACGTCCCCCAGCACCGGACCCGCCTTGGGCGACAACCGTTCCCTCACCTTCGGCGAAGCCTCGTGACAGGCCACGCAATTCAGTTCGCCCAGCAAGACTTCACCGGCCGCGACGCCGACCCCGGCTGCATCCAGGCCGCCGATCACGGCGCCCGTGGGTTCCGTGGCTCCAAGCGAAACGATCAGACCCGCCGCCATCAAACAACGGGGCAGGCAAACCCACTCGTCCATCCGACGTCGCCAATCGAAGGTCATCGAAACCTCACGCCCGGGGATTAAACGTCCGGGCTTTCGCGCCGTCCATGCATTCAGCCGGCGGTGGCCATTCGGAACCGGAGCCGCTCCTGCGGCAAAGCGCCGGCGGACCTTTTTGGGGGCCGTGCATTGACACGCGCCGACTGGTTCGGCACTTATTTCGCGTATTGGCATTACCAATGCACAAATTCACGATGCGACCGGGCTGGCTGGCATGGGCTTGGGCAGATCGCTTTGCGAGCGCGCGGAAGTGTTCCCCCCCCTGGCTAAAGCCGCCCGCTGCCGCGCGGGTGCTTCGCCTGGCCGCCGCTTTCCTGTTCGTGGTCTTTGGTGCATGGCCGCTCGCCCAGACGGCGCTCGAAGTGCGCCAAATCGGCGGGGGCGTGGAATTGAGTTGGCCGGCCGCCGGTACCTATGTTGTGGAATCCGCCGCCGCTCTCACCGCGAACACCGTCTGGCAGCCCATGAACGAGGTGCCGGCCGTCCTCGGGGAACGGCGGGTCCTGGTGGTGCCTGCGATAGACACCACCCGCTTCTTTCGGCTCCGCGCCGTGGCGCTCGAACCGGTGACCGTGGCGTGGACCTCGCCCGCCGCGGGCGAAGCGGGCGTGTCGGTGAAGCGCGAAACCACCTT
>CALJWR010000116.1 GCA_937976685.1 uncultured Verrucomicrobiae bacterium
GCATCGCGTCCTCGACCTTCTTCCAGTCGGCGTCGCGCGGCGAGGCAGGGAGTGCGTTGAACGAGCACATAGCCAGCCCCAGAAAAACCACGATGTGCTTCATAGCTCGACTCATTGGATGACACTGCGCCCGGCCCACCGGCCGGGCAACTTCGGATTAGACGGCACTCCCCGCCAAAGGCTCCCGGAACCTCCGCGGCGGATGGATCGGGACCCGTGCCGTTGAAGTGCCCGCCAAACGCGCGAAAGGACTGGAGACGACGCTGCTGCGCGATCCGGCGGCCCCCGGAAATCGGTGCGTCTCCTCCCGGCGCGATCGGGCGCGCGACGGTTGACGCGGCATCCGCGGCGGACAGTTGGACACGAACAAGACGCCCGGCCGTGAGCGGGACTGCCCCGTTCAGCAACTCTTCTCCGGTTCACCGAGCGCAATCACGTCCCGGCGCATGCGCGCCAAGTCGCCGGGCTCCAGCGTCAACTCCGCAGCCCGCGCATTTTCGGTGACCTGCCCGACATTGCGCCCGCCCGCTAGGACATGGGTCACGCCCGGCTGGGCGGCCGTCCACGCAATGACCAACTGGGCCAGCGTGCAGGCGTACTTGTCAGTGAGGTCCCTCCAGCCGGCCAGCAGGTCGAGGACGCGGCGGCGGTTCGCGGGGAGGAACCACGGATTCCACGCGGTGTTGGTGCGGAATTCGCCGGGACTGAAGACGCGATCCATGCCCACCTTGCCCGTCAACAACCCCTGCTCCAGCGACATGTAGGTGAGTGTGGCCAGGCCTTTCTGGGCGCAGAGCGGCAAAACGTCCCTCTCCGGCGCACGGTAAAGCATCGAATAACGGAACTGGTCGCTGACGATGCCGCCGTGGCGCAGGCTCTCTTCGAGTTCGGCGGGCGACACGTTGCACACGCCGATGGCGCGAATCTTCCCCTGCGCCCGAAGCTTCACGAGCGCCGCCATGGTGTCGGCAATCGGCGTGGCGTTCGGCGGCACGGCCGGCCAGTGGGTTTGGTAGAGGTCAATGTGGTCGGTGGCCAGCCGCCGCAAACTGTTCTCGATCTCGATGGCGATGGTATCCGGCCGCAGGCTGCGGTAAATCGGCCGGCCATCGAACTCGGTAAAGAACGACCCGCGCGCGTCGTCCCACCAGAGGCCGCATTTCGTGGCCAGCACGGCCCGATCGCGCCGGCCTTGGAGCGCCTGACCGACCACGGTTTCGCTGCGGCCAAAGCCGTAGGCGGGTGCGGTGTCAATGAGGTTGATGCCGAGGTCGAGCGCCGCGTGGATGGCCCGGATGGATTCGCGGTCGTCGGGGTCCTGGCCCCAAACTGTGCCGCCGCCCATCACCCAGGCGCCGAGGCCCACGACCGAAGCGGAGATGCCGGAGTTTCCCAGAGGTTGGTATTTCATGATTGAAGCGGCGAAAACGGGATGGCAGGGCGAGTCATGGTGTGATGAAAACGGTGTCTTGGCGGGCTTTCCACTGCAAGTATTCCCGAATCATCGCATTGGGCTCCTTCCCGACGAAATGCTGCCTTCGTCCATCGCGCAGATAAATAACCCGAAACGGCGGTCCATTCGACAGTGGCGGGTGCGCCAGCGGTTGGGTCGGGTCAACGTGGAAATCAATCATCACCCGCGTCCGCAACTCCTCGATACTGGCGCGGGGTCGAAACTCCGCCGTCCAAGAGCCATCGAGTTTGGTGGAAGCCACGCCTTGGTGGGCCGATCTTTCCGTGGCGTGTAGTTCCTCCCAACTGCGTGGCCACGCCCCGTGGTGGGTTTCCAAGTGTTGAATCACAAGGTCGGCCGCCCTCCACACCGCGTAGGCGTCCATTACCGTGCGTTCGACGGATCGGAAGAGGTAGTAGGCGCCGCCGAGCAAGGCGATGGCGATACCCGCGATGATCGCTGTGATTCTCCAGCCTCGCCGCCGGCGCAGCGGAGCGGGCGGGTTCTCGTTGACAGCAGGAATCGTCACGGCAGAAGTGAACCGCCATTCATCCCGGTCGGTTGCTCCAGCCAAGACGCCGGCGCGCGCTCAACGCGGACGCCCGACCCGTTGTCGGGGCCGCGGAATCGGCGGGACGACGAAGTCATCCGGCGGGTGCGGCTTCGCCGGGAGACATCGCTTCCCGAGCCCCTGCGGGTTGCGAAATTGGATCTCATGGCTGACTCGACGAACTTACCGCCACCGGCGGCGGCGTGTCGAGCCGGACGACAGGCTGGTTGGCGCCCGGCTCACTGGGGTGGGAAGACTCGCCGCCTCAAGCCGAACGCGACCCTCTGCCGGTTTCGTCGAGGTCGGCGGCGGGCCGGACCCGGGGCAAACTACGGCAGCAGGGTGGAGCCCATGAGGTAGCGGTCCACCTCGCGCGCGACCCCGCGGCCCTCGTTGAACGCCCAGACGACGAGGCTCTGACCGCGGCGGCAGTCGCCCGCCGCAAACAAACCTTTCACGTTGGTCGTGTAGCGGCCGTGCTCGGCCTTCACGTTGGTCCGGGCATCGCGCTCGACCTTGAGTTCATCGAGCAGCTTTTGCTCCGGTCCGAGGAAGCCCATCGCCAGCAGCACCAACTGCGCCGGCCGCTTCTGCTCTGAGCCCGGAACTTCCTGAGCGGAGTAGCGGCCCGAAGCGTCCTTGACCCACTTGATCTCCACTGTGATCGCGCCGGCGACGTTGCCCTGCCCGTCATCAAGGAATTCCTTTACGGTGGTCAGGTACACGCGCGGGTCGGCACCGAACACGGCGGCGGCTTCCTCCTGGCCGTAGTCCATGCGGTAAATCTTGGGCCATTCCGGCCAGGGATTGTCCGCCGGACGCTCGGCCGGCGGACGCGGGAGAATCTCAAGTTGCACGAGGCTTCGGCAGCCATGCCGCATCGAAGTGCCCACGCAATCCGTCCCGGTGTCGCCGCCGCCGATGACGATCACGTCCTTGCCCGCGGCGGAAATGAAGGCGCCGTTCGCGCCACCGGTCACCACGCGCCGGGTGTTGGCGGTCAGAAAATCCATCGCGAAGTGGATTCCGTTCAGGTGGCGACCTTTCACCGGCAGGTCGCGCGGCACCGTTGCGCCCGTGGCGAGGATGGCGGCGTCGAAATCCGTCACCAGGCGGCGGGCGGGGAAGTCGCGGCCCACCTCGACGCCGGAGCGGAAGTTGACGCCTTCCTCGGCCAGGAGGTCCACGCGGCGTTGCACCGACCGCTTGTCCAGCTTCATGTTCGGGATGCCATACATCAGCAGGCCGCCGATGCGGTCCGCGCGTTCAAAGACCGTAACATCGTGGCCGGCGTGGTTGAGCTGAGCGGCCGCGCACAGGCCCGCCGGGCCGGAGCCGACGATGGCGACCCGTTTGCCCGTGCGGACCTCGGGCGGCTGGGCGGTGACCCAACCTTTCTCCCAAGCCCGGTCAATGATGCTGCGCTCGATTTCCTTGATGGTCACTGGCGCGGCCACCAGTCCGGCGTTGCAGGAGCCTTCACAGGGCGCGGGGCATACCCGGCCGGTGAACTCTGGAAAGTTGTTGGTCTTGTGCAACCGCTCCAACGCTTCACGCCAAAGCCCGCGGTAAATCAGGTCGTTCCACTCCGGAATCAGGTTGTTGATGGGGCACCCGGAGGCCATGCCGTTGAGGATCCGGCCGGTATGACAGAAGGGGGTGCCGCAATCCATGCAGCGCGCCGCCTGTTCCTGGAGCTTGCGGTCGTCGAGGTGGGCGTGGAACTCGTTCCAGTCCTTGATGCGCTCGATGGCCTGGCGATCCAGCGGGAGTTCCCGCAGATAATCAATGAAGCCCGTTGGTTTGCCCATGAAATGGTAATTGAAAATGCAGCGAGACCTGTGGCGACTCGCCGGCTAATCCACGCGGTTGGAAAGCGGGCGTCACGTTGGTTCGCTTAGATCAGCCAGGACGCGGCGGGCCTCCTCCGCCCGGTCGTCGGGCACCTGGATCCGGACTCCGCTGGGGGTGAAGAAATGATGGGGAGCCAGGGTCGCCGACGATTCGTCGGGGATGAATGACGGAATGCCCGCCGAATCGAGCGCCAGGCGCACGCGGAGGGCTTGGTCGAGGGTCCCGCAGTTGGCGATGGTGGTCATGACTTCGGGTCGCATTTGGGCGCGTTCAGCCGCCGCCCACGCGCGCCACATCGCGGGCGTTCTCCTCGAACGCGGCCATCCACGCCTCATCGCCGGTGAGGCCGGCCTCCTGAACGCGCTTCATGGCGTGGAGCATGCGCTTGTAGTCCTTGGGAATGACCTTCACGAACTTCGGTACGTAGTCTTCCCAGAGCACGATGATGCGGAAGGCGAGCTGGCTCTTCGTAAATTCGGCGTGACGCTTCACGAGCACCTTGAGCTCGGCGATTTCCTCGAGGTCCTCCAGGCGCTCCAAGCCGACCATCTGCTGGTTGCAACGACGGGCGAAATCGTCGTTCTCGTCGAGGACATAAGCGATGCCCCCGGACATGCCGGCGGCGAAGTTGCGCCCGGTCGGTCCCAGCACGACCACCCGGCCGCCCGTCATGTATTCGCAGCCGTGGTCGCCCACCGCCTCGACCACCGCGCTGATGCCGGAGTTCCGCACGCAGAAGCGCTCGCCCGCCATGCCGCGGATGTACGCTTCGCCGCTGGTCGCGCCGTAGAAGGCAACGTTGCCGACAATGATGTTCTCCTCCGGCGCGAACGAAGAACCGGCCGGCGGATAGACAATGATCTTGCCGCCCGACAGGCCCTTGCCGATGTAGTCGTTGGCGTCCCCTTCGAGAATGAACGTCATCCCCTTGGGAAGGAACGCGCCGAAGCTCTGGCCGGCCGAGCCCTTGAAGTTGATGCGGACGGTGTCTTCGGGCAGGCCGTTTGGTCCGTGCCGCCGGGTGATTTCACTGCCGGTCAGGGTGCCGACCACGCGGTGAACGTTGCGGATGGGCAGCTCCGTGCGAACTTTTTCTCCGCGGAGGATGGCCGGTTCGCAAGCCTTGAGCAGCTCGGTCTTGTCGAGCGACTTGTCCAGTCCGTGGTCCTGCTCCTCGGTGCAGTAGCGGCCGACATTCTCCGGCACTTCGGGCTGGTAAAGGATGTTGGAAAAATCGAGCCCCTTGGCCTTCCAGTGCTCGATCGCGCGACGCGGTTCGATCACCTCGGTATGGCCGATCATCTCATTGATGCTGCGGAAGCCCAGCTTCGCCATCCATTCCCGGGCTTCCATGGCGACGAAGCGCAGGAAGTTGACCACGTGCTCGGGCTGGCCGGTGAACATCCTCCGCAATCGCGGATCCTGGGTGGCGACGCCGACCGGACAGGTGTTCAGGTGGCACACGCGCATCATGATGCACCCCATCGCCACCAGCGGCGCCGTGGCGAAGCCGAACTCTTCAGCGCCCAACAACGCGGCGATCACCACGTCCCGCCCGGTCCGCAACTGGCCGTCGGTCTCGACAACGATGCGGCTGCGCAGGCCATTGAGAAGCAGCGTCTGATGGGTCTCCGCCAGGCCCAGCTCCCACGGCAGGCCGGCGTGCTTGATGGAAGTCTGCGGCGAAGCCCCAGTGCCGCCATCATAGCCACTGATCAGCACCACGTCCGCATGGGCCTTGGCGACCCCCGCTGCCACGGTGCCCACGCCCACCTCGGAAACCAGCTTCACGCTGATCCGGGCGTGCTCGTTGGCGTTCTTCAGGTCGTGAATGAGTTCGGCCAGATCCTCGATCGAGTAGATGTCGTGGTGCGGCGGCGGCGAGATGAGACCCACGCCAGGGGTGGAGTGGCGGACCTTCGCGATCCACGGATACACCTTCTGGCCGGGCAACTGGCCGCCCTCGCCGGGCTTCGCGCCCTGGGCCATTTTGATCTGCAGTTCGCGGGCGTTGACCAGGTAGTAGCTGGTCACGCCGAAACGGCCGGAAGCCACCTGCTTGATCGCAGAGTTCTTGGAATCGCCGCGTTCGTTGGTCCACGTGTAGCGAGCCGGGTCTTCGCCGCCTTCGCCGGTGTTGCTTTTGCCACCGATCCGGTTCATGGCGATGGCCAGTGTCTCGTGGGCCTCCTGACTGATCGCGCCGTAGCTCATGGCCCCGGACTTGAACCGGCGCAGGATGGTCTCGACCGGTTCGACCTCGTCGAGCGGTACCGGCTGGCGCGGTTTGAAATCCAGCAGGCTGCGCAACGTACTCAGGTTGTGCATCTGCTCGTTCACGAGCGCGGCGTACTCCCGGTAGAGATCATAGCTGCCGCTGCGCACCGCCTTCTGCAGCGTATGAATCGTCTGCGGGTTGAAGAGGTGGTACTCGCCATCGCTCCGCCACTGGTAAAACCCGCCGGGGTCGAGCGTATGCCCGTTCACCTGCCGGTCCGGAAAGGCCCGCCGGTGCCGCTGCAAGACCTCCTCGGCGATGATGTCCAAACCCGCCCCTTCGACGCGCGAGGGCGTCCAGGTGAAGTACTTGTCCACCACGCGCCGACTCAGGCCGACTGCCTCGAAGATCTGCGCGCCGCGATAGCTCTGGATCGTGGAAATGCCCATCTTCGAGCAGACCTTCACGACGCCCTTGACTGCCGCCTTGACGTAGTTTTTGCAGGCGGTCTTGTGATCCACGTTCTTGAGCAAACCTTCGCGGATCATGTCGTCGAGGGTCTCGAACGCGAGGTACGGGTTGATCGCACTGCAACCGTAGCCAATCAGGAGCGAGAAGTGATGCACCTCGCGCGGTTCTCCGGATTCCAGGATCAGCCCCACCCGCGTCCGCGTGCCCGTGCGGATGAGATGGTGGTGCAGGCCCGAGACGGCGAGCAGCGCCGGGATGGGCGCGCTCTCCGCGTCAATCCCGCGATCGGACAGGATGAGGATGTTCACCCCCTCGGCGATGGCGCGATCCGCCTTGGCATAGATTGCCTCCATGGCCTTCTCGAGACCGCGGCCACCCTCGGCCGGGTTGAACAGAATGGGCAGCGTCACGGCGCGGAAGTCGCCCTGCGCCACGTGCCGCAATTTGGCCAGTTCCTCGTTGGTGAGGATGGGCATCTTCAGCTTGATCAGGTGGCAGCTCTCCGGCTCAGGGTTGAGCAAATTCCGCTCCGAGCCGGTGGCGGTTTCCATGGCGGTGACGATCTCCTCGCGGATGCAGTCAATCGGCGGATTGGTGACCTGCGCGAAGAGTTGCTTGAAATAGTTGTAGAGGGGCTGCGGCTTCTGCGAGAGCACGGCCAGCGGGGTGTCAGCGCCCATCGAGCCGACCGCCTCAACGCCATCACGGGCCATCGGCCCCATCACTACCCGCAGGTCTTCAAACGTGTAGCCGAACGCCTGCTGCCGCTGGAGCACGGTGGCGTGATCCACCTCGGGCAGTGTCGCCGGCGCGGGGAGTTGCGCGAGGTCAACCAGATGCTTGTCGAGCCACTGGCGGTACGGCCGGGCCGACGCCACCTGATGTTTGATCTCCTCGTCCGCAATGATCCGGCCCTCCTCGGTGTCCACCAGGAACATCCGCCCGGGCTGCAGCCGGCCCTTGCTCTGGATTCGTTCCGGGGGGATGTCGAGCACCCCCACCTCGGACGCCATCACCACCAAATCGTCCTTCGTCACGTAGTAGCGCGACGGACGCAGGCCGTTGCGGTCAAGCACCGCCCCAATCCGAATCCCGTCGGTGAACGCGATGGATGCGGGTCCGTCCCACGGTTCCATGAGACAGGAGTGGTACTCGTAAAACGCCTTCTTGGCGTCGCTCATGGTTTCGTGGTTCTGCCACGGCTCCGGGATCATCATCATGATCGCGTGGGGCAGGGAGCGCCCGGCGAGCACCAGCAGCTCCAGGCAGTTGTCGAACATGGCCGAATCGCTGCCGTTGGTGTTGACGATCGGCAGGATCTGCTTGATGTCGTCGCCGAACAGGTCGGACTGGAACATGGCCTCGCGGGCGTGCATCCAGTTGATGTTGCCGCGGAGCGTGTTGATCTCGCCATTGTGCGCCACGTACCGGTAGGGGTGCCCGCGTTCCCAACTGGGAAACGTATTCGTGCTGAATCGCGAATGAACCAGCGCCAGTGCGGACTGCATCGCCGGGTCCACCAGATCCGGGTAGTACTGCGGCACCTGGCCGGACGTCAGCATGCCCTTATAGACCAGCGTCTTGTACGACAGGCTGGCCATGTACCAGTAATGGCTCCCCTGCAGACCGGAGTTGCGGACCTCGCGGACGGCGCGCTTGCGAATGACGTAGAGCTTGCGCTCGAAGGCCATGTCGTCCGCCAGATTCGGATTGCGGCCGATGAACACCTGCCGCATGTACGGCTCGGAGGCGCGGGCGGTGGGGCCGATCATCGAGTTGTCCGTCGGCACCGTCCGCCAGCCGAGCACTTCCTGGCCTTCCTCCGCGACAATGACCTCGAACAGGCGCTCGCAACCCTTGCGCTGCACCGGGTTGGGCGGCAGGAACACCATGCCCACCGCGTACTGCTTGTAGGGTGGCAGCTCGATGCCCACCTGCCCCGTCACCTTGCGCAGGAACTTGTCCGGCATCTGCAGCAGAATCCCGGCCCCGTCGCCCGTGTTGGCCTCGCAACCGCACGCGCCGCGGTGGTCCAGGTTCACCAACACCTGGAGGCCCTGCTTGATGATGCTGTGGGATTTCTGGCCCTTGACGTTGACGACAAACCCGACGCCGCAGGCTTCGTGCTCAAATTGCGGGTCGTAAAGCCCCTGCTTTGGCGGCAAACCAAGGCAAGGTTCTCCGCGGCATTCGTGGCGCGACTGGGTGTTGCTCATCTTTGTTTCAGGTCCGGACGGGCGTCGGGCAGACACGCCCAGCAAAAGTCGGGGGACCATTTAGCAAATCGCCGCCCCAGCGCAATAGCGGTGCGGCTTTTTTTTGCGCTGACCGGGCCCGCCCACGCATTGCCCGGAGACCGCGAAAGGAATCACCCGGTCAATTCCTCCAAACCTCCCGCCCGCCCGAACCGGCCAGCTCTGCTCCCCAGCCGCTCGGCGGTGATGCCCAGTTTCCCATGGTACCCTCCCCTCCCGCTGGGACTACTCCTCGACCACGCGATAAAAACCCGCCGCTTGCTCCAGCCGCCCATGATCCGTGTCCTCGAATTCAGCCTCCCCGTCGAGTCCGCCTTGGATGCGCGTCCACTGGTTCAGATGCGGCGCGTGTTCCACCGCGTAAGTCCTGCCCGGAGCGCCGCTGAAACGAAATCGCACCGCCCTGCCGGCCGCGGAAATCTCCGCGATCCGGAGCGGGGACTGGACCGCCGGGCAGCCCCAGTGAGCAAACAGGGCTTGAGGGTGATCGTTTAGCGCGGCGAAACCTCCGCCCACCACGAAGCCGCCATCGCCCAGCGCCGCCAGGGCATACACGGACGAGTCGAAGGCGCCGCCGGTGCCGCTGCCCAGGGCGCTCCAACTCACCCCGTCCCATCGGGCGAGGTTGGCCGTGTTCACCGTCCCGGCCCGCGTGAAGTTGCCGCCGACGATGACCTCGCCGTTGGCCAGCACCGCGAGCGCGTTGACCTGGGGAGTGCTGATGGCGGGAATGCCCGGCCCCAGCGGCCGCCAGGTCGTGCCGTCCCACAGCGCCACGCGACTGGCTGTAACCCCGCCCGCGGTGCCGAATCTGCCACCGGCCAGGAGGCGGTTGTCCGGGAGCGGCACCAGCGCGTACACCGCCCCGTTCATCCCGCTGCCAAAGCCGGACCACGCCGTGCCGTTCCAGCGCGCCAACCGGCCCACCGTCACCCCGTCCACCGACGTGATTTCTCCGCCCACCACCAGGTCACCGTTGGACATCACAGCCAGACAGCTCGCGCTACCGAGGATGCCCGAGCCGAAGGGCGCCCAGGTCGTACCGTTCCATCGCGCAAGACCGCGCGCGTTCACGCCGCCCAGGGAAGAAAACGATCCGCACGCCACCACGTCCCCACCGGGCAGGACCGCCAGTGCCTCCACCACGGGCGTGCCGGAGGCCACGTCGGTGCCCAGCGGAAACCAGTCGTTCCCGTTCCACCGCGCGATTCCGCGCGCCGCGCGCCCGCCCGCCTCGGTGAATGCCCCGCCGGCGAGCACCTGACCATCGGTGTCCAAGGCCAGGGCCCGCACGTCACCGTTGAACTGGCCGGTCTGCGGCAGGGCGGACCACTGACGGCCATTCCAGCGCGCCACGTTCACCGCCTCGACGGCCCCCGCGGCATCAAACGCGCCGCCCGCGATCACGCCTCCCTCGGGCAACGGCAGCAGCGCATAGATGTGGTTTCGCGAGCGACCCCCGAAACCCGATCCAAAGTAGTTCCACCGTTGCCCATCCCACCGCGCGATCGCGCTGGCCTGAATTCGCGTGCCTGCGGGCGACGCGGGCAACCCACCAACCGCCAGGAAATCCCCGGCCGCCACCAGGTCGCCGTCCGGCAACTGACAAAACGAGTAAAATGTGCCGACGCCACCTCCGCCGAGCGCCTCCCAGCCCACGCCATTCCAAAACCATATTGTCGCATGGCCCACCACGATGACGCCTTCGGGCGTGACGTGGACCGCCTGTGAATCCGGCCCGATCGGAGCTTGCGGGTTTAACGCGGCCCACGCGGTGCCGTCCCATCGCAGTACGTTCCGCTGCCCCGGGTTGCCCAGCGCCGACATTTTCCCGACGGCGAGCAGGTCGCCATTTGGCAGCCGGGCCAGACCACGAACATTGCCCGAAAGCCCCGCGCCCAAGGGAAGCCAGTTTGCGCCATCCCACCGGGCGACTCCTGAAATAGCCGCGCCGCCGGCCGTCGTGAAGGTACCGCCGGCGACGAGGTTGCCATCCGGCAGCACGAGCAGGGCGTTGACGTCGGCCGGATTCCCGCCCAGACCACTGCCGAGGGGCGACCACGCCGAACCGTTCCAGCGGGCGATGTTGGCCACCGTTTGCCCGCCGGCGTTGATGAAACGACCCGCCGCCACCAAGTCGCCGCTGGGCAACACCGCCAGCGCGCGGACAATCGTGGTGTTCAGCGTGCCCATCCCGCTGCCCAACGGGGACCACGTCGAACCGTTCCAACGGGCGACACGGGAGGCCAGGCCGTCGCCGGCGCGCTGAAAGACGCCGCCGGCCACCAAGTCCCCGTTGGGCAGCGTCGCCAGCGACCAGATTTCGCCATTCACCCCGGCCGGCGTCCCCGCGCCGAGGGGTTCCCACCAGCGGCCATTCCACATGGCGATGTTGTTGGCGAACGTATTACCAGCGATGGAAAACGCCCCGGCCGCCACCAGGACCGGCGGCTCGCCGCCCGCACCATCGCGATCCCAAAGCGTCGTGGCGCGAACCACGCCGTTGAACCCGCGCAAGGCCTCGCCGGGCTGCCATTCCGGACGGTCGCACTGGGCCGTCGCAGACGGTGAAACGCAAAGCGTCAACAGCCACGTCAACGCTCCACCGACCACCGCGAGGCAGCCGAGTCGGCGAGCCGCCCGAAACGTATGGAAACTTATGAGGTCATTAAACATCACTGGCAGGGTGACCGCAGGAGGAGTCTTGTCAAACCGACCGCAAAGTTTTGCCGCCGCAGGTGGACAACGCACCCTCCGTTCCACGATCCGTCTGCTGGATTGCCTTCCGGCAAGCGCGTCCGCATCCTCGGTCCATGCGCGGTTTATTGCAGTGGTGTGTTCTGGTCGGATGCGGTTTGGGGCTGACAGCTTGTCAGCCCAACGAGTCGGCCCCGCCCGCGCCGCCGCCGACCAACTCGGTCACGTTGCACCTCCCGCACGCCCTGCCGCGCCTGCCCACCGTTCGGTTGTGGTTGGGCGCGACCGAGGTGGAGGCCGAGGTCTGCCTGACCGTCCCGCAGGTGGCCACCGGGCTGATGTTCCGGGAGCGCATCGGCCCGAACGAGGCGATGCTCTTCGTCTTTCGCCGTCCGGACCAACGCGCGTTCTACATGCGCAACGTGAAGTTTCCGATCGCCGCCGCGTACATCAATGGGGAGGGTGTGATCGAGGAAATCGTCCAACTGCGCGCGGGCGACGAAACCTCGGTGCCTTCCAAGTCCGCGAACATCCAGTTCGTGCTCGAAACCGCGCCCGACTTCTTCGAGCGCCACGGACTCAAGCCCGGCACGGCCGTCACCACCGCCCAGGGGCGACTGCGCGAGACGCTGGCCGTCAAGTCCCAGGTCTGGTAGGCCGCCATGCGCGTCGCTCTCGCTCAACTGAACACCATCGTCGGCGACCTGGCGGGCAACGAGGCCAGAATCCTCGCCGCCTACCAGCGCGGCGTCGCGGCGGGGGTGGAGTTGGTCGTCACGCCCGAACTCGCGATCACCGGCTACCCGCCCCGCGACCTGCTCCTGCGCCGCCGGTTTGTGGCGGAAAATTTAGCCGTGTTGCAACGGCTGGCCAGCGCCACCGGGCCGGTCGGTTTGATCGTCGGCTTCGTCGGCGAAAACCCCGTGCGCCCGGGGCGCGAGACGACCAACGCTGTGGCGCTGTTGCAGCATGGCCGGATCGTGGCCACGCGGACCAAGACGCTGCTGCCCACGTACGACGTCTTTGACGAGGACCGCTACTTCGAGCCGGCCACGGAAAACCAACCCGTGGCGTTCAACGGCCGGCGCATCGGCCTGACGATTTGCGAAGACCTGTGGAACGATGAGGACTTCTGGCGTGACCGCCGCTACCGCCGCAACCCCGCCGTGGAGCTGGCGGCCGCCGGCGCCCAATGTCTCTTCAACGTGTCCGCATCGCCGTGGCACCTGGGCAAGAACCGGGTGCGCCACGCCATGCTGGCCAGTCTGGTGGCCAAGACGCGTTGCCCGTTGTTTTATTGCAACCTGGCCGGCGGTAACGACGAGCTGGTCTTTGATGGCGCGAGTCTGGCGTTTGACGCCGGTGGACAACTGCTCGCGCGCGGAACGCTCTTCGCCGAGGATTTCGTAATCGCGGACACCGGTGTAGCAGCAACAGCGACCGACCCGGACGATTTTTCGGACGAGGAAAAACTTTACCGTGCGCTGGTGCTCGGACTGCGGGATTACCTGCACAAGTGCGGCTTCCAGTCAGCCCTTCTCGGCTTGAGCGGTGGCATTGACTCGGCCCTCACGGCCGCGCTGGCGGCCGCAGCTCTGGGACCGGAGAACGTCCGCGGCGTCTCCCTCCCATCGCCCTATTCATCGGCGGGCAGCCTTGAGGACGCCCGCGTCCTGGCGGCCAACCTCGGCATTCGCTACGACGTGATTCCCATCGAGGCCGCCTTCGCGACCGTGAAGCAGCAGCTTGCGCCGGTCTTCGCGGGGCTCGCCGAGGACGTGACGGAGGAAAACCTGCAGGCCCGGCTGCGGGGCGTGATCCTGATGGCGCTCTCGAACAAGCTTGGCTCGCTCCTGCTGACCACGGGTAACAAGAGCGAACTGGCCGTGGGGTATTGCACCCTGTACGGCGACATGTGCGGCGGGCTGGCAGTCATTGCGGACGTGCCCAAGACGATGGTCTATCGGCTCGCCCGCTGGATCAATCGCGAGCGCGAGATCATCCCGGCGGCCAGCCTCACGAAGCCTCCGTCGGCCGAGTTGCGGCCCAAACAGACCGATCAGGATTCCCTGCCGCCGTACGAGGTGCTGGACGCGATCCTTGAGGCCTACGTGGTGGAGGGGCGGTCCGCCGAGGAGATCGTGGCCGCGGGTTTCGAGGCGGCGACCGTGCGGCGGGTGATTCGCTTGATTGACCTCAGCGAGTATAAGCGCCGCCAGGCGGCGCCCGGACTCAAGGTGACCAGCAAAGCGTTCGGCGTGGGCCGCCGCATCCCCATTGCCCAGCGGTACCGCGAAGCCTGATGCCGCCGGCGCTTAGCGGATCGGCTCGCCCGAGGTCTGGGTCAGGGCGTGGTATTTGGCCACCAGGTTCCGCGTCAGCGGACCCGGCTTGCCGGTGCCGATCACGCGCCCGTCCACCTTGACCACCGGAATGATCTCCGCCCCGGTGCCCGTCAGGAAACACTCGTCCGCGTTGAAGACATCGTAGCGGGTCAGGTTGGTCTCGGACACCTTCCCGCCCTCTGCCGCCGCGAGTTCCATCACCACGCCGCGGGTGATGCCGTAGAGCGCGCCGGCGGAGAGCGGCGGCGTGTGCAACTGGC
>CALJWR010000117.1 GCA_937976685.1 uncultured Verrucomicrobiae bacterium
CCGACCGGATGTTCCGTCGGGGGCGTCACATAAACAAACGGAAGACCCGTCCACGCCCAGTCGCGCGCCGCGGCCAGGAACTCCCGCTCCGCCGTCAACTCGTATCCCAGCACAAACGACTGAACCAGATGGGCTGCAGCCAGGATGTCCGGCGTGTGCAAAGCAATTTCCCACGTTTGCGCGCCGCGCGGAACGGTGCCGGCGTAATTGGTGACGGCCTGCCGCAAGCGCCGCACCCCCTCGGCGATCAACTGGCGATCGCCGGAGAACGCTGCCGCCTCAAGCACCGCCCCCAGCGTCGCGGCGGTGAGCCCGTTCGCGTGATCAGCCCAATGCGTCCGGCCATAGTCCAGTCCGCCGGCCGGGGGCCTGTACTGGATCGTCCCGTCGGGGCGGAATCGGCCCAGCAGCGAGCGTCCGAAGTCGCGGGCGGCGACGGCATTCTCCACCGTTCGCCGATAAACCAAGGCTGGAGCGGGCTGACGAACGTGCCCAACCACCGCCTGGTTCAAACTCCCGGAAGGCACCAGCGCCAGCGCCCGCCGAGCCGCTTCACTCAAGCGTCCAGCCAGCGCCGCCTCTTCGACGCGCGGCGCCAGCCAATCCATCCACAGCGCGGCATCCGCGGCCGGTCCCGACCCGAATCCGGGCGTCGCGTGCCGGTATCGGTCGCCGTCGCGGATCTGCGAATCGAGCCAGCCCCGCGCGGCGAGCCGGTGAAAATCGGTGACCGTCATGCCCGGCGACGGCAGCGGCGCCAGGCCGAACAACTCGACGTACTGCCGGACTGCGGGGACCACCGTCGCCCCCTCGCCGCCCAGCAACATCGCGGACACCGTCAACGTGCGATTGGCCGGCAGACGCGCAGTGTCGTACGGAAGGAGGCTGCTCTCGTCGCGGTTCAAGCCGTCGGATCCGGGGAACAGCAACCCCATGACTTGAGCGCCGGAATGAAACAGCCGATCCGGGGTGTCGAAGAAGGCGCAAACATTTGCGGCCGCCTCCCGATTCCAGGCGAAGCCCACGTACTGCCCCTCGGCCGCGACGACTGCCAGCGGCAGCGTAAGTTTCAGCACGTCCGGCACCTGGCGGTTGGAATCCGGCGGGTTGAGATCAGCGGTCGAACTGCTTGGTTCGTTTTCGAGGTATTCGACGCCGGCCAGCAGCGCCTGCGTCTTGTTGGTGCCGAAACTTCCCAGCCCGGGAAGCAGGGTCAGCAGCGGCAAGTGTAACACGTCGCGATCCTGATCCACGCGCACGCGCGTCTCGACCATCAGGCTACCGGTTAAATTGAGTCGAAAGGTCTGCTCGGCTTCCCACGTCGCACCGTCAGGGTCAACACAGGTGACCCGGGCGCTCAGCCGCCCGCCAATCTGCGCGTCGGCCAGATGCTGCAACGGCTGCCCCACCACCGTGACGGTCGCTCCCTTGCCCCCGAGGCGAAACCAACGGGCGGCACCGTCGCGAACATAGCCGACCAAAGGTGCGGCATTACCGCAGGCCATCACAACGTCGTTCACCCGCACTTCGAAACCGCCGAAACTATTGGTCCCGTGAATCACCCGGAGCGGGCCGGACTGGATGGCGGGAGCGTCGGCACCGAGAACCGGCGGTTCGGGCTTCGGCCACGTCGGTTCCGCGAAGGTGACGCGCTCGGAAAACCAGAGCCTCGACACGATGCACGCACCGCCGCTGCCGGGCGGATCAATTCGCAGCCGGTACCCCTTGCCCAGCGCCGGCAGGCGGACCTTGGCTTCGTGCCAGTCACCACCGGGCACGTAAAACCGAACGGACTCGGCTTCGCTGGGCGCAGTGCGGTAGTAAAAGACCTGCGCCATGCCCCCCTGCTCTGAGCGCAAGCGCAGGTGCAACCAGAGCGGCTTGCCGTCCGGGTAGTCCCGCGGCGGGCCGGCGAAGTACGGGTCGAGCCCCGTAATTGTCATGTGCAGACCGTCCGGCCCGGGCCCGAAACCGGACAGGTGATGCTGGGGCGTCCACTCCCCCACGTCCGGGACGGTGGTGAAATCAAAATCGGGCAAGGGACCGCGCGCCTCGAATCGAAGGGACGCGAGCGTGAAACGCCCGGAGCTTCCCGGCGGATCAATGCGCATCCGTTGACGCGCACCCAGCGCCGGCACCGCGACGCGCCCCTCCACCCAGCGGCCCGCGGGTGCCACGAAGCCGACGGAACGGGCCTCCGTGGGCTGCCCGCCGGCAGGAAAGTAAAACACCTGACACCAACCGCCCGTCTCCGAGTACAACCGCAGTCGCAGCCAGAGCGGCTGCCCGGCCGGATAGTCTGCTGCGGGCCCGATTACCATCGGATCAATGCCCGTGATCACTCCACTGAGGCCCTCAACGCCGCCCGTGAACTGGCTGATCTGGTTGGCGGCCGTCCAGCCCGTCCGCCCTGCGGCCGTGGTGAAGTCGAAGGCCGGCAAGGAAACTGAACCGCGGACTTTCGCCGAGAACAGGCAGGCGAACGCGGCCACGGTGAGCCAATCGGTTGCGCGCCACGGGTGCCGAAGAGAATGGAAAAGCGACATGACGGAGTCTGGGCGCAGCGCAAGCCGGGGCGTCAACCGAAAGCGACAAGCCTGGGCGCGGATGGACCTGCCCCAGACCTTCACGGCCGCACGCTTGTTCAGCAGATTTCGGTTCCCTCCGCCGGTCACCTGAACTTCAATCATCCCATGAGCACGCCCACCGTTTGTCGTCGTTCGTTTTTGAAGTACGCGGCCGCCACCCTCGCCGGTGGTGGCATTGCCAGCACCGCCCGAGCGGTCGAACCGTTCGACCGCCCGGGCAAACCGGTGCTCCGCCTGAGTCTCGCCGCGTATTCGTTCCGCGATTTCTTCAATGCCGCCGAGCCGGACAAGCGGTTGACCCTGCCCCGGTTCATTGACTTCTGTGCCGAGCACGGCTGCGAGGGAACAGAACTGACCAGTTACTACTTTCCCAAACCGCTCGACTCGGCCTTCCTCATCCGCCTGAAGCGACACGCCTTTCTGCGCGGCCTGACCATCAGCGGCACCGCGGTGGGCAACAACTTTGCCCGGCCACCGGGGCCGGAGCTCGATCGCGAAATCGCCGCGGTGAAGGAATGGATTGACCACGCGGCCGTCCTCGGCGCGCCCCACCTTCGGGTCTTCGCGGGGGAGGCCCGCGGCCTCGACAAGGCGGAGGCCAAACGGCAGTGCATCCGCGCGCTCGAGGAATGCGGCGAATATGCCGGACGGCGGGGCATCTGGCTCGGACTGGAAAACCACGGCGGCATCGTGGCGCAGGTGGACGTCCTGCTCGAAATCCTCGGCGCCGTCAAGTCGCCCTGGGTCGGAGTCAACTTCGACGGCGGCAATTTCTACGGCCCGGGCGATCCGTACGACGACATGGCCCGGCTCGCTCCCTACGCCGTCAACGCGCAGATCAAGGTGGAAGTCCATCACCCCGGTCAGGGCAAGAAGCCGGCGGACCTGCCGCGAATCGTGAGGATCCTGCGCGACGCGAACTACCAAGGTTTCGTCGCTCTGGAATACGAAGGAAACGAGGATCCCTGGCGAGCCGTGCCCGTGTGGTTAAACCGGCTGCGCGAGGCATTCGCCAGCGCCTGAATCACCGCCGCCCCCGCTGCGGGTCAGGGGCTATTTTTCCGCCGTGCCGATGTACTCGAGGAGGTCCGCGACGCCCTGCGGGTCAAGACCCGCCTCCAGTTCGTCCGGCATGAGCGATTTCCCTGTACTCCGCATGGCGGCGATGCTCGTCCGCGGGATGACCGTTTCCTTGCCGTAGGCCTGACGTAGGGTCACTGCGGTGGCCGTCTCGTTGACGAGAACGCCGAGCACGCTTTCGTCGTCCTTGGTCTCCACCTCGTAGGCCACGTACTGCGGCAACAACTCGCGACTGGGGTCAATCAGGTTCGAGAGCACCTTGTCCTTGCCCGCGTTGCGCACGCTGACGAGATCCGGGCCGAC
>CALJWR010000118.1 GCA_937976685.1 uncultured Verrucomicrobiae bacterium
CCGCGACACCATGTACGCCGTGCTCCATCTGCCCCGGTTCGCGTTGCAGGCCGCCCTCCGGCACGAGCCGGAGTTGTGGTCGCGTCCCATTGCCCTGGTGGATTGCAACCAGCCGACGCCGCGGGTGATCGAGCTGACCGACGCGGCGCTCGCCGCCGGGGTGACCGCGGGCCAAACACCGACCCAGGCGCTGGCGCGGTGTCGCGGTGTGCTGATCCGGCATCGCTCGCTGAACCAAGAACGCGCTGCGACGCAGGCCGTGGTGCAATGCGCCGACGCCTTCTCGCCGCACCTTGAATGCACTGCTCCGGGGGTGTTCACCCTGGACCTGCGAGGTCTCGCGGTGATGAAGGATGCCGCGCCCGAACAGCTCGCCACGTGGGCTGGAGAGTTGCGCCGGGCGGTGACGGCCCTGAATCTCTCCGCGCGCGTCGGCCTGGGGCCGACCCCCAATGTCGCCCGGCACGCCGCCCAGTGGACCGACACCATCCACATCGTCGGCGACGCCCGCGCATTCATCGCCGCGCTGCCGGTAGCCGCATTGCAACCGTCCAGCGACGTCGCACTGCTCCTCCACAAATGGGGTGTCCGCACCGTCGGCGAGTTGCTGGCCCTTGGCCAGGACGCGCTGGCGGAACGGGTGGGCCTCGAGGCATTCGCTCTCGTCGCCGCTGCCTCCGCCACCTCGGCAAGGCCACTCCACCTCGTCCGGCCGGAGGAGCGATTCGAGGAGTCGCTCGATCTGGAGCAACCGCTTGAAACCCTTGAACCGCTGCTGTTCCTGTTGCGCCGCTTTCTCGACCAACTTGGTCGCCGGATGGAGGCAACCGGATTTGTCGCCGAGATCCTGACCCTCCGCCTGCGCCTGGAGTCCGGCGAAGTCCTGGACCGACGACTCCGGGTGCCTCACCCCACCCGCCAGGTGGAAGTGCTGTTCCGCATGTTGCAGACCCATCTTGAATCGCTGCGGGCGGATTCGCCCGTCGTGATGGTGGCGCTCACCGCCGACCCCACGCGGCCAGGGCAGAAACAATTTGGCCTGTTTGAGACGGCCTTGCGCGACCCGCAGCAGTTTCAGGAAACCCTGGCCCGACTCAGTGCCCTGCTCGGCGCCGACCGCGTGGGCACGCCGGTGATCGAGGATAGTCACCGCACCGACGCCTTCACGCTGGTGCCGCCGGATTTTGAAGGCGCCCCGGTGCCGTCGGAGCGGCCGGCCCCGCTGGCCCCCACCCCGCTGCGCCGGTTTCGCCCGCCCGTGGCCGCGGAAGTGGAGATGGCCGCCACGCCGCAGTCGGTGCGATCGGCCGCGGCCGCTGGCAAGGTCCGGTTCGCGCTCGGTCCGTGGCGTGCCTCGGGCTGCTGGTGGGAACCCGGAGCGTGGGAACGCGAAGAGTGGGACGTCTTGCTGCGCGACCATCAAGTGGTCCGTCTCGTCAAGGAGGCCGGCGGTTGGTCGGTCGCGGGCATGCTGGACTGAGGCGCAGGAGGACAGTGAGCTGCGCCATGCAACCGCGATTCCGACGCACCCCGCAAGACGCGGACTGGAAAGCCCGCCGCCGGTCATTCCCCGGTTTTTCGGCCACGGATCGCCGCAGGGATGGAGTTGGCGCCGCTCCCGCGTGCGGCTGGCAGAGCCAGGACGGATTCCGGGATTCCCGGGTCACGATCTCCCCTTCCCGCCCATCATCCCCCTGCTCCCCGTGACACCCGGACAACTGACCTTGCTGCCTCCCGCGCGGCCGTTGCGGGAACGCTTCGGTGCCGACTTCTTCCGTCATGTCCCGGAACGTCCCGGCGTGTACCTGCTGTGCGGCCGGCGCGACGGAGTACTTTACGTGGGCAAAGCCAAAAATCTGCGCCAGCGGCTGGCCACCTATCGCTCTGCCAATCCGGATCACGTCCCGCGCAAGCTCCGCCGCCTGCTGGCTGCGGTGGAACGGATCTTCTGGGACGAATGCCCCAGCGAAGAGGCGGCCCTGGCTCGCGAACGCGAACTACTCCAAACCTTGCGGCCGCGCTTTAACACCGTCGGCGTGCGGCCGCCGTCGCCGGCGTGGCTCGGTTGGCGACCGGGTCCTCGCGGTCTCGAACTCGGCCGCGGGGCGATCGCCGAAGGCTGGGCAGACCGTCACGGACCCTTCGGACGAAGCCGCGCCCTGTTCGGTGCGTTGCTACGGTTGCTGTGGTGGCGACTCAATCCGAAGGAGCCCGCCGAGAACGGTCACTGGATGGCCCTGCCCCCGCTCCTCGCGGCGGAGCGATCCCCGGCGCGCTGGGTATTCACGATGTCGCTGCTCCAGGCCCAACTCGCTGCCGAGCGGTTGCGCGCATTCTTCCGGGACGGCTCACTGGACCTGATCGAGTGGTGCCTGGCTGCGACGGCCGACCTTCCACGCTTCGAGCGCGCGTGGCTGGAGCGCGACGCGATCGTGCTGCTTGAGGTTCATGAACGCCTGACCGCCGGAACCGATGGCGCGAGCGTCGTACATTGAACTGCACGCCCGGAGCGCCTTCAGCTTCCTGCGCGCCGGGTCGCTCCCTGAGCAACTGGTCGAAAGCGCCGCCGATCTCGGGCTTTCCGCGCTGGCGGTGTGTGACCGCATGGGAGTGTACGGCGCGCCGCGCGTCGCCGGCGCCGCGCGCGAGCTGGGACTGCGACCGATCGTCGGGGCGGAACTGGTCATGGACGACGGGTCGGTGCTGCCGGTGCTGGTGGAGTCCCGCGCGGGATACCGCAACCTCTGCGCCCTGCTGACCCGGGCCCACCTGCGGGCGCCCAAGGGGGAAGGCGTCGTGCGTTGGGACGAACTGCCCGAGTCTGCGTCTGGGCTGGTCGCGCTGACGGGGGATGCCGAGGGACCGCTGATTCGCGCGTGGCTGCACGGGTCCACTGCCGATGAACGGACGGCGGCACCCGCCCGGGCCAGCGCCGTCCTTGCGCGGCTGCAGCGTTGCTTCGGCGCGGGCCACGTGTTTGTCGAGATTCAGCGCCACCACCAGCGGGGAGAGGATCGGATCAACGCGGCGCTGGTAACGCTGGCCCGTGAGCATCGGTTGCCCTTGCTGGCCACGAACGGCGTGCTGCACGCCACGCCAGCCGGGCGGCAGGTCCTGGACGTGTTCACCTGCCTGCGGCACCACACCACGCTCGATCAGGCCGGCCGGTTGCTGGCCGTGAACGACGAGCGGTACCTGAAGTCGGCGGACGACATGGCGGCGTTGTTCGCGGACTTGCCCGAAGCGATTACCAACACCCGGGTGCTCGCGGAACGGCTGCGTTTCACGCTGGACGACCTTGGCTACGAATTCCCGCGGTATCCGGTCGGACCGGGCGAGACGATGGAGTCAGTCCTGCGGGACTGGACCTATCGCGGTGCGCGCGAGCGCTATCGCGGAAGCATTCCGGACCGGGTCGAGGCGCTGCTTCGCAAGGAACTCGCGCTGATCAACAAGCTCGGCTTCGCCGGCTACTTCCTGATCGTAGCCGACCTGGTCCGTTTCTGTCGGGAGAACGACATCCTGGCTCAGGGCCGGGGCAGCGCGGCCAACAGCGCGGTGTGCTTTTGCCTGGGCATCACGGCGGTGGACCCGGTGAAGTTCAACGTTCTGTTCGAGCGGTTTCTGAGCGAGAATCGCAAAGGCTGGCCGGACATTGACATTGACCTGCCCAGCGGCGAGCGCCGGGAACGGGTGATCCAGGAGGTGTACCGGCGTTACGGCCCTCACGGCGCGGCCATGACGGCGACCGTCATCACCTATCGCGGCCGCAGCTCCGCGCGCGAGCTGGGCAAGGTGCTCGGGCTTCCCGCCGACGTGCTGGATCGGTTCGCGAGCTTGTTCGGGCACGGCGATTTTCCCCACACCCTCGAGTTGCAGGCCCAGATGGAACGCGCCGGGCTGCCGGCGACGCATCCGCGCTCGGCCGCGTTCGCCCACCTCTATCAACAGATGCGCCGGCTGCCCCGGCATCTCGGCCAGCACAGCGGCGGCATGATCATCTGCCAGCACGAACTCAGCCGCATTGTGCCGCTGGAAAATGCCGCCATGCCCGGCCGCGTGGTGGCGCAATGGGACAAGGACGATTGCGAGGACCTCGGCATCATCAAGGTGGACCTGCTCGGGCTGGGAATGATGGCGGTGTTGCAGGACGCGGTGCGCCTGACGGCGGCGCAAGGCCGGCCGGTGGACCTCGCGCAACTGCCGGAGAACGACCCCGCCACCTTCGCCCTCATGCAGCGGGCGGACACGATCGGGGTGTTTCAAATCGAAAGCCGGGCGCAGATGGCCACGCTGCCCCGGATGAAACCCCGCACGTTTTACGACCTGGTCATCGAAGTGGCCATCATCCGCCCGGGTCCGATCCAGGGCGACCTCGCGCATCCGTATCTGCGGCGACGCAACGGCGAGCAACCCGTCACGTATTACGCCCCCCAATTGGTCCCCGTCTTGGCGCGAACGCTCGGCGTGCCGTTGTTTCAGGAGCAGATGCTGCAGATGGCGATGATCATGGCCCACTTCACAGGCGACGAGGCGGAGGAACTGCGTCGCGCCATGAGCTTCCACCGGTCCGAGGAACGGATGCGCCGGGCGGAGGCGCGCCTGCGGGCCGCGCTGGACAACGCTGGCGTCGCGCGTGACGTGGCGGAGAAGGTCGTGGGTGCCGTCGGCTCCTTTGCGCTCTACGGCTTTCCGGAATCCCACGCGATCAGCTTCGCCCACCTCGCCTACGCCAGCGCCTATCTTAAGGCCCATCGCCCGGCAGAGTTCTTCTGCGCGCTCCTGAACAACCAGCCGATGGGCTTCTACTCCCCCGCCACGCTCGTCAAGGACGCCGGGCGCCACGGCGTGGCGGTGCGGCCGGTGTGCGCCCTGCGCTCGGCCGTGCAGACGGTGATCGAGTCCGACGGCGCGCTGCGCCTGGGCTGGCAACAGGTCCAGGGACTGAGCCGGGCCGGCGCGGAGCGGATCGTTCGCGAACGGGTGCGCCGCCCCTTTGCCTCGCTGGATGACTTCCGCCAGCGAACGAGCCTCAGCCGGGACGAGTTGCGCACGCTCGCCGGGATCGGGGCGCTCAACGCGTTTCAACTGCACCGCCGGGCGGCGATGTGGGCGGTTGAGCGAACCGTTCGGGACGACGAGTTGCTGCCGGAGGCGGCGACGGGCGCATCACCGCTCCGGCCGATGGAACCGTTGGAACGGACGCTGGCGGATTACGCGGGGCTGCGCTTGACGACGGGTCCCCATCCCATGGCGTTGATGCGGTCGCGTTTGCCCGATGTCTGGCGGGCGGCCGACTTGAAACAGGCCCGCGACGGCCAGCGGGTGCGCGTGGCCGGTCAGGTCATCTGCCGGCAACGGCCCGGCACGGCGAAGGGCGTGTGCTTCGTGAGCCTCGAGGATGAAACCGGCATTGCCAACGTGATCATCTCGCCGGGCTTGTTCGAACGGGAGCGCCTGACGGTCGCGACGGAGCCTTTTCTGGTGATCGAAGGGGTGGTGCAACCGCGCGAAGGCACGATCCACATCCGCGCCTCGCGCATCCAGCATCTCGAGTACACCGGCCTGCGGGCGGCCGATTCCCGCGACTTCGCGTAAGGACGAGGCGCTTGCCGAAGCGAGGCGCCTCCTCGAACCAGCCCGGGCGGTGGTGGCTAATTCCAACGGTGCCGGATACCATCAGCGCGTGAAAATCATCCCTCGGGTCGTGGCGGGATTGAGTCTGGTGGCCGCGTTTGCCGGCCGGACCGCGGGTGCGGCCTGGGACACATTCCCGGACACCTGGGTTGCCACCGACGCCCTGGGCCGCGTGGTTCCCACCCACGCAAAGGTGGGGCCACCCCGAACGGACCGGACGCTCGGCCTGTTTTACTTCCTTTGGCACGGCGCCCACATACAAGGCGGACCCTACGATGTGACCAAAATCCTGGCCCAAGACCCGGACGCGATGTCCAAACCCGATAGCCCGCTTTGGGGACCGTTGCACGCGCCGCACCACTGGGGCGAATCACTCTTCGGCTACTACCTGACCCAGGATGAAGGGGTCCTCCGCAAACACGCCCAGATGTTGAGTGACGCGGGCGTGGACGTGGTGATCTTCGACGTGACCAACCAAATCACCTACCCGGCGGATTACCGCACCCTGTTGCGGGTGTGGTCGGAGGTGCGCGCCGCGGGCAATTCCACACCGCTGGTTGCCTTCCTGACGCCGTTCTGGGATCCGGCGAGGGTCGTTCGGCAGTTGTGGCGGGACTTGTACCAGCCGGGCCACTTTCGCGACCTGTGGTTTCGGTGGGAAGGCCGGCCGCTCATCCTCACCGACCCGGCCTTGCTGCTGGAGCGCACCGGCAATGATCACCAAGACACCCCCGTGCCGCTGCCCCGCGGGCAAACGCTGGGGCAGACGTTCACCGCCGACCGGCCGTTCGAGCAGGTGGGCGGGCGGTTTCCGACGTGGAATACCAGTGGGGCAGGGATAACGCTGATTTTGTTCCGCGACGGCCCGACAGGTGAGTTGCTTCATCGCCAGCGCGCCAAGAACGTGCGCGACAACGAGTGGCGGATGTTGGAGTTCCCCGCCCCCCTGCCCCCCGGCACGTACTACCTGGAAGCCTCCGAGTCCCAGGGCCGGATCGGCTGGTGGAGTCATTCGGCCGATGTGCTGCCCCGCGGTACTTCCTTCACCAACCGTTAGCCGGGGGCCGGCGACCGAACCCTGCGTCTCCTGACGACCGATGACGAAAGTCGTACGCTGCGGGACTTCTTCACCTTCCGGAAGCCGCAGCCGGACTACTTCCAAGGGCCGACTGGTCCGGACCAGTGGAGCTGGCTGGAGATCCACCCGCCGCACGTCTTCACCAATGCCGCCGGCCTCAGGGAGCAGATGGCGGTCGGCGTCGCGCAAAACGCGGTGGGCCACCGCCTGGGCGCGATGAGTGAACCCGGGGCGCGCGGGCGGAGTTTTCACCGCGGCGCCACGGATCCTCGGCCCGGAGCGGTGAGGTGGGGACTGAACTTCGCCGAACAGTGGGAGCGGGCCCTGGCGGAGGATCCCCGATTCGTTTTCGTGACCGGCTGGAATGAATGGATCGCCGGCCGTTTCGCCGAGTTCAACAGCGTCCGCCTGCCCGTGATGTTCGTGGATCAGTTCGACCAGGAACACAGTCGCGACCTCGAACCAATGCGCGGCGGTCACGGTGACGACTACTACTACCAATTCGTCAGTTTCGGGCGCCGCTACAAGGGCGCGGGCCCGATCCCCCTGATCACGCCGTCACCGATCACCGTGGACGGTTGGTTTGACGACTGGCAACCGGTGGCGCCGGAGTTTCGCGACACCCTCGGCGACCCGGTCCGGCGACGACATCGCGGCTGGGACCCGGCCGTGACCTACGAGAATCAAAGCGGCCGCAATGACCTGGTGGCAGCGAAGGTGAGTTTCAGCGCCACTCATCTCTGGCTGTACGTCCGCTGTCGCGAGGCCCTGACTCCAGCGACCGACACGAACTGGATGACCGCGTGGCTCGATGTGGACGGCAACGTCACCAACGGCTGGCTCGGCTACGACTTCCGATTCAACGCCAAACGCCCCGAACCGAATCGCGCCACGATCGAGCGCTGGTCAGGCGCAGGTTGGACCACCGTGGCCACCGTCGAGTTCCGGAGCGCCGACAACGAGTTGGAGATCGAAGTCCCGTGGGAGCGGCTGGGATTTACCGAACCTCCCCGTCAGCTCGATTGCAAGTGGACCGACAACTGCGAATCCGCCGGCGACTGGACCGACTTCACGCTCAATGGCGACGCCGCGCCGAACGACCGGTTCAATTACCGTGCCCGTTTGCGACCGTAGGCCAGCCGCCCGCTGGTGCCGCTGCGGGTGATCACGTCAGTCCCACCGCCCGGCCGTCCGGTAGCACCTGAATCCGGGTGGCCGCCGGCTCCTTCGGCAGGCCGGGCATCGTGACGATGTTGCCACAGATGGCGACCACGAAACCCGCTCCCGCCGACACGCGGAATTCGTTCACCGCGACCCGAAAACCGCGGGGCCGCCCGCGCAGTTCGGGCCGATCGGACAAGGACATGGCTGTCTTGGCCACACAGACCGGCAGGCCGCCGAAGCCGTGCCGGTTCAGCAATTCCAAATCGTTCCGCGCACCGCGGTCGAAGTCCACTCCCTCCGCGCCGTAGAGTGTGCGCGCCAGCACCTCGACCTTGCGTTCGATGGGCAGGTCGAGCGGATAGAGAAACCGAAGACGCTTCCGACCGCGTGCCGCCACCACCCGCAGCACCGCCCCCGCCAGGTCCAGGGCACCCTCGCCGCCCTGCTCGTAGTGTCGCGCCACCACCGCTTCGACGCCCAAGCGCGCACAAAACCGGATGATTCGTCGCAGGTCTTCCGGCGAATCGTCCGTGAAACGGTTCAGGGCCACGACGGGTTCCACGCCGAAGCGGCGGACGTTCGCGATGTGTTGGGCCAGGTTGCCGAGGCCGCCCGTCTCCTTGAAGCCGCCGTGGTAGGCCACGGCCCTCGCCGTAGCCACGATGACCGCCGCCGCCGGGTTGAGGCCGGCGGTGCGGCACTTGATGTGGAAGAACTTCTCCGCCCCCAGCTCGGTGGCGAAACCCGCCTCGGTGACGACATAGTCCGCCAGCTTGAGCGCCAGCCGGGTGGCGACGGCGGTGTTGGTGCCCTGCGCAATGTTGGCGAACGGGCCGCCATGGACGAAGGCGGGCGTGCCTTCGGCGGATTGCACCAGGTTGGGATGAATGGCATCCCGCAGCAGCACTTGCATGGCCCCCACGGCGCGGAGGGCCTCGGCCCGAACCGGCTCACCCCGGTAGGTGAAGCCCACCACCATGCGCGCCAGTCGCTCGCCGAGATCGTTGAAGTCGCGGGCCAGGCACAGAATGGCCATCACCTCGGACGCCGGGGTGATGTTGAAGGCGTCGCGTCGGGGCACACCGTGCTTGGGGCCGCCGAGACCGATGATGATGTCGCGCAGGGAGCGTTCGTTGAGGTCAATCACCCGCCGCAACACGATGCGGCGCGGGTCCAGCCCGAGTTCGTTCCCATGCTGCAGATGGTTGTCCGCCATCGCGCACAGCAGATTGTTGGCCTTTTCGACGGCGTACATGTCGCCGACGAAGTGCAGGTTGATGTCTTCCGCCGGCACCACCTGCGCCCGGCCCGCGCCCGTGCCGCCGCCTTTTACCCCGAAATACGGTCCCAAGGACGGTTCTCGCAGGCAGATCATGGTGCGGTGGCCCAGGTGCCGCAGCGCGTCCGCCAGACCAATCGTGGTCGTCGTTTTGCCCTCCCCCTGCGGTGTCGGTGTCATCGCCGTCACCAGAATCAAGCGGCCATCCACCCGGTCCCGTCGCGCGGTGAGTTCCTCGATCGGCACCTTGGCGATGTAATGGCCGTGCGGCAGGATAAGGTCGCGGTTCAATCCCAACTCTTGCGCGACCGCAGCAATCCGACGCGAAGGAAAAGCCGAAACGGGCACAGCGGGTACGGACATACTTGGTGCCGCTGGAACTACCGACCAGGCGGCCGTCTGGCAATCGCGAAGCCGTTCCCGAGGCCGCGCCCAGTTCGGAATCCGGGGACGGCTGGCCCCGCGCCCGCGCTAACGGGCGATGAGCTCGCGGACGGCGTTCCAGACCAACCAACCCAGCGGGACCAGCAGGAAGACCACGCTCAGGACGTGAAGCCCATCGACCACCCACAGCCACCGTGGTTTCCGCCCCGATTCCCGGACCACGCGCAAACACCGCCGGTAGTCCTCGAGATACAGCCACCCGAGCTTGTAGATCGGGCTTGGGAAAGGCCGATGCAGCTTGGCGGCGTGGAGACGGAGATACCGCGGTCCACACACCCCGAACACGATCAAGCTGGCTGTCCAGCAGAGGAAAAACCCGGCCGCGCCGATCAGGAAGAGGAGAAGTTCCCGGTTCACACCGGCAAGAGGGTGAGCCCCGCCTGCGCCCTTGCCAAATTTAGTCCATCGAGGGCCGCTCTGTCACCGGGCCAAGCATCGGTTTGTCTGGGCCCGCCCACGCGCTAGACTTCACCCGTGTTACTGCTGGAGGTCGCCGACCTGAAGAAATCATTCACTGCGCCGGACGGGATCCGGCGCACGATCATTGACATTCCGCACTTCGCCGTGGAGGCCCGGCAGCAGGTGGCGCTGAAGGGTGAGAGCGGCTCCGGCAAGACCACCTTTCTGAACTTGCTCGCGGGCATTTTGCGACCGGACGCAGGCCACATCCGGCTGGCGGGCAGCGACGTGGCGAGACTTTCCGAAAGCGCCCGCGACCGGCTGCGCGCCACCACGGTCGGCTACATCTTCCAAACCTTCAATCTGCTGCAAGGCCACACCTGTCTGGAAAACGTACTGCTCGGAATGGCGTTCGGCCCCGGTGAAGACCGAGCGCGCGCGGTGGCGCTGCTTGAACGAGTCGGCCTCCGGGACCACTTGGCGCATCGTCCCCGCCAGCTCTCGACCGGCCAACAGCAACGGGTGGCCGTGGCCCGCGCACTCGCCAACCGCCCGCAATTGGTGCTGGCCGATGAGCCGACCGGCAACCTGGACCACGCCAGTGCCCGCGAAGCCCTGCGTTTGATCCGTGAAACCTGCCGCGAGAACGGAGCAGCACTCCTGCTGGTTTCCCATGATCGCGACGTGCTGGGTGAATTCGAGGGCGTGCACGATTTCGCCGGCTTGAACCGCGCCGTGAACGACCGACCATGATTCTCGCGCGACTCGTCCTCAAGAGCCTGCGACAGCACCTGCTGTCCACTGCCGTCACCGCCGGAGCCACCGCGCTGGCGACCGGCCTGCTGCTGGCAGTCTGGATGGTGCGCGACCAGGCGCAGGCGGCCTTCACCGGGATGAGCGGCGGCGTGGACGCGGTGCTGGGCGCGCGCGGTTCCAAGCTTCAACTGGTCCTGAATTCGCTCTTCCATGTGGACACCTCGCCCGGGAACCTAAAGTGGGAGGACTACGAGGAGATTGCCCGCCATCCCGCCGTTGCGCTGGCCCTACCAATTGCGGTTGGCGACAACTACCGGGGCTTTCGGATCGTGGGTACGTTGCCCGAGAAACTGGCCGAACTGGAGTGGACCTCGGGCCAACGGCTGACCGTCCGGCCGCCCGGCCGGATGTTCGAACCGACCTTGCGCGAGGCCGTGGTGGGCAGCTTCGCGGCGGCGAAGCTGGGCTTGAAACGGGGCGACGTATTTCAGCCGTACCACGGCCTCAATTACACGCCGCAGTCTCATCAGCATGAAGAGGAGTACGTCGTCGTGGGCATTCTCGCCCCGTCGAACACCCCGGCGGACCGGGTGATTTGGATTCCGCTCCAGGGCTTGCAGAAAATGGGCGGACACGACCCGGCGGCCGCCGACGAAATCAGCGCCGTCCTGCTGAAGTTCAAGGCGGACAGCCCATTGACCGCGCGGCAGCTCGACTCGCTCTACAACAAGCAGGGCAATCGCCTGACCTTTGCGTGGCCCATCGCGCAGGTCGTGGCGCAGTTGTTTGATCGTCTGGCCTGGTTGGATCGGGTGCTCGCTCTCGTGGCTTACCTGGTGGTGGCGATTGCGGCCGGCTCCATTCTTGCCAGCATCTACAACTCTATGAACGAGCGCCGACGCGAGATCGCGATTTTGCGGGCGCTGGGCGCCCGCCGCCGGACAGTTTTTGGCGCGGTGGTGCTGGAGTCGGCCGCCATCGCGGGCATTGGTGCCATGATCGGCTTCGCCGTGTACGCCGCGGTGTTCGGGATCGCCGGCTCGATTTTGCGGACACAAACCGGCGTGGTCCTCGACCCGCTGGCGTGGCATCCCGTGCTTGTCCTGGCGCCGCTGGGCATCGTGGCGCTGGGCGCGCTGGCTGGCGTCGTCCCGGCTTGGAAGGCCTATCGCACCGAAGTGGCCGACAACCTCACCCCGCACTCGTAGGCGTGAATACTCGGGTGCGGAACCTTCTCTTTGGGCTGGCGGCGCTCGGCGTGTTCGCCACCGGGTGCGGCAGCAAAGAACCAGAGGACACGGCCCCGCTCGACATCCGCGGGAAGCCGATTGAACCCGTGGCGGAGGTCATCCCGGTTCCGACGACCAACTCCCCGAGCGCGGCGGTGGTCCAACCCCCGCCCATTTCCGCGACTCTGACCGAAGCCGCCGGGGCCGGCGGTTCCGGACTCCGCGTCCCCGAACCGGACGGTGACGGAATTATCCACGTTGGCTTCGACGTGCTGGCGGGCTACCCGTATCCCGAGACGCACGACCCGCTTCCGGCAGACGCGGCGCCAATGCCCAGTCGCATCCCGGAATCTCTCCGCGCGCTCAACGGTCACGCGGTTGCGATCAAGGGGTTCATGCTCCCCATGAAGTTGCAGTCCGGGCTCGCCACGGAGTTGCTCCTGATGCGGGACCAGTCCATGTGCTGCTTCGGGGTAGTGCCGCGAATCAACGACTGGGTCAGCGTAAAGATGCGCGGGCGCGGCGTGAAACCCATCCAGGACCAGCCCGTGACGATCTTCGGCACGTTCGAGGCCGGCGAGACGTATGAGAACGGCTACCTCGTCAGCCTTTATCGGCTCGTCGGCGAACGCATGGAAACCGCCCTCGACTGGTGATGCCCCGGGGCGACTCGGCCGCACCTCGCTTCCGCGAAATCGCGCCGCCTTCTCAATGGCCACCCGTCCCACCCACGCCGTGCAGGGCTTCGGCCCGGCTGAGCTTCGGCCATCCATACGCGTAGAGCGCGATGAACACGAAGCAGAGGGTCGGCACGATGAACCCGCGCGACATGTCGTAATGGTCCGCGATGGCACCCATGAGCTTGGGGAGTAGCGCCCCGCCCACGATGCCCATGACGATGTAAGCCGAGGCGCGTTTGGCGCGGGCTCCCAGCCCGTAGATGCCGAGGGCGAAAATCGTGGGGAACGTGATGGACATGAAGAAATAGCAAGCGAAAACGCACAGCACCGAGAGCCAGCCCAGTTTGAAGAACACAGCCAGGCACAGCAGGGCGTTCAACACGCTGTACAACCCGAGCAACCGGTGGGCGGATTGTTTCCGGAGCAAGGCCGCGCCTACGACCCGACCCACAAGAAAACAGAGGAACCCGACCGACGCCAGCGTCGCGGCGAAGCTGTTGGTGATGCTGAAAATTCCGTCCCGATAGCTGAGTTCGCCGGGATACGCTTCGGCCAGCAACAAGCGGTTGAGCCTCGAATCAATCCGGCCGGCGGGAAGCTGCGCGACGAGGTTCCGGGTCCGGTCGCTCAACGACACACCGGCAAATCGCTCCTGAGCAAACAGGTTCTCCTTCAACACCAGGCTGTGCAGGTCCTGCGCCAGCGCCACGCGCGCCGCCGTTTCGCTCCCGCGCCCTTCTATCAGGCGCTCCAGCGCCCGCAAGGTGGCCGGGGAGAGATTCGTTGCCACGTACGCCGACAACGGATCCGCCGGGGCGGTTAATCGCTTCGCCAGCGCCGGTACATCCTTGAAATCGGAACGGACAAAGCTCGTCCGCGGTTCAATCCACTCGCGGCCCTCCCTGACCCACGACGCGGGCAGGGACGGCGGCTCGGACACCATGTAGTTGATGAAAAACGCGAAGACGCCGGACTGGGCGGCGACGTACAGGAACTGCGCCAGCGTCGCGCCGGTGAAGTGTTCGTGAGACCAGATGCTGTGGTGGGTCAACCGTTTCGTCACCCCCACCAGCGCGATCGCCGCGACCGTGAGGCCCACGCAAGCTCCGGCGGCGAGGACAAGCAGAATCGCATTCTGCTCCGAAGCCGTGCCCCCGAACGGCGCGGCCACTAGGGACGCCAGTCCTACCAGACTTGCCCCAAGGTGCAGGCTGTCGAGCACCAGCCACAGGATGAAAACGAAGACCCCGACCAGCGCCGCGGCGTTGCCCAGCAGCAGGGCGTACGACAGGGGCCGATTAACCGCGCGCTCCGGCGCGGCCGTGCCGCTGCTGCTTTTCTCGTCCTGCTCGTCCATGTGGTAGTCGTCCTGGGCTTTGACGTCCGGCACCGGGGCGAAAAAAAAGATGACCGCCAGCAGGAGCACCAACACCGCCACGCCCGCGTACGGAATCCACAGCGTCTCCGAGCCGGTGCTCCGACCGGTCTCGTCCTTCCCGTAGAAAAACAGGGAACCGGCAATCGGTCCGAGCACCCACCCCACGCCGTTGCACGACTGCGCCGCGTTGATGCGGGTGGCGGCATAGCGCGGCGGACCCAGTACCGTGGTGTAGGGATTGGCCACCGTTTCCAGGAAGGTCAGTCCGGAAGCAATCACGCAAACACCCAGGAGAAATGCCCAGAACTGGGCGATGCTCGTCGCGGGGATGAACCAGAACCCGCCCACCGAAACCAGCAGTAATCCGGCAATGATGCCACCCCGATAGCCCAGCCGCGTGGCAAGCCAGCCCGCCGGCAGGGCCATGAGGAAGTAGCCCATCCAGTGAGCGAACTGCACCCAGGCCGACTGTGAAAGACTCAGCTTCAGCTCCTCCTGAAAATGCTTGTCCATCACGTCAATCATCCCATTGCAGAAGCCCCACAACAGGAACAGGGAACTGACGAGGCAGAACGTGAAGAACACGTTTCGGCCATCCGGCAGCGTGAACATGCTTGGCTTGTCGTTGCTCATCGAAATCGGGGTTGATTGGAGTGGCAGTCAGCGCGGGGGCGGCCCCGGCCGGAAGCCCTTACACCGGCCTCAAACCCCGCCCTCCCCGCCGCGATGTGCGGAAAGAAGAGCCGGGAGGTCGAGGTGAAGGTCATGACAGCGGGCTTTTGGTATCGGCTGGTCTGCGGCGGGTCAAGCTCGCGTCCGGCCGAATCAGGGGCCCAAACCGCCTCCGCGGTGCTCTGGGGTCATCCCTCCCAACGATCCGTTTCCCGGCGCTGCGGGTGCCAGCAAGGTGGTGGGCACGACAGGGGTCGAACCTGCACGGATTACTCCACGGGATCCTAAGTCCCGCGCGTCTGCCAGTTCCGCCACGTGCCCGAAGATCTCATCCGCCGGCAGCCAAGCCATTTCAGACGAGGCACAAAAAACCGCCTGTCCAACCCCGAGCGCCAAGCCATCATCCTCGACTGCGCCCAAAACCGTGGGAAGCTTCCGGCGACCACAAGACCCGCGTCGCGCTGCCCTGTGCCGCTAGGAACCTTTGCCAGCGGGAGCAAGCCGGTCCGGACTATGGTTTGTCCAGGAGGTCGGGCAAGCAGATATGGGGTCCATCCCCGGCTGATTCAGATGGTTCCCGAGAGGTGGGTGTAGGGCCAACGCGGGCCGGACTTTGAGTAACCCTGTCCGGGAATCGGCATGGCTTGCTTGGACAAATCCCTTGCCTTGCCCGGTGCTCCCCCGACCGTGCGGAGTCCGCTCGTGTGAGAGCCCCCGACGCAGTCGGTCGGCCACACCCCTGAGACGCCGAGCGAAGACAGGGTGCTGCCTCAACGGTATGGTCGCGCCCACACTGAGGTGAAGGTTTGGTGCTTGAACCACTGGTCGGGCGTGCTGGCCAAGGTCCGGCCGCGGTCCCCTTTGTCCGGAATACCCGCCGTTTACGCCGATCGGATGGGCTCACCGGCGCCAATGGGCGACCATGCGCGACAGAGAGCCGCTTGACTCGATACCACCGGCGCGGAAGCGACGCTGCCAACCCCGGGGAATATCGCCGACGGGAATCAAGCGCCGTTGACGCCGCCGCCGATTCTGTCGTCAGGACCGGCCACTCGGGACGCGCCGGGTTGCCCACGACCTCCGGTCCGCTGAGGATTCTCGCCAGTCAGATCGCCGGAGCTCACCGAACGATGATGGCGCTGGCGAAGGGAACGTCCCTGTGGGACTCTTGACCAATGCGTGACCGATCCCATCGCGGATCCACGGCGCTGCTGCTGGCGGCGTTTGGACTCCTTCTCGTCGGCTGTCAAAGTTCCGGCCGCGGCCGGGCGGTGGCCCCGCCAGCGCCCTATCTGCGAGTGGCGAACCACGACAACGGAGTCGTCGCCCTGGAAGTGGCCATTCGCAGCCTCACCCCGGCCCGTCGGAGTGCGCCGATGGTCTGGCTCGTGGGCGTCACGCACCTTGGATCGGCAGAATACTACCGCGCGCTCCAAAAATTCCTCGATCAGCAAACGGTGGTCCTTTTCGAAGGGGTTGGAGCGACCAATCGGGATTTCCAACTCGCCCCTGGCGAATACTCGTTGCAAGACGCCATGGCCCGCGCACTGGGCCTCGAATTCCAACTGAACGCCGTGCAGTACGACCGGCCCCACTTCCGCAACAGTGACCTGACCGCCGCCCAAATCTCGCGGCATTTCGGTGGCGGAATGGAAGAAGACGCGGACGATGGCGAGGGCCGCCCGCCGGCCAACGAGTTCGGCGCGCTGGTGCAGGTCATGCAAGGCACCGGCTTCCTCGGCGGTCTTGCGAAGCTGACCGTGTCGCTGATCAGCGTCAGCCCGCGCCTGCAGGCGGCGACCAAGCTGGCGCTGATTGAAACGATGGGGGCCATGCCGGCGGATCTGGCCGCCACGCCGGGGCTCAACCCCGCCATGCAGCGCCTGCTCCGGGTGCTCATCGAGGAGCGCAATCGCGCGGTGATCGCCGACACCCGGCGGGCGCTGCGAGAGAAACCCCGTCCAAAATCGGTGGCGATCTTCTACGGCGCGGGCCACATGCACGACCTCGAAGTCCGCCTCCGCGAGGAGCTGCGCCTTCGCCCCGGCGAGGAACGGTGGCTGACCGCATTCGAGGTGGACCCTCGCCGTTCGGGCATTTCGAAGACGGAACTCGATTTCATGCGGCGGCTGGTTCGCCAGCGGGTCCGCGGCGTTTTTCAGGCCGAAGGCGGCGCGACCAACCCGCCGGCAACTACTTCGCCGCCACGTCGAGGCAGAAGAGGCGGGAGTAATCCCTGAGCAGCAGCCGTCCGTCCACCAGAGCCATCGGGCCCCAAGCCTCATGGCCCTTGAAGATTTCGGCCGTAGCCAGGCGGTTGAAACCGGCGGGCGTCGCCTCGACCAACGCCAGATTGCCGCGTTCCGACAAAACGAAGATCACGTCGGCTGCGCGGAGATAGGGCCCGAGGCCGAAGTTGCTGCCCGCTTCGCTGGTCCAGACCACGCCGCTCTCCAAATTCAGGCAGACAAACTTGCCGTCCGGGCGAATGCCGAAGATGTGGTTGGCGTGGAAGATCGGGGTGTGCTGGGTCGAGCCGAAGACCTGTGGATCATATCGCCGCACCGTCTGCGCCGTGACCTTGCCGTCTTTCTCCACCAGTTGCAGCAGCAGGGCGCCAGCGTTGTAGCCGCCCGACAGGAATAGCCGGCCATCGCCCACCACCACCGGCGCCGGCACGGTGGCGATGGTAATCTTCCAGTCCGTCGTCTCCCACAAAAGCTGGCCGTCGTCCGCCGCCACCCCCACCACGCCATGACTCGCGCAATAGACATACTGGCGCCGACCCGCGAACTCAATCGGGGTGATCGAGGAGTGAGTCATCTTCCAGCCGTTCGGATTGGGGGTCTGCCAGAGGATCTGCCCGGTCGCCAGGTCCAATGCCACCATCAGGGCTTCCGGACCGCCCGGGGCCAGAATGAGCCGGTCGCCCTCGATCAACGGACACTGACCGGCATACCAAGGCGGGACCGTCGTCCCGAAGACCCGTACCATGTCGAGGCCCCATTGGAGCTCGCCGGTCGTGGCGTTGAGGCACGCCACGTGACATTTCGGGCCGATTGTCACCACGTATTTGTCCGTGACGGCCGGAACGGTGCGGGACATGCCGTGATTGCGCTTCACCACTACAGGATACGCGAACCGCCAGATTTCACGACCGTCCGCGAGCGAAAGGCAGCGCACGGCATCCTCGCGGCGCCCCTGATCGTAATCCACCAGATAGACGCGCCCGGATCGCACAGCGGGCCCGGCATAACCGTCACCCACCGGAACGGTCCACAGCTTCCGCGGACCCGCGGTGTCCCAAGAGCGGGCGATGGGGCCGGGAGATTCCAAGGAGCTGTTCAGATTCGCGCCCCGAAATCCCGGCCAGACGGCTGCGCTACCTTCCATCGGCTGGCCCGGCCCGGCCGTGAGCTTTCCCGCGAGCACGGCGTTCGTCAGCGTGGCGGACTCAGCACCCGGCGGCGCGTCGGCCCCGGGCAGTCGCGCCGTCAGGGAGGGATCCGGCCCGCGCGTCAACCAGGCGAGCATCGCCACCACGCCGACGGCACCGGCGATCCAAGGCAACGCCGGCAGCCAACGGTCTTGGGTCAGTGCGTTCATTATCTAGCGCGAGTGTCTCGATTCCGACGCCCGTCGCCAACCGAGGATTCAGTCGGCGCAGCGCCCGATGCAGCGGCCCGCCATCCTCATTTTCCCTCAATTGGCGACTTTGCCGGCCTCACGGTCACCCGCGCCATCTCGCCCGCTTCGAGCGCGAGCCACAGTCCCTGCGCCAGTTCCGAACCCGTCCGTGTGGTCTCGAACCGCTCTCGCCCGGCCACCGTGACTTGGAAGCGGCTTCCCGCCTCCACGGTGAACCACTCGGGGAATTCGTTCAGGCGCGGATAGTTCTTCGGCAGGTTGAGATTCGTCCGGTGCCGAGGCCGATCGAAGATCACGCGCCCTGACCACGCGGTTTCGGGACGAATCACCAGCTCGAGCGTCCCGTCGCCCGTTTGGACCGCGCCGAATCTCACGTCCGGGCGCCACGGCTGCACGCGGGTGCCCTGAGTGAAGTGCAGCGCCGCCATCAGCGCCGTACGCGCATAGTTCCCGTCCCCGTACCAGCCTTCCACGATGCCATCGTCCCGCTGGCGGCCGAGAAAGATGGGAAGAATCCGATGCAGCCAGGCGAACCCGGCCGGCTCCGGCAGCCGGTTCAGCACCAGCAGCCCGCCTTCGATGGAGTCGGCATACGAATCGGCCCCGTTCCAATCCAGGTAGCGACCCTGGTTGATGCGTTTCAGCGCCTTGCCTGCGGCGGCGCTTCCCATGCCGGCCTCGAGTTGATCGCCGATGGTCATGATCCCGCTCAACGCGTAACCCCAGGTGTCCGGAGTGGTCGGGTCCAGCACTTCACCGGTCGAAGCGCGAACGCGCTGAACCCAGAAGCCGTCCGGGTTGCACGCTTTGTCCTGCAGTCGCCGGATCAGCAGCGCCAGCGGTTCCCGATAGGCCGCGGCCTTCGCGGGCGCGTGCGCGGAAGCGGCAACCAAGATCTCGGCCAAGCCACCCACAATTTCGTTGCCGTGGTCGTTGAGGTTCAGTTCGTCGGTGATCGGTGCGTGTTGCGTGAAGTCCCACCGGTGCGCCGGAATGCCGCCATTACGCGGGATTACCTCGAGGCAGTAGGCATCAGCGATGCGGAGGCCCCACTCGAGGAACTTGGGATCACCGGTCAGCGCCTGCATCCGCGCCAGGGACTGGAGCAAATCACCGTTCACCTCCGCGTCGTTGGCCGGTAGCGGGCCGAAATCGCTCGGTACCGGAGCGGCGGCGAAGATTGCGTCGAGCAGGTCACACATGCGATCCGTCCACACCCCCCGGCCGAGCACTTCAGTCAGCGGCAGCAGGCCGTCCTTGCAGTACTCGGCGGCGTTGAAGATCAGGCGCGGCAGGTCGGGATTCGGATAAACCCAGGCCCGATTCGTCAGAGCGAACCAGTCCGGCAGACCGCCAGCCCGCGTCGTCAACTCGCGTTCTCTGGCAATCACGCGAATGACGTCCTCGAACTGACGCGGATCAGTAAAGTGAGTGGTCAACGCCAGAAACGGCAGCATGTCGGCAGCGTTGTCCTGCGGCGCCCAGACGGGCTGATCCGTGCGGCGGGGGAACAAACCAGTCACGGGATCGCGCAGCGCCCACCACGCCTCGTGCAGTCGCAACGCGCGAGAGAAACAGCGCCGGGCAATCTCGCCCCGCCGGAGCAGTTCCTCGTCACTGGTGCCCGAGGTTTCGCGCCACGGCCATGCCGGACCAGCCAGGGCCAGCAGCGGGTCCCAGACATCCCGCCCGTTAAAGACGTGCCCTCCCGGATGAACGCTCAGCACCGCGGCATCCGTTGCGCCGAAAGCCTGGTAGGCACGCCGAATCTCCGCGAACGTGGCCTTCCCGATTTCGACCGGGAACCCGCCTGGGGCCCGCTCTCTGTCGCCAAGTTCACACACCAGCACGCGCGGCGCGACACACGCGAAGATGTCCGCGAAATCAAAGTGCTGTTCCAAGCCCGGGAAGTTCCAGCACGGGCAGTGCCCCTGCTTCATGTTGGCCACGGTGGTCAACCAACCGCTGCTGACCACCAGCTTGAGCCGCTCATCCAGTGCCCCGACGTACATCGCGGTCTCACCGCCCAGCGACAACCCGCACACCGCCATCCGCTCCGGGTCCACTTCGGCCCGGTCAGTCAGGTAGTCCACGCAACGCAGAGCGTCCCAGACCCGCTCGCCCATCAACGTCCAGTGCGCATGTTGCAAGTCATGCTGGCCGATGTCGGGCGCGACCACCACATAACCCATCTCCGCCAAGGCGCGCCCGTACCAGTAAAGCCCCTCGCCCCGGACCACCTGTTCGCCTGAACCGCCATGCCCATGGAGCGCCAGAATGCCGGCCACTTTGCCGCCGGGCGCCAGCGGTGCCGCCACCCAGACGCGGGCGCGCCGGTCCGCCACCGTCTGCAGCATCACCTCCTCAAGCCGATAGCCGCCCGCCGGCATCGGAATCTCCCGCAGCACCTGGGCCGCCAGCGGCACCCGGTCCGGGACTCGGCCGCCCAGCATTAACTCCGTCAATCTCGCCCGGGCGGTGAGTTGCCAGTCGCGAGCTTCGTCGGCTGACGCAGCAGAGAACGCAAGCTTCCGGGTTTCCGCCGCCATGGCGGTCAGGGCCAGGCCGCCGATCAGAGGGAGACAGCGCGCCAAGAAAATCCGTGTCCCGTGCATGGCCCAATTCCGGCAGGCAGCAGGACCCGTGGCAATGCAATTCAAACCGGAAGCGGTGGGGAGGAGATTGCCTCTCACCGCCAACGCAACCGCGGGACCAGCCGATGCGGGCGGCTGGCCCGTCCGCGGAGCAGCGCCCGGTGGCAATGGCTGCCGCAAGCGGACCGCGACCTCAGAACCCGCGCGCTCCCAACGCCAGGCGCTTGCGCAGTTCCTCGCGGTTGATGGCATCGTGGAAGTCCACCGGATTGAAATCGTCGGTCAGCACCATGCCGCGCTGCGGATCGGTGGTGGGCATCCCGCTCAGGGCCGCCTCCACTTCGCTTCGCAAATAGGGCGGCACGCCGGACAGGTCGAACGGCCGCAGTGGACGGAGGTCGTTTCCGTCCGTGGCGACGAAAAAGACGTTGCCGTTGCCGCTGGCATGGATGCGCGCGTGCGCGAACACCGCCCGCACGGTCCGGTCGAGCGACGCCAGAAAGAAGTCCCGCCCGGGTTGGAATTCGCCAAAGGTGTTCATGACCAGCGTGCCGCCCGGCCGCAGCCGACGCTTCATGGCGGCCAACGCCTCGCGCGTCATCAAGTGGCCCGGCGGTGATTCACCGAGGAAGGCGTCGAGGATGATCGTGTCGAACTGGTTCGTGCCGACGTTTGCAAAGTAGCGGCCGTCGCCGATGTGCAGCGTGACGCGCTCCGGCTCGAAATCGAAAAACCGACGGGCAATCGGGACCACGGCCTCGTTGATCTCGACCACTTCCACGCGCACGCTGGCGCGAGCGAGTTGCATCGGCACGATGCCCACGCCCATGCCAATGCACAGGGCGTCCCGGATCTCCGGGGTGTAGATCCGGGCCAACCCGTGCAACAGGTGCGTGAACAGGGACGCGCTGCGGCCGGAGGCGGGCTCATAGGTGTTCTGCGTGAGCAGGTCGTTCAGATAAAAGCGCCGACCGGTGCCCGCGTGGTCCACCACCTGCAACAGCCCGAAGTCCGAGTTGCGGCGATAGACCTCCGTGTAGCCGGGCGGCTGGGCGAGCAAGGGTTTCGCGGCCGCGAGCAGTCCCAGCCCCAGCGTCAACATCCCGCCCAGCACCGCCGGCGGTGTTGCGCCCCGATCCCACGCGGCAAAGTACGCGACCACCACCAACACGAGCAGCGCGGCCACGAGAAACATCGTCGTCGAATTCGGCAGGTACGGCAGCAGCACGTAGCCAATCAGGACGGTGCCCATCACGCTGCCTAGCGTGCTGATGGCCGTCAACCGGCCCACATTCGAGCCGACCTTTTCGACCGATGCCGTCAGCATTCGGGCGAAGAACGGCCCGACCATCGCCAGCAGCGACAGCGGCACGAAGAACAACGCCGCGGAGGCCAGCAAAGACCCGACCGCCAGTTTGAAGCGGAGACAGGCGTAAGCGACCGATTCAACGGTCAAGACGCCCACACAAAGCGCGAGGGCCGCGGCAAGAATCGCCAGATACATCCAACGCAGCCGCGGCGATCGGTCCACCAGCCAGCCGCCAGCCGCGTAACCCAGGGAAAGCGCGACCAACGTCACCGCAATCTGCGCTGTCCAGACGAAGTGCGACGTGCCCATGTACGGGGCGAGCATTTTCGCGCCAAGGATTTCGACGATCATGATCGCCGCGCCCGAGATGGCGGCGGTCGCAAACAGGTAGCGGCGGAGGGCTCGCGGAAGTCCCCGGGCAGGGGCGAGTGCGTTTGGTTTCGTCACGGGCGACTTTTAACAATCCGGCCGGTTTTTCCCCACCGTTTTCGCGGGAAGTCCCATTGGGAGCGGCACGTTGGCGGGCAGGGCCCCGGGAGCGGATTTGAGGGCAAGGCCCTGCCCGGGGAGGGCGAGCGGGTACAACCCCGGGCAACAGCCGAAGTGCTCACGGAACGCCTGGCTGAAATGGCTCAGGCTCGAGTAGCCGACCTCCAAGGCCGCCTCCGTGACATTCCGCCGGCCAGACCGGAGCAACTCGCCTGCGCGCTCCAGCCGCCGTTGCCGCAGGAATTGCGGGATGGTCAGCCCCGTCTCGGCGGAAAACGTCCGGCTGAGATGGTACGGGCTGCAGCCGACCTGCCGAGCGAGGCTCTCGAGGTCCGGCGCCTCGGCCAGGTTGGCCTCCAGCACGGCGATGACTCGCTGAACGCGCTCACGGGCCACGCGCTTCTGCCGGTCGCAGAAAAGCTCGTCGTCTGCGGCCGGCCCGAAGAGGTGATGGGCGATCACTTCGAGCACCTTGCCTTCGAACCACAGCGGCCGCGCGCCCTGCCGCACGGGAGGTTGCCGCAGCGCCCACACCAGCCGCTCGGCTTCGGGAGAAAGCTCCGTAACATCGGCCACGGCGCTCTTCTCCGCTGCGCCGCTCAGCAGTCGTTGCAACGCGGGGACGGCGGTGGCGCTGTGAGCCGCGACGCGGTTTTCCACGAACTCGCGCGACAACTCGATCGTGAGAAACTGGTGTCGCTCGCCGGCCGCCCGCCACGCCGGCAGCGGCTGGACGCCCCGGTAGTAGTACACCGCACTGCGCGACCGAACCTCAACGGGATCGGGCCCGCCGCCGAGCCAGCCGGTTCCGGCGAGGTTCAAACAGATTTCGAGGCTGCGTGGATGAAAACTGCGGGCCCAATCGAGCCGAAACGGGCACTCGAAGTCATGCCACTCGACGCTGAAGCCCCGTTCGCGAAAGCCGGCGAACAACGGACACCACCCGGCGCACACGTGCCGCCACGCCTCGCGCTCCGAAAAGCCGTGCCCGTCCGCAGCGCTCTCGGCGTCGCGCGACGCAGCGGGGGTCGGCGGCAGGGCTGGAGCCGCTGGCGGCCGGGACGGGTAGCTGGATGGTCGTGACACAAGCTCACCGTATTGGCTAAACGCGCCTCGCGCAACCGCCGGTGGAGGTTGCGGTTGGCAACGGAACGCGTTTGGACGAACCTCGCGCTGGTGAATGCCAAGATTGCCATCGGGGCGGTGGGCAAGGTGCAGTTCGTCGTTGAGCCGCGGCACACGATTGATTTCGCGCAGCCCGGTCTGCCCCCGGTCCTCAGCACGCCGTCGCTGGTCTGGTTTCTGGAACACGCCGGGATTGAGGCGATCAAGCCCGGCCTCGCCGCCGGAGAGATTTCCGTCGGCGTGGACCTCGAGGTTCAACACCTGGCGCCGACACCGGTCGGCATGACGGTGACCTGCATGGCGCGGGTCGTCCAGACCGACGGTCCAGTGATCTCCTTTCACATTGAGGCGCATGACGGTTCGGAGCCGATCGCGCGGGGCTTCCACAAGCGGCGGATCATTCGCGCCGAATCGTTCAACCTCCGGCTGAACGCCAAGCCGCCGGTCTGACCACGGTCGCGCGCCTGTCTGGTAAATTGGCCTGCCGCAGGACACGCCGCGTTCATGCACGGGCACGCGCTCCGATGAATCCGAACGATACGATCGCCGCGATTTCGACGCCCTTGGGCGAAGGAGGGCTGGCCGTGGTACGCCTGTCCGGTCCGCGGGCTTTGGCCATCGCGGACACCTGCTTTGCGCCCAGCGGCCGCCAGGCCCCGAAGCCGAGCGCCGCCGCTTCCCACACGCTGCACCTCGGCCGCATCACCCTCGCCGGCCGGGTGGTGGACGAAGTGCTCCTCGCGGTGATGCGGGCGCCGCGCACGTACACGCGCGAGGATGTGGTCGAGATCTCCTGCCACGGCGGTCTCCTCCCGGCCAAGCTGGTGCTGGACGCCGTGCTCGCCGCCGGCGCGCGGACGGCCGAGCCGGGCGAGTTCACCAAGCGCGCCTTCCTCAACGGCCGCCTGGATCTTGCCCAAGCCGAAGCGGTGGCCGACCTGATTCACTCCCGCACGGAATTGGCGCTCCGCGCGGCACACGAGCAGCTCGCGGGCGCGCTGTCCCAGCGCGTTCGCGCCCTCCGCGACCAGCTCATGCACGTCCTCGCCCACGTGGAGGCACAACTCGATTTTCCGGACGAAGACATCGCCCCCGAGACGGAGGCGCGTTTGCTGGAGCACCTGGACGACGCGCAGGAGGTGATTCGGAAGCTGCTGCTCACCGCGCCCGAAGGCCAACTCCTCCGGCGTGGCGTCCGCGCGGCCATCGTCGGCCGGCCGAACGTCGGCAAGTCGAGCCTGCTGAACCAGCTCCTCGGCCGTGACCGGGCCATCGTCTCCCCGCTTCCCGGCACCACCCGCGACACGATCGAGGAATCGGCCAACATTCGCGGCCTGCCGATCGTGTTCATTGACACCGCCGGGTTGCGCGAAAGCGACGACGAGCTGGAGCGCGAAGGCATGCGCCGCAGTCGCGCGGCCCTCGACCAGGCGGAGTTGATCGTTCATGTCCTTGACGCCTCAGCGCCGCTCGCCGCGGCCGACCAACGCGATCTCGCGGGATTGGCCTCGCGCAAACGCATCGTGGTGCTGAACAAGTGCGACCTCCCGCTGGCTTTCCCGGCCGACGCTCTGCCCGCCGACACGATCCGGGTCTCGTGCCTGACGGGCGCGGGCATCGAGCCGCTGAAAGACCGTTTCCGCGATTTGCTCTGGACGGGGCAGCTTCACGTGGGCACGGATCAGGTCACGATCAATGCGCGTCACGAGGACGCCCTGCGACGGGCCGCCGCCGCGCTCGAGCCCGCGCGGCAGGCCCTGCGTGCCGGCGTGCCGCTTGATCTGGTGGCCTTGGACCTGCGCACGGCCGTCAATGCTGTTGGCGAAATCGTGGGGCAGACTGCGACCGAAGACCTGCTCGACTCGATCTTCCGCCAGTTCTGCATCGGGAAGTAGGAGCCGGGGCGGGAGCGAATCCAACTTCCTCGGGGCGCAGCCCGTGCCGGTGCGGTGCGCGTTTGGGCGCCGGGACGGATCCCCCAACTCCTGGCGAGGACGCCGGCGCTGCCTCATTGCCGGCAACGCTCCTGTCGGGGCTGACTCACGGAGAACCCGTGACCGTGTGTTTGGCCACGGCGGAAAGACTACCCGCCCAGGTCGCCTGATCGCGAGCCGTCAACGCGGCAACAGCGCCAGCTCGCCGTTCCGGCGCACGCGATACCGTTCCCCCCGCCACTCGACCGTGTGACCGGTGAAGGCCAGCACCCAGAGGGCGACTTGCAGCAGGTCTTTCACGGGCGGCAGCCAGAACCAGCGCCAGTGGGAACGCGACCGCGTCAACCGACGCTGGTTGTCCAAGGCCGTTGCCAGTCGCGCCAGCCAGCAGACGCCGAGCGCAGACACTGAGACGAGCCTCGGACAGGCGGCAAGCCAGAGGAGCGGCCAGAGGGTGGCGTTACTGATGATGCTCGCGGCGTACGCGGCCGGCTGACAAACGCGAATGGTGCGCGACCAGCGCAGTTGATGCCGCCAGACCGCCGCCCACGACTGCGGTGCCTCGCGGCACTCGACCACCGTCGGACAAAGCGCCACCTCCCCGCCGCGCGCGGTCAAGCGGCGGCCGAGTTCGTAGTCGTCGGCCAGGTGATTCGCCAGCGCCGCGAAGCCGCCGATGGCCTCGAGGTCCGCGCGGCGTAACGCCATGACCGCGCCGAGCGCGAACCGCATCGGAGCCAGACGGCGCGACATCAGCACGCTGCTCCAGAAGTCGGCGTTCACCGCCACGGCTTCCCAGCGCATCGCGGCGTTGTGCGGCGTGGCTGCCGCGTAAAAGGGATTGACCAACGCCACACCCGGGCAGGCGAACTCGGTCATCAGGTGGGTCAGGAAATCGGGCGGCACGCGGACATCGGCGTCGCTGACCACGATGAAGTCCTGGTCCGCCAGCGGCTCGAGCTGGGCGAGCTTGGACACCTTGGCGTTCACGCCGAGTCGTTGCGGGCAGACGACCAACCGGGCGTTGCGGTTAGGGAACTCGCGGAGCAACCGCTCGATGACCGCCGCTGCGGGATCCTCCGGGCTGGTGACGCCGAAGAGGAATTGTAGGGGGCCCTCGTAGTCCTGGGCCAACCAGCTTCGCAGGCAGCCTTCCGTCTCCTCGTCCGCCCCTTTGAGTGGCTTGAGGACCGAGAGTCCGGGCAGTGATCTTGGCGCCGTTGGTGGGCGCTGGTGCAGCGGAAAACGGCGGGCCTCGATCCACTGCCAGAGGGTGAGCCCGAAGCTGATCGTCGCCAGGGCGCCGAGGATGCCGCAACCGATCATGCTCCGAGGTCAGAACGCGTCCGCTGCCAGCACGCGCAGGATTTCGTCAATGGTGGTCTCGCCCTTGAGGACACGGCGCAGGCCGTTTTGCCAGAGGGTGTTCATGCCGCGTTCAATGGCGGTTTGTTGCAGGGCACGCGTGGGAAGCTTTTGCATCACCGCGTCGCGCATGGCGTCGTCCATCACCAGGATTTCCGTGAGGGCCGAGCGGCCGAAATAGCCGGTGCCCAGACACTGCTCGCAGCCGCGCCCGCGGCGCAGTTGCGCGCTGCCCAGCGCGTCCGCCGGGATGTACTTGAGCAACGACGCCTCCGGTTGATACGGCTCGGCGCAGTGCGGGCAGACGTTGCGGATCAGCCGCAGCCCCAAAACGCCCGCCACCGCCGACGCCAGCAGGAACGGCTCGATGTCCATGTGGATCAGCCGGGCGAAGATGCCCGCCGTGCTGCCCGCGTGGACGGTGCTGATGACCAGGTGGCCCGTCAGACCCGCCTGCACGGCGATCGAGGCCGTCTCGGCGTCGCGAATCTCGCCGATCATGATGACCTGCGGGTCCTGCCGCATGAGCGAGCGCAGCGCCTTGGCATAGGTGAACTCCTTGGCGAGGTTGATCTGCGCCTGGCTGACCATCGGCAGGTTGAACTCCACCGGGTCCTCGACCGTGCTGATGCTGATGGTCGGCCCGTGCTGGGTGACGAGGTGCGTGAGCGCCGCGTAAATCGCCGTGGTCTTCCCCGAGCCGGTCGGGCCGGTGAAAAGGATCAGCCCGTTCGGCCGCGACAACAGGCGGACCAGATGGTGCAACGTGTCCTCCTCGAAGCCGAGATCGGCGATGTTGAAGCTGCGGTTCCGCGTGTCGAAGATGCGGATGACGATTTTTTCGCCGCGCGAGGTGGGGAAAACCGAGATTCGCAGCTCCACGTTGCCGAATTCGGGCGAGGCCGCCACGTGGCCGTCCTGCGGCAGGTCCGTGAGATAGGAGACGAGGTTGGCCATCACCTTGATGCGGGCGGCGATCTTCTCGATGAGGTCGAGCGGCAGGTGGACCAGTTCCTGCAACACGCCGCCCAGTCGCACGCGCACCACGATAGTGCTCTCCCAAGGCTCGATGTGGATGTCGCTGGCGCCGGCCTCGGTCGCGTCCAGGATGAGGCTGTTCACGAGCCGCGCCACCTCGATGGCGGCCGGATCGGCCAGGGACTGCAGGTAGCGGGTGGTGTGATTCATAGCCGCGCGGCGCTGACCGCGGCAAGTTAAGGCGGCCCCGCGAGGACTGGCCAGCCGGAAAGGCGGGCGGACGGCTCCCGCGGCTGCCGAACCCGGGGGCCGGACCGCCGACTCGCGACCGTTCGGCCTGCAGTTCCCGCCGATGGTCAACCCAACCGCAGACCGGCGGGCAAAGGGTGTCCGGCGAGGAACTCCGCCGCGGAAACCCGGCGGCCCCCCTCCCGTTGAAGTTCAAGCAGGCGCAACGCGCCCTCACCGCAGCGCACCACCAACCCATGCTTGTCCGCGCGCAGGATTTCGCCCGGAACATCCCCAGCCACCCCCGTGTCAGCCACGGGTTCGGCCCGCCAGACTTTCAGCAACCACGGCCTCGGTTCGGCGGGGAGAAAGGTGAAGGTGCCGGGCCAGGGGATCAGCGCGCGCACGCGATTCCAGAGGTCGCGGGCGGGAAGGTTCCAGTCAAGCTGGCCGTCCGCCTTGGTAATCTTACGGGCGTAGGTCGCGCCCTCTGCGGGCTGCGGTTCGGGCACCAGCCGGCCGGCGACATAATCCGGAATCGCGCGAAGGAGGAGTGCCGCGCCCATTTGCGCCAAGCGGTCGTGCAGCGTCAGCGCGTCGTCTTCGGGGGCGATCGAGGTGGTGGCTTTGAGCAGCATGTCGCCCGTGTCCAGACCGGCGTCCACCTTCATGATCGTCACGCCCGTCTCCGCGTCGCCATTCAGGATGGCCCATTGGATGGGCGCCGCACCCCGGTATTTGGGCAGCAGGGAGGCGTGGACGTTGATGAAGCCGTGGCGAGGGAGAGCCAGCAGCGCCGACGGCAGGATCTGGCCGTAGGCAACGACGACCGCGAGATCAAGCTGCCAGGCCGCCACCTGCTCCAAAAAGGCGGCGTCGCGACACCGCGCCGGGGTGTGGAGAGGAAGGCCGAGTTCGCGCGCCGCCGCACTGACGGGCGTGGGCTGGTGCCGCAGCTCCCGGCCGCGCGGCTTGTCCGGCTGCGAGACCACGGCGACAAGGTCAACATCTTTCCGCGCTGCCAGTGCCCGCAGGCTGACCACCGCCAGCCCGGCCGACCCAAAAAACGCCAGCCGGAGTCGCGCGGAATCAGCCATGACCGGGCGAAAGGGCGGGTGGGAACGCGATGCGCTCAGGGCATCTTGACGATGACCGCCAGGATATCCTGCAAGACCTCGATCGGTGTCTTCGTGGCGTCAATGACGCGAACCTTGCCCGGTCCGTAAAAGTCGAGGACGGGTTTGGATTCGCTCTCGTAGGTGAGAAAGCGTTTGCGGATCACCTCGAGGTTGGCGTCGTCCAGCCGGTTTTCGTGGATGGCGCGGCGTTGGAGCCGCTGGATGAGTTTTCCGGGGTCCGGGCAGGTCAGATGGATG
>CALJWR010000119.1 GCA_937976685.1 uncultured Verrucomicrobiae bacterium
TGCCGCTGGTGGTCGGGGCGCCGGTGCTGGGCGGAAATTGGCGGGGTCTTTCGAAGCGACCCGCCGGCGGCCAGTTCTCGCCGATGTACGGCCTGTATCCGATCGGTTTTTGGGAGGCGCTTCGAGTGGTGTTCAAGGCGAACATCGTCCGGGTGCTCGCGGCGGTGCCCTTCGGCCTGGCGCTGGCGGCCGCCGCCTCGTGGCGACTGAGCGGGTCAGTGGGCGCGGGCCTGAGCGTCGGGCTCAAGGTCGCGCTCCTGTGGCTGGGGCTGCAGCCGCTGGTGGCGACCTTTCGTTTTGCGGAGGCCACGAACGATACGCAACGCCTCCGCGCTGGCCGTGTCTTTCTGCTGGTGCCGTTGATTCCCGTGCTGTTGGGCGCCGGCGCTGCCATGTTCGTGGCCGAGACGCTCGTCGGCGTGGGCATCGCCTGGCTGGTGGCCGTCACGAGTGGTCTGGCGTTGACGGCCGCGTATGGGCGCGGTTGGGCCAGGGGACGATTTGATCTGCTCTGCGACCGCGGGGAAGACACCACGGACTTTGCGGACTAGGCGGCGCGGGGCGGGCGTCGGCGCGAGCGCGTCATCGGGTTTGGATCATGAACCGGGGGAAGACGACTTCCGCGACGACGATTACGAGGAAGATCGCGCTGATCAGCGCGTTCATGCGGAAGAAGGCGGTGTTGACCCACTTGAGGCTGCGCTTGCGGGCCAGCCAGTGCTCCACGAGCAGGCAACCCAAGATCAGCAGCAGCCCCACCAGGTAGGGTGCCCAGAACCGGGCGATTACTCCCAGGAGTGCCAGTAGCAGCCACATAAACACGTGCGCGAGAAACGCCGCCTGCAACGCGTTTTTCACCCCCCAGCGCACCACCAGCGAATGCAGACCCTGGCGCCGATCGAACTCGTAGTCTTGGATCGCGTAAATGATGTCGAATCCCACCAGCCAGAAGACAACGGCCAGTGCCAGCAGTAGCGGCACAAACGCACTGTGCTTGAGCGACAGCGCGCCGTCCCGCGTCGGGAAGAACTCAAGCCCGCCCGTGACCGCCAACCACGCGCCGAGGGGCGCCAGGGCCAGCGCCGCGCCCAGGAAAAAGTGCGTGAAGTCCGTGAAGCGTTTCGTCAGCGAGTAGAAACACACCGCAAACAACGCCACGGGCGAAAGGTAGAAGCACACCGGGTTCAACAACCAGGCGGCGATCACCAGCGCCGCCGCGCCCGCCCCGCACAACGCCCACGCGCCCGCCAGCGGAATCTCCCCGGTGGCCAGATGCCGGAGTGCTGTGCGCGGATTCGCCGCGTCGAACTTGCGATCCACGATGCGGTTGAAAGCCATCGCGCACGTGCGCGCCCCGACCATCGCGAGCAAGATGAGCAGGAAAGTCCGCCAGCCTGGCCAGCCGCGGTTGTCCCGGGCGGCCAGCGCCATCGCGGCCAGGGCGAAGGGCAGCGCGAAGACCGTGTGGGAAAACTTCACGAACTCGGCCAGCTTCCGAATCGTGTGCAGCGGGGCAAACATCAAACAAGGGCGCACGTCAAAGCGGGGCGGGCTCCCGGGCCGCTAGGACCGGAAATGGGCGGCGCGTCACGGGCAGAGCACGATTTTGCCCGCCACCTTGCCGGACTTGCCGATCGTGTGCTCTTCCTGCATGCGATGAGCGATGGCCGTGTCCGCGAGCGGCATGATGCGATCAATTCGCGGCTTGAGCCGCCCGCTGGCCAGCCAGTCGGCCAGGTCGTCCGCGGCGTCCCGCTGTTCGTCCGGATGGGCGCTGAACATCACGAAGCCGTGGATCGAACAGCCCTTGACGTAAAACGGCCCGACCGGAAAAGGCGGCCGGGCGGAGCGACCGGCCATGAGAATCATGCGGCCGCGTGGGGCCAGCCCCGCCACCACGCGGTCGAAATCCGGGTCGCGGCTGGTCTCCCACCAGACGTTCACCCCACCAGGGGCGATTTTTCGCAAGCTCGTTTCGAGGGATTGGGCGGTGTAGTCAATCACGTGGTCCGCACCGAGGTTCAGGGCCGCCTCAACGCGGTCACGTCCCCCGACGGTCGCGATGACCCGAGCGCCAAGGATTTTGGCGATCTGGAGCACGGTGGAGCCCACCCCGCCGCTGGCCCCGTGGATGAGGATGGTTTCACGCTGCTGAAGCTGGGCGTGCGTGACCAGACCCAGATGCGCTGTGATTCCCACCAGCGCAATGGCCGCCGCCTGTTCGTCCTTGACCTTGGGAGGAGTGGGGTAAAGCCAGCACTCGTCCACGCAGGCGTACTCCGCAAAAGTGCCCTGCCGGCCGAGCAAACCTTGATTGCTGCCCCACACGCGGTCACCCGCTTCGAACCGCGTCACATCCGGTCCCACCGCTTCGACTACGCCGGCGAGGTCACAGCCGACGATGAACGGTTTGGGCAGGTCCATCTTCACGGTACCGCTGCGGAGGTAGGTGTCAATGGGGTTCACCGACACGGCTTTTACCCGCACGAGCACCTTTGAACCCGAGGGTTTGGGCTCCGGCAGGTCGCCGTAGATGATGACCTCGGGCGGGCCGGGTTCGTTGATGTAGGCGGCTTTCATGGGCGCGACCCGCGAAGCGTGCTCAGTCCGCCTGCCCGATGCAATAGAGCTTCTGGTTCGTGCGGATGAACAGAGCGCCGTGCGCGGCAACGATTGTTGAGCGGGTCCGGTCATCGCCCGGCTCGCCCATCTGGGTCTGATGGGCAATGCCGCCGTCGGCGGCGTTCACCACCACCACGTCACCGCGGAAGTTTTGGAGAAAGATCCGGCCATCCGCGCCGGTGGGTGAGGCCTCATACTTGGCGTTGCCGGGAGTCGCCACCTGCCACCTCACCTTGCCCGAGGCGGGATCCACGCGGGCGAGCGTCTTCTTGAGGTCGCTGAGCACGAAGAAGTCGCCCTGGTAGAACAGCGGCGTCGGCACGTCCGTGGTGACATCGCGTTCGTCGCGGCTGCTCCACACGATGTGGGAGTCGTCGAGCAAACCGTGACCGCCGGCCTTGATGGCGAAGATCGGCGCGGATTTCGGACCGCAGGCCAGGATGACGCCCCCGCCGGCCACCGGGGACGGCACCAGCCGCCAGTGGCCGATCCGTGTCGGGTTCCACGTACCCCAACGCCACAGTTCCCGGCCCGTGGCAGGGTCATGGCCGGTCAGGCAATCGCCGCCGACTACGAGGATTTCCCGTCGGCCTTCGTGCGTGAAGGCCACGGGACTGGTAAAGGCCTCGCGCGACTCGGCCACCGCGTCAGACGGGCGCGTCACTCGCCAAAGGTCCTGGCCGGTCCGCGGGTCGACCGAAAGCAGGTACGACTCAATCGGGCCGCCCGCGCGGCCACGGCCGCTGACCGGGACGTCCCGCTGGAGGACCTGGATGATGAGCTGGTTCTCGAGGAGCAGCGGACTGGCGGCGAAGGTCCACAGAAAGGCGAACTCGCCAAAGTCCGCGCAAAGGTTGCGCTCCCACAGCTTCTGGCCGGCGTGATTGAAGGCTACCAATTCGCCCGAGCCGTAGAAGAATATCACCCGCTCGGCGTCGGCGGCGGGCGAGGGCGAGGCGAAGTTGCTCAAGTGGTCTCGTGCGATGCGGTCGCCGGTCACCCGCCGCCAGACTTCCCGCCCCGTGCGCCGATCCAGGGCCAAGGCCAGCAAATGGCCGCCCGCCGGGTCGGTCGAGGACACGAAGACAAGTTCGTTCCAGACCACCGGCGTGGACGCCGCCGGACCGGGCATCGCCGCGGCCCAGCGGACGTTTTCCGTCTTCGAAAAGGTTGCGGGCAGATTGGTCTCCGTCGTTGAGCCGTTGAAGAACGGCCCGCGCCAGTGCGGCCAGTTGCTGGTCGCCCCTTGAGCGACGGCCAGACCCGCGAAAAGGCTGACCCCCGTCAGCGCCAGCGGGCGAAGAACCGTTCGGAATCGCGGTTTGGTGAAGTTCATGACCGCCGAAAGTAGCGGCGAACCGCCGCCCTGCAAACCTTCCCGCCTTCTGCACCCGATGAATGAAACTCAAAGAACCGGCCGACCTTCCGCCGGACCAAACTAGGGAGCAATCCGTTGGCACCGCGTTGCCTCGTGGCCGGATGACGCCGGTTGACCGGGAGCAGTGGACGGGCGTGACAACGTTGCTCGTCCCGGCTGAAACGGGCACTCGACTGCCGCCGCCAGGAGAATCGCTTCGACACTTCCGGCGCCCCCGGCTAGCGTCACCGTTCATGAAAGTCCTGTTTCTGAACGGTCCGAACCTCAACTTGCTGGGCACGCGCGAGCCGGAGGTTTACGGCCGCCAGACGTTAGCCGACATCGAGCGCGAGGTTCGGGCGCGGGCCGCGGCGCGGGGCATCGAGGTGGATTTCCGGCAATCGAATCACGAGGGGGAGTTGGTGGACTGGATTCAGCAGGCCCGGGGCAAGGCGGACGTGCTGGTGCTCAATGCCGCCGCCTACACGCATACCAGCGTGGCGCTGCGCGACGCCATCGTCGCCGCCGCGGTGCCAGCCATCGAGATTCATCTCTCGAACATCCATGCCCGCGAGGAGTTTCGTCACCGGTCGCTGGTGGCACCCGTCTGTCGGGGCGTGATCTGTGGGTTTGGTGCCGGTTCATACCTTCTGGCGCTGGAGGCGGCCGGGCTGGCTTCAGCTTGAGAACCGGTGTCCCAGCCAGCAGATGAATCGGCTGACCGACCCCAGACAACGGCTGGCTCACCGTTACTCCCGCCCCGCCCTTCACGCCCTTTTGAGCGCGGCGACAAAGACTCGGAACAGTGCGGCCACGAGAATTTCCCCGTGCCCTTGGGGCTTGGGTTGCTGGCGGCAAACCACCCCAATCCTGAATCATTAGCGCGGTGGTGAGAGTTTCACTTTTGGGTGAACCTTTTGCCAAGGGGCCGCTCTACTGGGGCGTGAGTAAACCCTATTCGCTCCGTCCCCAACGCCTCGATATCGAATTCCGCCCCGCCTCCAAAGCCTCCGCCCACGGC
>CALJWR010000120.1 GCA_937976685.1 uncultured Verrucomicrobiae bacterium
GCGCCTGCAGGAGTTGCGGGAGAAGTTCCGCGAAGAAAGGCAACGTCTGCTGGACGCGGCGAAAGAGCGAGAACGCGAGCGCAAGGGGCGCTGAGTGGGGTACTGAGGCAAGGGACAAAGCCAGCGGGGCTGGCGCAGTTGGGTGGTTAAGTTGGTGGTCAAAGGGTAGAGTCAGGCGGTCCGCGAGGGCCGCCTGACTTGTTTATGTTGCGCTCCCTGGGACTGGCAGTGGGACTGGCTGCGACGACCGGGGCCGGGTCGGAGGAACCGGCTGCGGCCTCGCCGGTTGACGTGTTTCCGCGGCTGCCGGTTTGGGATGCCACCTTCAACGTACGCGGCGGCGCCGGCTACAAGGACAATGTCTTGCTAAGCGCAGCCGCCCCGGATGCGAGCAGCTTCCTGCTCGCCGGCTTGGACTTGTTTGTCTTCCGCCTCCCGGTCGGTGGCACGGAGTTCAGCGCGATGGTCACCGGCGACTTCCGGCGATACCTCGAAACGCCCGAAGCCGAAAAGGAGCAGAGCGTCTTCGCCAGCTTCGAGTTCAAGCAGGCCCTCGGGGCCGGTTGGAAGGCGGGCGCGGGCGCCCAGTATTTCCATTTCGACCAGGTCTTCGATGCGTCCACGACTGAAGATCCCGAGTTGGGCATCGTGAAGGCGGTCGGCCACAACGTCACTGCACGGCCCAACGTGACGCGTCAGTTTGGGGCCGGCACCTCCATTGTTTTGGAGGGACTGGCCGGATGGCAGTTCTACGAACAACCACTGGATAGTCACCAGGACTTCGGAGGTCGGCTGACGCTGCGCCACGAGACGCCCTGGCGCGCCGCCTTTGAGACGTGGTACGAGTTCGACCGGCGGCCCTACGAGACACGCAATGAAACCACCGCGACCGGAGGTGCGATTCCCGGAAGTCGTCTTACCTACCAGTACCACCGGCTCGAGGGAGGGTGGCGGCAGAAGTGGGATACCGCGGGCCGGTGGCGGACGGCACTTCGGGCGGGCGCCGAGTTCAATCGCGACAGCGGCGCCGGCTACTACGACTACACGCGGCTGCTCGGCAGCGCCCAGGTGCGCTACGTCCGCGACCGCTGGGAAGTCCAGGCCAGCCTCCGGCTGAACCGGTACGATTACGACGTGCAGACGACGAATTTCGACAATCCGGAGCTCCGGCATAAGAACACCCTGGTCGCCGGCGCGCGCGCCCAGTGGGAATTCGTCAAGCGGCTGCGCGCCTTTGCGGAGTTCGAACGAGAACAATCCGAGGGCAACGACCCGGCGGATCGCTACTTGGCCCACACCGTCTTCGCCGGTTTCGAGTACGAATTCTGACGGCGGACGGGAAGGCGCTTGGCAACCAGCCCGGTCTCGACCACTTTCCCCGGAATGTTCGTGATTTTCGGAATCTATCTCGCGCTGCTCGTCGCGGGCGGACTGATGGGGTACTTGAAGGCCGGCAGCAAGGTGTCGCTGATCTCCTCCCTGGTTGCTGCGGCGGTCATCGCCCTCTGTGTCTTTGCGCTGGGGCGGAACGGCCTCTACGCCGCGATGGCGGTGCAGGTTTTGCTGATCGCCGTTTTCGCCGCCCGCCTGGCGAAGACGAAGAGGTCCATGCCCGCCGGCCTGATGATCGTTGTCACAGTGGCTGCCTTGATCGCAGAATGGGCCGCTTTGCCGCAGGGGTGATCCGCACCCCGGGACGGCCGGGGAGATCTCGTGGCCAGGACCGGACTTGGAATTGCGCGGCAAGAACCGCCGTGAAACCATCGGGAGCGGAGTGAGTTATGAAATGGTCGTTGCGCGTGGGCCGCTTCGCCGGCATTGACGTGTATGTTCACGTCACGTTCCTGATGATCCTCGGCTTTCTGGGGCTGGCCAACTGGTTCGCCACCCGGAACCTCGCCAGCGTTGTGGACGGCCTGCTCTTCTTCCTCGCCCTGTTCCTGTGCGTCGTCCTGCACGAGTACGGTCATGCCCTGACGGCGCGACGCTACGGCATCAAGACCAAGGACATCACGCTGCTGCCGATTGGTGGCGTGGCGCGCCTGGAAAGCCTGCCGAAGGAGCCGATCAAGGAGCTGTGGATTGCCGTGGCCGGTCCGGCGGTGAACGTCGTGATCGCCGTGCTGCTCGCCGTCTGGCTGACCGTGGGCCAGCACTGGCATTCGGTCGGCCAACTCAGCCCCACCCAGGGGCACTTCGCCGAACGCCTCCTCGCCGCCAACCTCATCCTGATCATCTTCAACCTCCTGCCCGCATTTCCAATGGACGGCGGCCGCGTGCTCCGGGCGTTCCTCGCCCTGCGCATGGACTACGCGCGTGCCACGAACATCGCCGCCGTCCTCGGCCAGGGCATCGCGCTGATCTTCGGGTTCATCGGGCTGTTCATCAATCCGCTGCTGATCTTGATCGCGCTGTTCGTGTGGATCGGGGCCGGTCAGGAGGCCAGCATGGCGCAAATGCGCAGTTCCCTGGCGGGGGTGTCCGTTGAGCGGGCCATGATGACGGACTTCCGCTCCCTCGGCCCCAACGACAGCCTCGCCCGGGCCGTGGACTTGGTGCTTTCCGGCTCCCAGGCCGACTTCCCCGTGGTGGATGACGGTCGCCTGGTGGGCGTCCTCACCCGGGCCGACTTGGTGGCGGCCCTGGCCAAAGGCAGCCCGGCCACCGCTGTCAGTCAGGTGATGAAACGCGACCTCCCGGTGCTCAGCCCTGACGACTCGCTGGAGGATTCCATCGCACGGGGCAAAGCCTTGGAGGTGCCGGTGATTCCTGTCGTCGCGAACGGCCGCCTGGTGGGCCTGCTGACGATGGAGAACGTCAGCGAGTACGTGCTCATCCAAAACGCCCTCCGCGAGTTTCGGTCGGTTTCCTGAGCGCCAACCGCTCCCAGCGGCGAACCACACCTCGCATGGCGCCGCCGAACCACGGACGGTCGCCAGGCCAGACCGCACGGCAGGTCCCGCTCCCGACTTCCCACTTTGACCCGCGCTTGAGCCGACTGCGCCGCCCCGCGTAGGTTTGGTCGCCATGACGACCACACCAACAACCCGCACGGCGCTGGTCACGGGCGCCACGCGCGGGATCGGGCGCGAAGTCGCGCGCCAACTGAGCGCGGCCCACTTCACCGTCTTCGTTACCGGCCGGGATACCAACCTGCTCGCCGCCGTCCGACAGGAACTGGGTTGTGACGGACTGGCCACGGATCTGACGTCGCCCGAAGCGCCGGTCCAACTTTTCGCCGCCGCCCGTGCCGCCTTGGGCCGGGGGGATGGACTCATCAACAATGCCGGCTTCAACCGTGCCAAGACGCCCCTGATCGAGGTCACCGCCGAGGAGCTCGACGCCTCCTACGCCGTCAACCTTCGCGCGCCGATGCTCCTTGCCCGGGAGGCCTTGCGGGATATGGCCCCGCGCCGCTCCGGGCACATCGTCAACGTGATCAGCAGCGTGGTTCACACGCGGTTGGAGAACTACTCGGTGTACACGGCCATGAAGCACGCGCTACACGGCTTCACCGGCTGCCTGATCAAGGAGGCGCGCGTGGTGGGCGTGAAAGTGACCGGCGTCTATCCGGGCGGCGTGAACACTTCGTTCCGCGCCACCGCGCGGCCGGACTACCTGCGCCCCGAGTCCGCAGCGCGGATGATCGTCGAGTGCGTCACCGCGCCCGAGGACGTGGTGGTGCATGAACTCACCTTCCGGCCGATGGTGGAAACGAACTTCTGAAGCGTCCTTGCCGGTGCCCAACGGCCCATCACTGCCCCGGCACGGGGGGCACGGAAATGTTCTGAACTCCGGGAGCGGGCGGAAAGTCCAGCCCCGGAACCGGCGGAGTCGGTGGCAGCGCGACACCCTGCTGCCGCGCAATAATCTCCTGCGCCTTCATGGCGAGAATCTGCTGCTCCGGGGAGAAAGCCGGCGGCGTTTCGGTCTCAACCATCGCCGACGGCGCCCCCAGCCGGCTCGGCCGCGACGGCACCTGTCGCAACCCGGTGGCTCCCGGGGTCGCTCCCACGCCGGCCGGCTGGACCGCGCCGGGTTGGGGCATGTTGAAAGCCGGCGGCAACGTGGGCGGCGCTCCCACCACGGTGGTGGTCGCCCGCCCCGGAACGGTGCCGGGCCGTCCGGGCGCCCCTAGGGCCGGTGCTCCGGGCACGGGGAGCGGACTGGTCGGGGGTTTGATGCCGTGCTCCTTGAAATTGAGCGCCAGCTCCTTGCCGCCGTACATCACGCGAACGGACCCCGCGCGCTCGTCAATGGACAGCACCTGAAGGTTCGTGATGTACGTGTCCCAGTCGCCCTCGCGCACCAAGTCTGACACCAGGTTGGTTTTGCCCGGCTCCTCGACCACGAACATCGCGCGTTTACCGCCCAACAAGGTGGTGATGCCGGTCAACTTGAGCGAATTGGGCGAGACCGGCGGCGGCTCCGGTGCGGGCGGTTCGGGCGGCGGCGGCTCCGGTTTCAGGCCAAACGGATTCCGCGCCACAATGGACGAGTACGGATTCTTCGGCCTGGGCGAGGACGGACCCCCGTCCTGCAGGCCGGGCCCGGTCGCCGAGGCCGCGGGGCCGGCCTCTGTGTCTTTAGCGGCTCCCGGTACCGAGGGGACCGCGCTCCACACCGTCCCGCCGATCAAAGCCAGGCCCACCACGGCCATCACCATCCGTTTCATCCCTCGAAGGTAAATCACGGCAACTTGGAACACCAGCCGGGAGTCGAAGTTGCGGGGCCACGGACAGCCTGCGGACACGCGGAAGGTGTCTCAAGTGCTTCCTCCGACCGTGGGCCCGGCGAGGAAGCATCTTGAAAGCCCGTCCGGCCCCTCCGGTATTCGAGGATGCAGCCAGCGGCGGTGCCGACGGCAAACAGCGAATCCGAGACCGAAATCGCCGGCAGCCCAGCGCGTCTCATCCGCTCAATTCACCGGCTCGGGTGATTGGCCCACCTGCCGGCCCGCAGCCACTACGAAGGCGCCCTCGTCACTGCGGACCAGGACCGCGCCCTGGCCGGCAAGCAGGGCCAGCAGTTCGTCATCCGAAATCTCGCGCCACCGCGCGGGCAGGTCACCCGTCCGCACCATGTTCACGCTGACGGGATCGCTGACCACGACCTCCACACTGCCTGGCTGACTCTTCACCGTGACAACCGTCGGTCTCACCTCGGCGGCGCCGATCGGTTGGGCAAGCCCTGAAACCTCCGGTGCCGCGTGCCGTTCCGACGCAGCCCACCATACGCCAGTCACGGCCAGGGCCAGCACTGCCACTGCGGCCGCGATGTTTTGGAGGCGCTGGCGCCGGCGCCGGCGCCGGACGCCTCGCAGCATGGCTTCCCGCAAGGCTTCGCGGGCACCCGTGGTTGACTCACCCTCGAACAGGTCGTCCAGCAAAGCCAGCAATTCAGGATTCATGCTTCAACTCCTCCAGGATCGCCGCCTTCAATTTGCGGCGAATGCGGCCCAGTTGTGACTCGACCGCCTTGTCGGTCTCGCCTGCGGCGGCCGCAAGGTTGTGGACCGACTGTCCGGCAAAGTACTTGCCCTCGACCAGGCCGCGTTCCTCGGCGGGCAGGGCCTGCAGGGCTCGCGCCAGGGCCTTGGAGAGCCGCTGGTCCGCGTCCACCGGCGCGCCCGGTTCTGGGCGGGGGGCCATGGCGAGGAAGCGGTCGAGGAAGGCGAGGTAGCGGCTGCGTTTGCGCCGTTCGTCTGAAGCGGCGCAGCGCGCCAGCACGGTCAACCAACTCCAGAAGGCTGGTTCGCTGTCGAACCGGCGAATGTGCCGCACGGCGCGAAGCAGGGTTGCCTGCAAGGCCTCGTTCGCCGCCTCTTCGTCGCCGCGCACGACCACGAGCAGGTAACGCCGCAGGTGCGCGAAGTAGGCGTCGTGGAACTCGCGCCACGCGGCTTCGTCGCCCGCCGCCATCCGCCGCGTGAGCGCCGCGGTGCCGGACTCGGCGGGTCTCGGCGCCGCCGCTGCTTCTGCCACCAGTGGCGATTCGGCGCTTCGCGCCATGCTGGCAAGGCATTCGTCGGGCACGAAGCGAGGTTACTTCGCCGGCGGAGGGGGTGCAACGGGCGTGGGGGCTAACCGGGTTGGGGTTGCCTGAAGCTGCTGGAGCACCTGTTTGATCACGTCGAGCCCCCAATTCGGACCCACGGCAATCAGTAGCTTGGTCTCGGCATGAAACTTGATTTCTGGCAGGGGCGTAAGTCCGTACATTTTCCATCCCGTTTCAATGGCGGTGGTGATGTCTTCCAACTTGTAGGCTTCGAGATACGGACCGAGTTGGAAATACCTCACCTCCCGTATCGGTTGGTAGGGCTCCGGTTTAGGCGGCGTCACCGGCTCCTCCTTGTAGAAATACCAGATCGCATCGTCGGACGGCGCCTCCTTGGTCCGGAAGCCGAAGCTGGTGACGAATTGCTGGAACTCGCCAGCGCCAGGGTGGCGCCACGGATCCTTCCAGTAGGCGATGGTTTTCTGGCTGGCCGCTTCCAGCGCCTGGAAGAGCTGGACAATGTTCACGCCGGTCACGCGCATGGCCGGCAACTGGGTGTCCGCGTAAGCCTCCGGAATGATGGCGTTGACCGCCCGACCGCGCGCCTTTGACACCGCGGCGATGAACTCGGCCGGCGTGCCGCCGGGGAAATCCAGGTCGAAGCGGATCAAGGCCGATGTGTCAACCGGCAGGCCGGTCACTGGATGTCCCCCCGCGGCGGGCCGGACAAATGGCCGCTGGACCGGCACCG
>CALJWR010000121.1 GCA_937976685.1 uncultured Verrucomicrobiae bacterium
ATACCGTGGCCCTGGGCGGCGGCGGTCTGCAGATTGGTCGAGCGCTTCTACCCGGAGTTCGAGGCGGTGTACGAGGAGCGCTATGGCTTCTGGCGGCCCATCATTGGGTCGGTCGTGCGCAAGTTCTTGGAATGGGGCGACCTCAAAGACGGCTTCGCCCGCGTCCGCTGCCCCGAGTGCCGCGAGGAGTTCTTCGTGCCGTACTCCTGCCGGGTTCGATGTTTCTGCCCCCCTGCCACCAGAAGCGGGCGCTGGAGAAGGCCGGTCGGGTGGCCGAGCATGTCTGCGCCGAGGTGCCACACCGGCAGTTCGTGTTCACGGTCCCGAAGCGGTTGCGCATCTATTTCCGGTTCGACCGCCGGCTCCTGGGCGATCTGTGCCGTGCGGCGGCGCGTACGGTGATCACCGTCTACCGCGCCGGCAGCGGACGGCCCGACGCCGTGCCCGGGATGGTCGGCGCCATCCAGACGTTCGGTCAGCTCATCCACTGGCACCCGCACATTCACGCGCTGGTGACCGAAGGAGTGTTCCTTCCGCAAGGCACGTTCCTGCCGCTGCCCAAGCTCGCGACCGAGCCCTTCCTCAAGCTCTGGGAACAGGAGGTCTTCGCGCTGCTTCTGGCGGAGGGCAAGATCACCGAGGAGGTCGTGGCCAATATGCGCTCCTGGAAGCACTCCGGGTTCAGCGTGGACCAGAGCGTGCGGCTGGAGGCGGGTGACCAAGAAGGGGTGCAGCGGCTGATTCAATATTTCCCGTGCAAACAGGTCTGCGCAGCGGACCCAAACTGCTGTCCCCAATGCGGCTCTGCGACGAAGATCATCAGCTTCATCGAGCGGCACCAGACCGATGTCATTGAGAAGATCCTTCGGCACTGTGGGCTCTGGGAGGAGATCCCGGCGGGCGCCCCGCCCCCGGCGAAGATGTCGGTTACAGGCTGAGGCTCAGGGCGAGGGGACCCGGTGGAGCAGCGGCGTCGCGCGCGAAGCGGGGCATCCCCTCGACGGTGAACTGCACCGTCGGTGGCCGGCGCGACGGCAGTTGCCAGCCGCTGTGACAACGTGTCCGGAAACCGTTGGAAAACTTCAATTGTGGTGGCCGGCGCGACGGCAGTTGCCAGCCGCTGTGACCCTCTGACCGGCGCCGCTGAAGACTGCGGCCACCTTTGGGGGCTGGTCGGTGGCCATCCACAAGCCCCCCCAAAAAAGCCGACCAAGCACTTGGTGGGGACAATTCTGCCGCGTTCGGCCTTGAATGGCTACACCTGATCAGGCACACTCCGGCCACGACCAAAAAGCAAATGCCTATCAGTTTTTGGGCGGCGTGGTCTTTGGATGGCTCTACTGGCGGCGCAGCCTGGAGACAGCGATGGTTGCCCATGCAACCGTCCATGTGGGTTTCTTCATCATCAACGTGGGCCTTCTTGTCCTTGGTCTGGCCGGGAGTTAGTCAACCAAACGGGCCGCGATCCCGATCTGCACACCGCTAGACCTGTCATATCAACTGGACTGGAGCCGATCCAATGAAAGCCCGAAAAAGCCGCCTGATTATCGTCGCCTTCCTGGCCCTGCCTGCGCTCTGCCTGCTGCTGCTAGCCGTGTCTTGGCTGAGCAACCTGGCTGCGCCGTCGGAGCCGCAGACCGCCGACCGGCTGAGCGATCTGGACAAGGCGCGCATCGCCGAGGCCCAGCATCTGCGCAGCAGCCTGGGCGACCAGGTCTGGCCCGGTTGGGGCCAGGTCCGCATCCCGGCCGTTGTCTTCAACGAGGCCTACGCCTTTCTGGTGGGCCTGCCAGAGCCAGCCGATGGTTGGATCACCGTGCCTCGCCAGACACACGAAGGCGTGCCATGGGAGCGCGTGCCCGGCGACGATTTCTTCGGCCAGCCCTACTACCGCCAACCGCTGGCGGCCGGCGGCGCAACGCCGCAGAACTTCGCCGTGCTGGTTGGCGACATATGGGCCAGCGGCTTCATGACCTATGACTGGATGCAGGTTTCGCTGAGCCGCCAAGTGCGAGACGACTTCGGCCCGCTCTTCCCCTATTGATGGTTTGCTCGCCAGGCGGTCGGCGGCACCGATGGCTACATCGCTGGGCTGCTGCACGAGGCTTTTCACGCTTACGCCGGCTCGACGGCGAAAGAACGTTTGTTAGCGGCAGAGAACGCCGGCCTGCGCTGGGAAGAAGTCTATCCCTGGGAGGATCGAGCGTTGCGAGACGCCTGGCAGGCTGAGCTGAACCTGCTGCAGCGCGCCCTGCGCGCTGGGACTGACGCCGAGGCGGCCGTTTTGGTGCGACAGTTCATACAGCAGCGCACGGCCCGGCGGCACGCCGCCGGCTTAAGCCCGACGCTGGTCGAGTATGAGCGCTCGCGCGAGTGGGCCGAGGGGCTGGCCAAGTACGCCGAGCTGGCCATCTGGCAGGCTGGCCACGCCACGCCAACGTATCAACCTGTGCCCGCTGTGCTGGCCGATGCCGATTTCCACGCCTATGCAGGCTTTCCGAGGCGCTGGCAGAACGAGTTGAGCACCCTGACCAACACGGTCTTTTCATTTGGCGCGGTGCTTGACGAGTGCTTGGAAAGGGATGCGGGGATCGTGCTGGGAGCGTTCCTGTAATTGGGGCCAGGAAGGCTCGGGGTGAAGATCCGCCTTGA
>CALJWR010000122.1 GCA_937976685.1 uncultured Verrucomicrobiae bacterium
GGTTGGTCGCCGCAAAGCCCCGCCCGCGCAGCCACGCGTGCGCCGCCTCCGCGTCGAGATAGGTGCCCGCTTCCGAGGGCCGCCCCGCGCTGCGGCCGTACCCGCGGTAGTCAAACAGCAACACGTTGACACCGGTTTCGAGCAGGGCGTCGGCCACGTCGAGCCGGTGGCTGATGTTGCCGCCGTTGCCGTGGCAATGCAGCACGGCAAGATGGCGTCGCGGCGAATTCGTGTCGGCCGGGAAGAACCAGCCGTGGAGCGCGACACCATCGGCGGCGGAGAAATGAGCTTCCTCCCAAACCAGGCCACGCTGGGCCGGCGTGGCCCAATGCGGGGCGGTGGGATGATAGACCTGAGCGTGTTCGAACCAGCGGAAAAACACAAAAAGCAGCGGGGGCAGGAGGATCAGCCCGACGAGATTCTTCCAGCGGCGACGGGCGCGTTGGCGGGCAGCGGCATCAGTGGGGTCGGGAAAGGACTCAAAGGGCATGTCAGTGGCGCTTCATCGGCCGGGCGAACGGGGCAGTCGAGCGACTCACCCCAGCGTGAACCTGCAACCAAGCTATCCATCTGGACGAACCATTTGTAAAGCACGCTTGTACGATCGGGCGGGTGGGCCAGTCAGTCCGGCGTGAGGGTCATCATGCGCTCTTGGAGTGTTTGCAGCGCCGCAGTGCGGGCTTCCGGCGAGGAGCCGGCATCAAACGTCACCGGGGCGCCGAAAACCGCGTCAATTCGCGAACCGGGGAGGGGGATCTGAAAACGGTCCCAGCTTTTCAACTGATGTTTCCAGGCGGCCCGGAAGCAGACAGGGATCACCGCCAGCCCGGTGAGCTTGGCGGCGGTGACCACGCCCTCCTGCACGACGTACCTCGGGCCCCGCGGCCCGTCCGGCGTGATGGCGAGGTCCAGGCCACGCTCGCCCCATGATACCAGTTCGAGCAGCGCCTGCGGGCCGCGACGGCTGGTCGAACCCCGCACCGGTTCGACTTCAAACAACTCCAAAATGCGCGCCAGCAAGCCGCCATCGCGGCTGGCACTGACCATCGCGGCGAGGCGACGCGGGTTGAGGCGGGGCTGTGGATGGGGACGGACGAAACGTTGATATAGCCGCAGCGAGAGAAACAGCCGGTTGTGCCAGATGCAAAAGATGACGGGACCGGCGCGCAGGGTGGCCACGGTTTCGTCTGGCATGGTCAGCCGGTAGCGCAGCGTGGCATCCACCGCGCGGATGGCGGACCAAATGGCGAACGCGAGGCAGCGACCGCCCAAACCGGCCTTTTCCGGCACCACCACACCGGAACGCCGCGCTGGTTGTGGGGACGGCGCGGGCATTACGCCTTTTGCTTGAGCGCGGCCCGGACCAGTTCCTCGACCGTGGCCTGGGATCCCAGCACGGTTTGGGCGGCGCGAACGGTGTCGTGAGCTTCCATTTGCTTGAAACCAAGAGCCATCAAGGCGAGGACCGCATCGTTCACCCGCTGGTCTTCCGGCGAAAGAGACCGGCCGGCGCTCGCGGCCTCCCACGCGCCGGCAGCGCCAATCTTGTCTTTCAGTTCCACCACGATCCGCTCGGCTGTCTTCTTGCCCACGCCACTGATGCGCGACAGCGCCTTTACGTCACCGGTGGCGACCGCGCCCCGGAAGGCGGTGGGATTCATACCGCTCAAGATGCTCAAGGCGATCTTGGGCCCGATGCCGCTGACGGTTTGGATGAGCAACCGGAAGAGGTCGCGCTCAGCCGTCGAGACAAACCCGTACAGAACATGAGCGTCTTCGCGGACGGCCAGGTGGGTCAACAGCGTGACCTCCCCGCCCGGCGCGGGCAGTTTGTCGAAGGAGGAGAGGGGAATCAGGACTTCGTAGCCGACGCCGTTCACGTCCACCACCACCTGCGTGGGCAGGGCTTCCAAGAGTTTGCCGCGGAGGAAGGCGATCATGCTCAGAGGCGGCGGACGGGCGCGAGTGAGTAGCGGCCCTGCTCCTGGGCATGGGCGAGTGCGAGCGCCAGCGCGTCGGCGGCGTCGGGCGCGGGCGGCTCCGGCAGGCCGAGGATGCGCTGGACCATTTTGGCGACCGCCAGTTTCTGGGCCGCCCCGTAGCCCACGATCGCCTGTTTCACCTTGCGCGGCGCCATCTCGATGACTTCCAGTCCGGCTTCCGCGGCGGCCACGAGGCCGGCACCCCGGGCCTCGCCCATGATCAAGGCCGTCCGCAGGTTCTGGGCGTAAAAAAGCCCCTCGACCACGCAGACCGTCGGTCGGTGGTCGCGGATGACATCCCGGATCGTCGCCGCGATGTGCGCCAGACAGCGCGACCGTGGCCACGCCCCCGGACAACTGACCACCCCCAGAGCCACTGCCTCCACGCGGCGATGAGCAGCGCGGATCACGCCGTAACCCGTGCCGCGCAAGGAAGGGTCAATGCCCAGGATCAGCTCGTGTCGCACCCCACCGTGCGAGGTTCCCTCGCTTACCGGCGCGGGCTGGCGGCGGCGACCGCTCACGCGGTCCTGCATTTCGGCAAACGCTTGGGGAGACACGCCCACTGGCGAACGATGCCAAACCGAACCGCCCGGTGTCGAGGCACGAGCCGCCGCACGGCACACCACGGTCACGGCGTGGCCGCCCGATGGAGCCGATCCGCAATGCCTTGCCACTCAGGACCCGCCGGCGGCGTCTCCACCACGATGGTCGCCGCCCCCTCGGCATCGCAGCGGTGAAGCTCTGCGTATAGAGCTCGGGCAAACGCCTCCGCATCGCGCGGAACCACGCTCACACCAGCGAAACCATCAGCGTTCGGGATGTGCGAGTGCGCGACCACCCAGGTCGTCGCCGTTTCGACCCCGAGCCGGTTCAAGACCGCGCGCAACTCTGCGTCCGTCGCCCAGGTGACCAGCCGCAGCCGGGCCCGAGGCGCGTAGTGCCGGGGCAATTGTCCCGGACTGCGCAACGGCCAACGGGTCATCCCTTCGTCCGCCGAATCGGCCCGGGCGAACTGAGAACCCAGTGAAACGCCCACCACCGCCTCCAGCGACGCGGCATGGATCATTCCCGGGCGCAGAATTCGGGGCGGCTCACACGCGAGGTCGAGCACGGTGGACTCGATGCCGACCTGGCATGGTCCGCCGTCCACGATGAGCTTCACGCGGTCGCTGAGACTCGCGAGCACGTGGCCGACTCGCGTCGGCGAAAGCTCATTGGCGCGATTGGCACTGGGCGCGGCGAGGGGAAAGCCACACTCCCGGATGACTGCCTGCATGAACGGATGGCTGGGCCAGCGCAGACCCACGGTGTCGCCGCCTGCGGTGACGATTCCGGGAA
>CALJWR010000123.1 GCA_937976685.1 uncultured Verrucomicrobiae bacterium
GTCGAAGCGTCGGGCCATGGCCTCGACGGCGAGCAGGCCGGCGTGGATGGAATGATCGGAGTTGGCGACCAACTGGAGCTTGAGCCGGGTGTGTTTCTTGGTGATGGCAGGAGTACGTTTCTAGGACAATCCGCGCCGAAATCAATTCACCACCCATTGGAAGCTCTTATCTCACTCGTAACAATTGGGGCGGGCCGACACTGCTTCGAACGCGATCCTGACTGGCCCGGGGTGGGCGCGCGCGGCCGGGGCCTTGCTTGGCCGGGGTCCGGAGGTGTTGCCCTTGGTTGAATCGCGCTCCCGGTCCACGTAGCTTCGCCCCGTGATTGCGCTGATTGATTATGGCGCGGGCAACCTGCGCAGCGTCCACAAGGCCCTGCTTCACGTCGGGGCCTCCGTCCGCCTCGCGAAACAACCCGCCGAACTGCGGGACGCGAAGGCGGTGGTATTGCCGGGCGTTGGCGCGTTCGACGACTGCATCAATGCCCTGCGCCGGCAGGAGTTGTTGGCGGCCGTGCGCGACTTCATCCATGGCGGCGCCCCGTTTTTGGGCATCTGCGTCGGCTACCAGGCGTTGTTTGAGGCCAGCGATGAGTTCAACAGTTGCGCCGCCGGCCTCGGCGTCTTTGCAGGCCGCGTGGTGCGTTTCTCTGGCGTCGGCGGTTGCAAGGTGCCTCAAATCGGTTGGAATGAGGTGTCTCAGACGCGGCCGGAATGCCCGCTGTTCCGTGGCGTGCCGGACGGCAGCCATTTCTACTTTGTCCACAGCTACTATCCACGGCCGGCGGACACCTCCATCATCGCCGGGCAGACCACCTACGGAGAAACGTTTACGTCGGCCGTCTGGCGCGACAATGTCTTCGCCACGCAATTCCACCCGGAAAAAAGCCAGGAAGTTGGGTTGAGACTGCTGCGGAACTTTGTGGAATTCGTCAGCAACGGTCGCTGTTGGACGGGCTGAAGCCCTATCTCGCCAAGTTGGGGTTCCGCGGGCCGTCGCCGCTGACACGGACGCTTGGTCTGCCCCGCTCACGGCGCGAGCCCTGCCACCCAGGCCGTGCCGCGCCGCAACAGCGTGCCCACCTCGGCATTGTAAGCCCGCGCGTCGTGACCCAGCGGACTGTGGCAGACGCGCCCCTGACCGTACTCGCGCACAAAGGCCATCGGATACTCCTTGCCGTCCACTTTCGAGGTCGCCGAGGCCAGGACGTGAATCGGCGCACCGCCCTCCAGGCAGGTGTACAGTTCGTCCACGGTTTCGAAGTCCTTAAGCCCCGCGGTGACCGGGTGGTTGCGGTCCTTGATGGTGACCGTGAACGTTCCGTGCGGGTCATGTTGCCGACCGCCGTCCGGCCCGAACCAGGCCCGTCCCGCGAGGTTCTTGAACTCCGGCCATTCGCCGTACCACGCCCCGCACGCGAAATGGGTCAAGACCAGGCCGCCGCCATTCTCAACGAAGCGTCGCAGGTTTTCCCGCGCCGCCGGACCCGGACCCGGCACCTCCCAGTTCTGGAAGTGGAGAATCACGGCCGCATAGTTTGTCAGGGCTCCCGAATCTAGCAGGTGCGGATCCTCGCTGAGCGTGACCGCAAGGCGCCGATCCTTCTCCAGATGCGCGCGCAGCACGGGCGCGGTTTCCCGCCACGGATGACCTGGGTAATCAATGCCGGTCACCAGCAACACCCGTCGCGTCTCGGGAGCCCCGGCCGCGACCGCCAGCGCCGCCAGTGAAGCAGCCGCAAGGCCCGCAGTGATGAATAGACGCCTGATCCAGCGACGACGGGCAGCGGTGGTGTTCATGTTCCGCAACGTATGGCGAGGACCCTCGTGTGCGGTCAAGCTCCGGCTATCGCGGACCAGTCGCGCATCGCGTCGAATTGAAGCGGCTGGACGGGGCCTTGACTACATTATCCGGGCTGTGAACTCCGGATCGCGCAGAATCTCACTGAGCGGGATCCGCTGCAGACGCCCGAATGGCCGCGGCACCTGAGCAGACGTTATTCACGGCGATCACATACTCTGCCACCGGACGCCCGTGGATCAGGTGTTCCTGAATGATCCGTTCCAGCACCTCTGGTGTGCAGGAGCGGTACCAGGTCGCCTCCGGATAAACCACCGCAATCGGTCCCTCTGCACAGACCCGCAAACAATTCGCCTTGGTGCGGTACACCAACGGCTCGGGTCCGGTCAGGTGAAGCTCGTTCAATCGGCGCTTGAGGTACTCCCACGACGCGAGGCTGTCCGCCAGCGGGCAGCACTTGGGCTCGGAGGCCCCGGCGCAGAGAAAGATGTGCCGGCGATACTTCTCCAGACCCAATTGACGAACCGCGGTGGCAAGAGCGGAATTCATGGCGTGGGAGAGTACGGAGGGTTGTTCCGCGTGCCAAGTCGTCGCGCTCCTCCGTTGCTGAACCGGTCTCGGAACAACAACGCGCAGGGCATCGCGGAACGAAGCCCGTTCGGATGCTCATCGCGCCTGACCGTAGTACGCCGCGGGTCCGTGCTTGCGCAGGAAGTGCTTGTCCAGCAGCACGGACTGAATGGGGCGGGCTTTGGGGCTGATGCGCAGGGTCTCACTCGCCAGCCGGGCAATGAACTCCAACACCACGGCATTGTGGACTGCGTCGTGCGCGTCCATGCCCCAGGTGAACGGGCCGTGGCTCGCGACCAGCACCGCCGGATGCTGCATCGGGTCGAGCTTTCGATTCCTGAGAGTCTCGACAATCACGCGCCCAGTGTTGGCTTCGTAGTTGGTTTTGATCTCCTCGGGCGTCATCAGCCGCGTGCAGGGCACGTCGCCGTACCAGTAATCGGCCTGCGTGGTGCCGTAGGAGGGGATACCGCGGCGCGCCTGCGCCCAGGCCGTGGCATAGAGGCTGTGGGTGTGGACGATGCCGCCGATCTCCGGAAACGCACGATAGAGTACGAGATGTGTCGGGGTGTCAGAGCTGGGCTTGAGTTTGCCTTCGACGACTTCGCCCGTCTCCAGCGAGACCACGACCTGATACTCCGGTTTCATGCCGTCGTACGGCACGCCGGTGGGTTTGATGACGACCAGGCCCCGCGCGCGGTCAATGCCGCTGACGTTGCCCCAGGTTTGAATGACCAGGCCATCGGCCACGAGGTCGAGGTTGGCCTGACAGACTTCTTTCTTGAGTGCTTCGAGCATGGCAACTAAGCGCGCACTCGCCCCCGAATCTCAATGAGCTGCTTCATCACGCCGTAGAGGTTACCGTTCCACTCCGTCGTCCCAAACGCATCATGCAACTGCTTGTAAAGCGCGTAGAGCTTCCGGTAGGTCGCGTGGGCATTGGCGTTTGGAGTGTAAACCTTTGGTTTGAGACCGGTCATCGCTTTCTGCGCCGCGGCGAAGTTCTTGTGCGCTCCAGCCACCACCGCCCCGGCAACGGCCGCACCGAGGGCGCACGTCTGGGCGGAGCGACTGATCTTCATCGGGCGACCGGTCACGTCGGCGTAGATGTGCATGGTGATCGGGCTCTTCTCGGCGATGCCGCCGCAGTTCACAATCTGCTTCACCTTCACCCCGTACTCCTCGAAACGGTTGATGATGGTTAGAGCGCCGTAGGCTGTGCCTTCGATCAGGGCGCGATACACCTCCGCTGGCGTGGTGTAGAGCGTTTGTCCCACGAGCAGGCCGGTCAGCTTCTGGTCCACCAGAATCGTGCGATTGCCGTTGTTCCAATCGAGCGCCAGCAGGCCCGATTCACCGGGCTGAAGCTTCATGGCCTCCTCATCGAGCGCCTGGTGCGACAGCTTCTCGCCGTGGGGCCGGATGTAGTTTACCCACCAGTTGAAGATGTCCCCCACCGCCGACTGGCCCGCTTCGAGGCCGTAGTAACCCGGCAAGATGGAGCTGGGGACGATGCCGCACAGGCCGGGAATGTCCGCAAGCTTCTGCCCTAACGGCGCGACCATCATGTCGCACGTGCTCGTGCCGATAATCTTCACGAGCGTACCCGGCGCGATACCGCTGCCCACGCCGCCGAGATGCGCGTCGAACGCCCCTGCCGCGACCGGGATGCCCGCCGGCAAGCCCGTGCGCCGGGCCCAAGCTTCAGTCAATCCGCCCACCGCTTTGTCCACTGCGAAGGCCCGCGGCCGCAGCCGCGCGCGCAGTTCGCCGAGTTTCGGATCGAGCCTGGCGAGGAACTTCGCGTCGGGATAACCGCCCCAGGCGTCGTTGTACATCGCCTTGTGGCCGGCGGCGCAAATGCCCACGGTGAGCTTGTCCGGCGCTTCGGTGCCCGTGAGCGCGGCCGGAACGTAATCAGCCAGTTCCACCCACGTATAAGCCGCGTTGAACACTTCCGGGCTGGTGCGCCGGCAGTGCAGAATCTTGCTGAAGAACCATTCGCTCGAATACGTGCCGCCGCACTTGGCGAGATACTGCGGGCGCAGCTTGCGGGCCAGCGCGGTGATCTCGGCGGCTTCCTCGACGCCGGTGTGGTCCTTCCAGAGCCACGCCATCGCCGCCGGGTTGCTGGCAAACTTCCTCTGGAAGGCGAGCGGCTGCCCCTGCGCGTCCACGGGCAACGGCGTGCTGCCCGTCGTGTCCACGCCGATGCCGATGACCTGCTCCGGGCGGAAGCCTTTGACCGCCTTCCTCGCCGCCGCGAGCGCCTCGCGGATGGTGATCTCGGCGCCCTGGAGGTAATCGGCGGGATGCTGCCGGGCGAGGTTCGGGTCGCGGCCCAGGATGACGCCGGCGGTGCCGTGGGCGTACCCCCAGACGGCGGTGCCGACCTCCTGGCCGTTGGCGACGTTGACGATGAGGGCGCGAACCGAGTTCGTGCCGTAGTCCAGACCAATCGTGTATTGGGCGCTCATGGACGGATGATTCTGATCCAGCTTCGACGCACTTCGCCTCGGGCTGCCGGGTCTGCCGGCCATGGCCCGCCACCGTTTCGGGGATGACGATGGCCCTGCATGGGAGACACGGCGGGGAGGGTAAAAGCAGGCCGGGATCCGGGGCAAACATTATGGAGGGGGTGATAATGGCCGAAGGCCCGCGGTCAGCGCAATTCCTAGCGGCGGTTCACCTCGATGATCGCCGTGGCCCACTGCCCCATCCCGGCGGCCTGCACAGCGATCTGGTGTCGCCCCTCCACCAGATGTGCGCGGAAGGTGCCGTTCGAGCCCACGATCTCCAAGGTCGGGCTCCACCATTGCAAGCCATCGGAGCCGGAAGCGCGGAGCGGGAGCCACGCGCCCTCATTGGGCAAATCGGCATCGAGGAAGTAGCGGGCACCGGGCAGTGGCGACAACAACCGCAGCGCGGCCCTTTCCAGCCTTGAGTCGAGGGTGGCACGATCGCCCAGCGCGTTGTCGCCGCTGGCGAACCATTCACCGTACTCCGGACCGAGGCGGACACGGCCATGAGGATCGTAATCGGATTCGTCGGCCGGCGGCGGCGGGGCGTCGGCCAGAAACCGTTCCCGCACCGCCCCCGGTTGGTCGGAAGAACAACGCTTGCCGGTCAGAGGATCCACCCAGTCTTCAGCCACGCCCTCGGGCCGAACGAAGGCGCTGCTCCCACGCTGCGCGTGGAGGTGCTGGACCAGCGAATTCAGAATGGGCGCCGCGCCGACCGCGCCCGCGAGCCGGTCCATGCGCGCGCCCTCGAAATTGCCCACCCAAACGCCCACGGTGAATTCGGGCGTATAACCGAGCGCCCAGTTGTCACGGTAATCCGTGCTCGTCCCCGTCTTGCAGGCCACGGGGAAATCGAACCGTAGCGGCGAATCATCGCCAAAGGCCCGACGCCGGGCTTCGTTGTCGCTGAGCACATCAGCGACCAACCACGCAGCAGCCGGCGGAGCAATGCGGCGGGCCTCGGGTTCACCGGCGTTCCGCTGCGGGAAAAAGCGGAACGGGCGAAATTCACCGAGGCGCGCCAGCGCCGCGTAGGCATTCACCAGCTCGAGCAGGCGCACCTCGGCGTTTCCGAGGGTCAGACCGAGGCCGTAGTGGTCGGCCGGTTGGTCCAGGGTGGTGAGCCCGCAGTCGCGGAGCAGCGTGTGCAGTGTCGGTGGGCCCCCGACGGAGGCGAGCACTCGCACGGCCGGGATGTTCAGCGAATTGCCCAGCGCTTCGCGCAGTCGGACGGGCCCGAGGTAGCGGCGGTCGTAGTTGACCGGTCGAAAGATGCCGGTCGGGGTGGGGAATTCGGTGGGCACGTCGGGCACCACCGTGGCCGGAGATTGACCGCGCGCAAAGGCGAGCAAGTACGTGAAGGGCTTCAGGGCTGACCCCGGCGAACGACGCGCCCAAGCGCCATTGACCTGCCCGGCGAACGGCGAGAAGTAATCCTCCGACCCGACCAGCGCGAGCACGTCGCCGGTTGCGTTGTCGAGAATCACGACCGCCCCATTGCGGGCCCCGTACTCCCGCAGTCGGCCCAAATGGGTGCGCAGGGTTTCCTCGGCGAATCGGTTGAGCTCGAGGTCGAGACTGGTGCGCACCGGGCCATTCGATTCTTCGAGCCGCTTCGCCTCCCGGCGCACGACCAGGTCGGCGAAGTGCGGCGCCCGGAAGACCCGCCGTGCCGGCTGGAGGCGGATGGGTTCGGCCAGGGCACGCTGGAATTCCGCCGTCGTCATTCGGCCCGTGGCGAGCATCCGGCCGAGAATCCATTCCTGACGCTGCTTCGCCCGGTTGAAGAACCGATGCGGATTCAGGCGCGTGGGCGCCTGCGGAATTCCGGCAAGGAAGGCGGCTTCGGCGGGACTGAGGTCGCCCAGCGGCTTGCGAAAGTGGAACGCGGCGGCCTCGGCGGTGCCGGTGCAAAGGTTGCCGTAGTTCAAGCGGTTCAGGTACGCGGCGAGGATGCGTTGCTTGTCCCAAAGTTGCTCCAGGCGCAGGGCCCGAGCGGCCTCGATGAGCTTGCTGCGGAGGGTTCGTGGGCGCGGGTCGGCCAACTTGACCAGTTGTTGCGTGATGGTGGAGGCGCCGGAAACCACCCGGCGATGCCGCACGCCCTGATAAGCCGCCCGCAACATGGCACGCCAGTCCACGCCGGGATGCTCCCAGAATCGGCTGTCTTCGGCCGCCAACGTGGCCGCAATCAAGGCCGGCGGGAACTCAGCGTACGCCGCCACCCGACGAAACTCGTCTGCGGAGGGCATCGCCCGCAGCGGCACGCCGTGGCGGTCGGTCAGTTCCATGGCCCCGCGCGGAGGCTCGACAAGGTCGGCCGGCAACGGCACCCAGCGCAGGGCCAGCCAACCGGCGACCGGCATGGCCAGCAACAGCAGACCCGCCGCCAGCCAACAGCGCCAGCGGCGACCCGCGGAGTGCGTTACGCCCGAAACTCGCATCGAATCACCGCTGACAACCTACGCGGATCAGCGGAGGTGGTTCAAGCGACTGCGCGCGGCGGTTATTCACCGGGGCCGGTTCGCGCTGGCTGTGCGCCGGAGGCGTCGCTACGGTGCGCGCCGTGCGCGCGTGGCAGCAACGTTGGCAGCGAATCACCGCCGTGGCCCGGGAATTCTTCGAGCGGCACTGGCGCGGATTGCTGGTGTGGCGCCATCGGTTGCGGCCCCGCGAGGAGACGGTCCACCTGCTACTGGCCGTGGGGGTGGGTGTGCTGGCGGCGATCGTAAACCGGGGCTTCCGCTTGGTCACGGACGTTGTCAGCGCGCTGCTCCTCAACCAACACGGAGAACTGTCCAGCATTGCGGAAGTGTTGCCGATGTGGGCGCGCCTGTTGGTGCCGGTCGCCGGCGGCCTCGCGGCGGGTGCCATCCTGCAATACGGCCTGCGGATGGTCGGACCGCAGGGCTCGACGAACCTGCTCGAGGTGGTGGTGGCGGGCGATGGCCGGCTGCCGTTTCGCAGCACGCTGGTCAAGGCGTTCTCGTCGCTGGTCAGCATCGCCACCGGCGCGCCGATCGGCCGGGAGGGATCCATCACGCAACTCTCCGCCACGCTGGCGTCCAAGGCTGGCCAACTGGCGGCGGCGCCCCCCTATCGCCTGCGGCTGTTGCTGGCATGCGGAGCGGCGGCCGGCATGGCCTCCGCCTACAACGCGCCGATTGCCGGTGCCGTCTTCGCTGCGCAGATCGTGCTGGGGAATTTCTCCATGAATCTGTTCGCGCCACTCATCGTGTCCTCCGTGGTGGCCGCGGTGTTGTCACGGAGCTTCTTTGGCCTTGATCCCTGGTACACGGCGCCCGTCTTCGAGTTCACCAAGCTTCGGCAACTGCCCGCGTTTCTGGTGCTGGGGGCGGCGGCCGGGGTGGTGGGTGCGGGCTTCCTGGCCGCCTTGCGGCGGATGGAGGGAGTGTTTCAGCGGAGCCAGCTTCCTCTCCCTGCGCGCCTGGGGCTCGCCGGGGCGGTGGTGGGGTTGCTGGCACTGGCGTTCCCGCAGGTTTGGGGCAATGGCTACCTGCCCACCGCGCGCATCATGGCCGAAAGCGACACGTACGGGTTCGGCCTGCTGGCGCTGCTGCTCGCGGCGCGGTTCACGGCCACCGTGGTGACGGTTGGCGCCGGCACGGTCGGCGGGGTGTTCACGCCCACCTTGTTCTTGGGCGCGGTGCTGGGGTCGTTGTTCGGTCTGGTGATCCACGCGGCGGGCTGGGGACGGGAATTGCCCACGGCCGCCTTTGCGCTGGTGGGCATGGGCAGCTTGCTGTCCGCCACAACGCACTCGCCGTTGCTGGCCATGATCATGGTGTTCGAGATCTCGCTGAACTACTCGCTCATGCCCGCGCTGATGGTCGCCTGCGCGCTCGCCACCCTGATCGGCCGCCGTCTGCATCCGAGTTCCGTGTACACGGAGCCGCTGCGGCAGAAGAGCCTGTTGCCCGAGGCCGAAAGCGAAAAGCTGGGCGCTGCAATTCAACGCACTGTCGGTGACCTGATGCACCCGCCCGTCCCCCCGCTGCGCCAGGACGCCAGCTTTCGGGAAATCTCGGATCGCTTCCTGACCACCACCAACAACTACCTGCCGGTGGTGGACGCCGTGGGCCGGTTGCTGGGGGTGGTGGCGCTGCAGGACATGAAAGAGTATCTCAACGCCGGCCTGGAATTCCACGGCGTCATTGCCTACGACATCATGCGCCCAGTTCCGGCGGTGCTCACGCCCGGACAGCCGTTGCAGGAAGCCCTGCCCGCCATCCTTGCCAGTGAACTGCGGAATATTCCCGTGGTATCTGACGCTCGCGAACGGCGGTTGCTCGGGGCGGTATCGCGGGCCGAGGTGCTCGGCTTGTTGTCCGAGGCCATTGCACCCGGCCGCCCCCCGGGCGGGTCATAGGGACTGGCGCACTTCACGCATGCCCCGGCATCCGCCGGACGGACCCGTCTTGGCTGGTTTACCAGGCGGGCCGGAAGCGCAGCGTATGCACGAGAAACGCAAGGCGGTCCGCGGCTTCCTCGATGAGCTTGGCCGTGGGTTTGCCCGCGCCGTGCCCCGCCTTGGTCTCGATGCGGATCAACACGGGCGGTCCACCGCGATGGCACTCCTGCAAGCGGGCGGCAAACTTGAAGCTATGGGCAGGCACGACGCGATCGTCGTGATCGGCCGTAGTGATGAGCGTGGCGGGATAGCGAACCCCCGGCCGGAGGTTGTGGAGTGGTGAGTAGGCATAGAGCGCCTTGAACTCTTCCGGATCGTCACTGCTGCCATAATCGCTGGTCCACGCCCAACCGATGGTGAACTTGTGGAAGCGGAGCATGTCCAGGACCCCCACTGCCGGAAGCGCCGCGCCGCAGAGTTCGGGCCGCTGGGTCATGCAGGCGCCGACCAGCAGGCCCCCATTGCTGCCGCCGGCAATCGCCAGCCGCCGGGGCGACGTGTACCGGTTCGCGATCAACCATTCGGCGGCCGCGATGAAGTCGTCGAAGACGTTTTGCTTCTGCAGCTTGGTGCCGGCTTGATGCCACGGCTCGCCGTATTCGCCGCCCCCGCGCAGGTTGGGCACGGCATAGACCCCGCCCATCTCCATCCAGACGAGGTTCGCCACTGAGAAGCTCGGCGTGAGACTGATGTTAAAGCCCCCGTAGCCGTAGAGCAGGGTGGGGTTCCGACCATCCAGCTTCAGGCCCTTCTTGTGGGTGATGAACATCGGCACCCGCGTGCCGTCCTTGCTCCGGTAGAACACCTGCCGCGTCTCGTAGTCCGTCGGGGTGAAGGCCACCTGGGGCGCTCGGAAGACGCTGCTGGCACCGGTGGCCACGTCGTAACGGTAGATCGTGGCCGGAGTGCTGAAGCTCGAAAAGGAGTAGAACGTTTCGGGGTCTTCACGTTTGCCGCCGAAGCCGCCAGCGGACCCGATGCCGGGCAGATCCACTTCGCGGACAAAGTGACCGTCAAGACCGAACACCTTGACCTGCGAGCGCGCGTCCTTGAGATAGCTGGCAATCAACCGGCCCCCCACGACGCTGGCGCTGGTGAGTGTCTCCGCCGCCTCGGGGATCACTTCCCGCCACTGGGCCCGGGCCGGATTGCGCGTGTCTATCGCGATCAGCCGGCTCCGCGGGGCCGCGAGGTCCGTGACGAACCAGAAGACCGGTCCATCGTTGTCCACGAAGTTGTACGAGGCGTCGAAGTCGTTCAGCAGTTCGACAACCGGAGCGTCCGGTGTGGCGAGGTCCTGATAGAACACGCGGTTTTTGGGGTCCGTACCTTGCGTGACGGTGATGATCAGGTAGCGGCCGTCGTCGGTAACGCCGCCTTGAAAGCCCCAGTCTGGCTGGTCGGGGCGATGATAGACCAGCCGGTCTTCACTTTGCGGCGTGCCAAGGCGATGGTAGTAGAGTTTTTGGAACTTGTTGACCTGGGTGAGCTTGCCCTGCTCCGCTGGCTCATCGTAGCGGCTGTAGAAAAACCCCCGACCATCCTTCGTCCACGAAGCTCCGGAGAATTTCACCCAGCGGACGTGGTCAGCCAGATCCTCACCGGTGTCCACGCGCCGCACATGCCACTCCTGCCAGTCCGAGCCCGACCGCGAAATCCCATAGGCGAGGTGCTGGCCATCTTCGCTCAACGCGAGGCCGCTGAGCGCCACGGTGCCGTCGGCGGAGAGTTTGTTCGGGTCAAGCAACACGCGCGGTTCCGCTTCCAGCGAAGTCAGCGTGTACAGGACGCTTTGGTTCTGCAGCCCGTCGTTCTTGAAGTAGAAGTAGCGTCCCCCCTCCTTGAACGGCAGGCCGTAGCGCTCGAAGTTCCAGAGCTTGGTCAGCCGATCCCGTAACGCCTGCCGCTCGGGAATCCGCCCCAGGTAACCGAAGGTGACCCTGTTCTGCGCCTCGACCCACGCCTTGGTGTCCGCCCCGTTGTCATCCTCCAGCCAGCGGTACGGGTCCGCGACACGAACGCCTTGATAGAGGTCCTCCTGGTTCGTCCTGGCGGTGACCGGGTAAGCCGACTTGGGAAGCGAAACGGGCGGGCGGGCGGGTTTGGGGGAGGTCATGCAACCGGCAATGAGCCCCGCCACCGCGGCGCCCGTGAGCAGGGCAAGGACGTGGTCAATGGAGCGGCGACGGGAAATCCGTGAAGTTCGCATGGGCGGGAAATCTAGGCACCGCCGGCCGGGTGACAAAACAAAACGCGGCAAGCCGGAGCGCTGGCCGCGCGACGAAACGGTGGTGCTTGAAACGGCTACTTGCCGCGCCGTCGCCGGCCCTTGAGCGCCTCGACCGACCGCAGAATCGCCGCATTCACGGTGGCCGCGTCGCCCTCGCCAAGACGCTCCTTGAGCCGTTTCTCGGCGGCCGCGCGCGCGGCTTCTGCTTTCGCATCGTCGAGGTCGTCTGCCCGGATCGCCATGTCCGTGAGGACCGAGACCCGTTCGCCGGTGATTTCGACGAAACCGGGACCGACCGCGAGGAAATACTCCTGACCCCCGCGTCGGACGGTGATTTCGCCCGGGGCGATTTGGGTCAGTAACGGCACATGCTGTGGATAAATACCCATTTCACCCTCCACGCCCGGCAGGGTGACCATGTCCACGTCCTCGGAGCAGGTCTTGCCCTCTGGCGTGACGATTTCGAGTTTCAGTGTCGCCATGCGGACTTATCGGGTTTCGGTCGGTCGGTCGGAAG
>CALJWR010000124.1 GCA_937976685.1 uncultured Verrucomicrobiae bacterium
GGGTGACCGCGAAGCTCTGCGAGGTCGGCAACTTGATCCGCAGCCACTCGGGCAGCCGGGGTCGCGGGACCGCGGGCGCCGCCGGGGTCGGGAAGCCAGACCACGAATCCGACGCGGCGGCGATTCGGGGGGCGGAAGTCATGGTCGGCCGACGGCTTCCTGACGGTTGGATTCCAGCGGGCCGATTTCCTTGGGCCACCAACGCGCGATTTCCGCCGCGCCGAAGTCAGCCAGCACCTTGCCGTCCACCTCGATCACGGGCGCGCTGGTTTGTCCCGAGAGCCGGATCATCTCGTCGTAAGCCCGCTCGTCGGCATGGACATCGAGCACTTCGTGGTGAATCCCATGACGGTTGAGCCAGGCAATGGCCTCGTGGCACCACGGGCAGTAGCGTTTGATAAAGAGTCGGACCCGCATCGGTTTCATTTGTTCGCCGCGCCGGGAAAGTGATCGGCAGGCCACGCGCCGTCAACCTGCGGCGCCAACCCATGCTCCCGCAGCAGCGCATCCGCCCGGGTCACGGTTTCTCCCGGCGGCACCCCGATGAACACCTCCCGCCCAGAGCGACAGCGGAGCACGAGTACCGAGAAACCCTCGCGAGGCAACCACGCGCAGTAGGCGATGTCGGTGAACCGCCAGAAGCGGGTCGCGTTGCCGGCCGTGCGGGAAATCCCCGTCTCGAAGAGGCCCACGGTGCCAGGCTGCCGGCCCAACCACGGTACCACCACGTACACGAGCAGCCAGGCTACGGCGAAACTCCCCAGGGCGGCAACCGCGAGCCGGCCGGACGAGTCGCCCTCAGCGATGCCCCAGCGGCCGAATGCCCCAACAGACAGAAGCGCGAAAATGAGGAACAGCAAACGACGCCGATACCATCGCGGGTGGGTGCGCTCCCAGCTCAGGAAGAGCAGCCGCCGAAATTCCGGTGGCTCGCACCACTCCATGAGCTTTTTCGGAAAAACCCGCTGCCGCCACGGGCTCATTCCGTGAGCGGCGGCGTTGCCGATGTCGCTTTCCCGATGCATTCGGTGATCACGGTGTCGTCGTGCTCGTAAGCGGGCGCGCAACAGCACAGCAAGCGGAGCGTTTCGTCGCCCGTGTTCCAGAGCTTGTGCCGTTGGCCTGGGGGGATGGCGATCGCATCGCCCGGTCGCACCTCGCGTTCCACACCCTCCACCCGCATCCGGCCGCGACCGTGGGTGATGAAGTAGATTTCCTCGGTGCGGCGGTGCAGGTGTTCCAGCGTGGCGGCGCCGACGGGCAGCCGTGCCTCGGCCAGACTTTGATTGCAAATGACCGAATTCCGGTGCGCCAGAAGTTCACGAATTTCTGAACCGTCCTTCGTGATGAACGGCGTCACGGCATCGAGGTTGCGGAGATCCATGACCGCGGAGCATCCAACCGGGGAGTGGCAATCGCAACCAGATTGCCGACCCAGCCCCAAGAACGACGCACCCCAAACGTTACGAGTACAATGGAGGTGCGTTCTTCGGGGCCGGCGGGAAACCTTGCCACCTCGCGCTCGGGTGATAGAGCCACGTCGTGGTCCGCAACTCGCCAGCGCAGAGCGCCTCCCCAACCCGCCTTGCGCGTACCGAAGTAGCGCCTCCGCGGCGACTTTCTCATCGGGGTCACCGCGCTTCACATGGGGCGCGCGGCCGGCCGGTTGGTGCATCTCCACGCCAAGGACATCTCGGTGGCGCATTCCGAGGCGGAGCGCGGCAAGGTCACCAGCAACCCGGTGGGCGGCGCTTGCGGTGAAGGCGTGCTCGACTGGGAGCGGATCATCCACCTCGTGCGCGAAGAGTGCCCAAGCGACATTGTTTTCTCGGTCGAATGTGGGATCCCATGCCAGGCCGCGAAGAGCCTCGCGTACTTGAGCGCGCTCATTTGAACCGATCGGCGCCACCGACCGGCTCAACTCATTTCAGCCACCGGGTGGTGGGACTTGCTCTGATTTGCAGGGCAACCGGAGACGCCGAGTTCCTCGCACGGGAGTTCACCGAGCGGGGACTTCATCCTCTCGCGGCCAGTCGCAACCGGGCGACGCGTCCGCCACCTCGGAGGCGCGACGATCAGCGTTGAAGAACCCGTTCAAACGTCATCCAGAGCCGTCGCCAGACGACCCCAGAGTTCCTCCGGGTCCTCCAGCCCCACCGACAAGCGGATCAAGTGGCGGGGTACGCCACAGGCCTCGGCCCAATCCAGTTCGGTGTAGTGCGCCAGCAGCGTGAAGGGACACGCCAGCGTGAAGATTGTCCCAAGGCTCGGGCCTTTGCACACCGCCAGCCGGTCGTAAATGCGCGGGGCGGTAACCTCCGCGGCCCGGGGCAGGAACGTCACCAAAGCGCCCCACCCTCCTGAGGGCCGCCGCACGGCCTCGTAGGCTTCTGAGAATTCCCATTTCGGATACCACACGCGTTCGACGGCCGGGTGCGCGCGCAACCGTTCGGCCACCACAAGGCCGTTCAGGTTGTGGCGGTGCATTCGATGCGGGAACGAATGCAGCCGCTGCTCCAGCACCGCAGCGTCGCCGGGCCACAGGAGATCCTCGTGCTGGAACCGGACAATCGCCTTCAACTCGCCGTACAGCGGCGACCGGGGATTGCAGATCAGGGCGCCCCCCATCACATCGCAGGTGCCGGCGAAGTACTTCGTCAGGCTGGTTGCGACCAGATCTGCGTACGGACCGAGATCCACGTTCACGGGGGTGGCCACCACATCGTCCGCCACCAGCGGAATGCGGTCCGCGCGCAGCACCGGCGTAATACGCCGCACGTCGGCCGACCCGAGAAGCGGATTACCCGGCAGTTCGCAGAAGCACGCGGCCGGGGGAGCCGACCGAACCAGTTCGCGCAAGTCGTCCGGAATCCGGGCGAGGTTGTGCAGCAAGGTGGCGCCCGCGCCGAACTTCTCCTGCAGCTTGAGCGTGTCCACGTAGGGGAAACCGAGTTGCACCGTCGCCCGCCCGGGTGCCCGCGCGATCACCGCCTGAAGCGCCGCGAACTGCGCCGCCATGCCGGTTGGAGCCAGAAAAACATCGTCCTCCGCACAGTGATAGAAGCTGGCCAGCCGGCGGCGAAGGGATCGTTTCACGGCGGCGGACTCGGCCTCGGGCGAATGGCGGCGCCCACCCAGAATCGCCTCGGCCTGCCGGGTGGACACGATCAGACCCGTGTGCTGCCAGAAGACGCGCAAGGCGGTGTCGCCATCCGGAGTGGTCGCAACCGCATGGACCTGTCCGTGCGGAATGACGGTCGCGCGCACGCCGCCTAGCCGGGAGATAAATTCCACGCACCACTCGGCCGCCCGGGCCGAGGGCAACGGGAGACACGGACGATCGTCCCCTGCGATCCGACGGGCCAGCTCGCGCACCAACGGATGAATCACAAACCGCGGATAGCCGCCTTGCAGCCGATCGAGCACCTCGGGGCGCTTTTCCTCATAGCCGACCACGTCCTGCCAGCGGGGCAACGCCACCGAGACCGCGTGCGGCGACCCCGGCAACGCCAGGCCCAATTCCTCGCCGCGCCACACGGGCTGCGTCAACAGGTCGCGCACAGGCGTGCTCGGCGGCGGGACGGAGTTCTCCGCTGGGTTGCTGTTCATTTCGGCGGCGCGGATTGAGCCGGGCCGGGTGGAACGGGTCAAGCCGCCCGCGAGTCTGGCATTCTTCGCCGCAAGGTCCCCTCCCCGGTTCGCGCCCTGCCTCCGCGCGCGCCGTCAACTCGCGACGCTGACTTCCAAGGTCTCGTCGCGACGCGCCGGGCGGTTTTCCGCTTCGTCCACGGGTGGAACGCTGGCTGGCGTTTCCAAGGGGCGAGTCGGCTGGTCGAGCGTCGCATCGCCGGTCTTGTGAAACTTGACGCTGACGATCTTGCTCACGCCCTGTTCCTGCATGGTGACGCCGTAGAGCACGTCGGCCATGGCAATGGTGCGCTTGTTGTGGGTGATGACGATGAACTGGGAGTGGGCAAGGAACCGCTGCAGGATCCGGATGAACCGGTTGATGTTCGACTCGTCCAGCGGCGCATCCAACTCGTCCAGCACGCAGAACGGCGACGGCTTCACCTGATAGATCGCGAAGAGGAGGGCCACGGCCGTCATCGTCTGCTCCCCACCGGACAGCAGCGAAATGCTGCGGAGCTGCTTGCCCGGCGGGCGGGCCACGATTTCGATGCCGCTTTCGAGCACGTCGCCCTCGTCCACCAGGTAGAGGTCCGCGCTGCCGCCGCCGAAGATTTCGGCAAACAAGCTGCGGAAGTTCTCGCGGATCTGCTGGAAGGTGGTCGTGAACAGCTCCTTGGTCTGCGTGTTCACGCGGTTGATGACCTCCACCAATTGTTCCTTCGCCTTTACGAGGTCGTCGTGCTGGTCGCTCAAAAACTTGTGGCGTTGCTCGGTCTCCTCGTATTCCTGGATCGCTACCAGATTGACCGGGCCGATCTCGTCAATGCGCTTTTGCAGCGCGGTTACCTGCGCGGCCACGGCATCCCAGTCGGTGCTCAACCCCGCCGCCGCCATTTCCTCGGCTGTGACCACTTCCACCTTGGCCGGCCCCTCGTCCGCGAAGGTGACCTTGATGCTCTCGCTCCGCACGTCGTCCAGATTGACGTTGTACTTCTGCTGGATCCGCTCGCGGAGGTTCTGCACCGCCATCTGCTTCTGCGCGAGTTCGACCTCCACCGCCGACCGCTGCTCCTGCAGCATGGACAACTGCCGGCGATCGCCGCGCAACGCCTCCTCCCGGGCCGCCACCTCGGAACCCACCGAGTCGCGCTGCGCGGCCAACTGCTGCGTGCGGACTCCCTGTTGGTCGCGCTCATGGGTCAGCGATTCCATCCGCTGGCGCGCTTCGGCGATCTCGCTCTCGGCCTGTTGCTGACGCTGGTCCAGCCCGGCGATCTCCGTGCGCCGCTGGGCGGCGAGCTGGGTGAGTTCGCGCAACCGATGCTCCAACGGCCCCTGCTGGGCGCGGAAGGAGGCGCAAAGCTGCTCCTCGGTGGCCAGCGCGACCCGGGCCTCGGTGACTTCCGCGTTGGCCGCATCGCGCTGCTGACGCATCTGCTCGATGCCGGCGTTGAGTTCGTTGACCCGCTGCTGAAGGGCAGTCTCCTGCGTCTCGCATTCGCTCAGGCGCGCGGCCAGGATCGCCCGTTTGGCTTCCCCTTCCCGCTCAAGGGCGGCGAGGCTCTGAACCTCATAGACCACCGTGTCAACCTTCTGATGCAGGACGCGGAGCGCGTTTTGCAGGGCGTTGAACTCCCCCTGGCGGGTGGCGATCGCCACCTCCTGCGCGCGCAGTTCCGTTTGGGCCTCCTGGAGACCGGCTTGGAGCGCGGTCTGCTCGCTCTGCAGAGAGCCCTTGCGCTGACTGAGCGTGGTGACCTGGTCGCGCAACCCCGCCAGCCGCTGTTCGAGTTCAGCGATTTCATTCTTGCGCCCGAGAATCGAGGAGGGCGCCTTGCTCGAAGAATTGCCGTTCAAGTAGCCACCCGTGTACACCCCGTGGCGGTTGAGCAGGTCACCCTTGATCGTGACGAAGTCGCAGCCGGCGTGTCCGTTCTGAATCGAAGCCGTGGCGGCCGCCAGGTCCGGAACGATCCAGGTCCGGCCCAACAGCCCCGCCAGCAACCGATCCACGCAGGGGTCGGCTTCGATGACCTCCAGCGCCCGCAGTTCGCCGGGAATGGGGCCGTCGCCACTTGAACGCGCAGGAGCCTCATCAGTCTGAGGCGCCATGTCGCCGGGAAAGCTCAGTTGCCGGGCCTCGGGCGACTCGATCGCCAAGGCCGCAATGCTGGCGCGTCCCTGCTTGTTCGCGGCCAGATCGGCAAGAATCTGCTGCGCGGATTCGGGCTTCTCCGTGAGCACCAACTGCAGGTTGTGGCCGAGGGCGTTTTCGATTGCGATCACGTACGGGTCCGGCACGCGAATGAAATCAGCCAGCGACCCGATTACCGCCGCTGACTGGCGCATGGCCGCCAGCGCCCCGGCACTGAAGCCCTCATGGCTGGCGTCGAGCTGCTGCAGCACCCCCAGGCGGGACTGGGTCTCCGCCTGCCGACGTTGCAGCCCGTCCAGTTCTTGCTGAACCTGGGCGATCTCCTGCTGCAACTCGCGCAGTCGGCCCTGGCGCTCTTCCACGCTCAACCGCCGCGCCTGAACGGACTGCTGTTCCGCCTCCGTATCGCGCGCAAACTCCGCCAGGCGCAGTTCCACCCGGGCGCGTTCCTCTTCAAGCTGTGCCTTCTCGGCCGAGAGCTTTTCCAACCGGATCTGGTTGCCCTGCTTCTGCAGGTCGAGCGCGTTGATTTCGTTGCGGACGCGAGCCAGTTGCTGCGCCGCGCCGAACAAGCTGCTCTGCGCTTCGCGCAAGGCCTCCTGCTGCGCGCGCAAGTGCGCCTCGACCTCGCGTAATGCCTCGAGCCGCGATTGCAGCCCGGCGCGCCGGGCTTCGAGCTTCGCGACCGACTCGTTTAGCCGGGCGGTCAACGCCGCGAGTTCCTGCTCGGTCACCTGCTGGCGCTCTCCGGCCTGGTTGATGTCCGTGAGCGCGCGGGTGCGTTGATCGCCGAATTCCCGCAGGCGTTCCTCGTTGAATTGGGCGCGGCTGGCCTGGCGCTCAATCTCGGACTGAATCTGGAGTTCCCGCTGCTCCGACTGGTTGATCTCGTGCTCCGCTTCAGCCAGACGCGCGCGCAATTGCGAGAGTTCATCTTCCCGGGTCACGACCTGAGCCGTCACCCCTTCGATTTCCGCCCGGAGTTTCTCCACCGCGCCCAGTCGCTCGTGGATCTCCGCCTGAAGCTGGTCGAACTGGTGCCTCGCCAGTTGGGTATCCAGGTGCCGCAACTCCGCCTGGTACTGCTGGTACCGGCGCGCCTTTCCCGCCTGCCGCTGGAGCGAAATGATCTGCCGCTTCACCTCCCGAATGAGGTCCGTCACCCGCAACAAATTCTGTTCAGTGCTCTCCAGCTTCCGCAGCGCCTCGCGTTTCTGCGCCTTGAAACGGGTGATGCCGGCCGCCTCCTCAAACACCAACCGACGGTCCTCGGGTTTGCTCGACAGCAACTG
>CALJWR010000125.1 GCA_937976685.1 uncultured Verrucomicrobiae bacterium
CCTGCGCGTCTGCCTGGTGGCGCTCAAGGCGGATCTTCACCCCGAGCCTTCCTGGCCCCAATTACAGGAACGCTCCCAGCACGATCCCCGCATCCCTTTCCAAGCACTCGTCAAGCACCGCGCCAAATGAAAAGACCGTGATCGGGGCTCCCCAGCCTCCGTCTGTCCCGCCCCACCCTCCGAGGTACACGTTCATGGACATGCTGCGCACGCGCGGTTTGCGTTGCCCGGCCACGACCACCAATGAACGATCGGAGGGGCATTTCCAGATCAGCAGGTTGTTGCCGCAGTACGGCCACATGGGACTCTTCTTGATCCCCACATCCGGATCCCAGTTGGCACGGTTGTTCGGGTCAAAGTCCAGCGTGCCGGTGACCCAGGATCCGGAAAAGGTGCTGCGGACCGAAGGGTTTTCACTCGCATAAAGCAGCACGTCGTTGTTGTCCTCGGTGTACATGCGCCACGCGAGCCCGAGCTGGCGATGGTTGTTCATGCACTGGATGCCCTGCGCCTTGGTCTTGGCGCGACTCAACGCCGGCAACAGCATGCCGGCGAGAATGGCGATGATGGCAATCACCACCAGCAGTTCGATGAGGGTGAAACCCCGGGCGCCCATTTTCCCCGGGTCAGGCTGACCGGCGCAGGACGGATTCGAGTGAGTCATACGCGTGCGCAATTTCGGGCTGCTTCGCGAAGCGGCCCAACCAGCCGTCAGGTCGCGCGCAGGCCGACTGGGCGGCCAGAGGAAGTTCCCAAATCACCCCTGCGACCGCGCCCGAAAGCATGAATCAAGCTAGTAAAGCAAGGTCATCCGGAGTCAAACGCTATTTCGTACCCGGTACCGATACTACGGGCACGCCGGAGCAGACTGATGCCCGCTTGGGCGTTCTCGGCATTCCGTTGCCAGGCGGAGAGTCGCCCGGCGCATCTATTCACCGATCGAGGTCGGTCCGGTCGGATTCACGCGGAACCAGTCAAAGTCCGCGTGGCCGCCCGGCTCCTTGGTCGCGTAGGAAAACAAGCCGAAGCGGTAGCCCATGAAGTGCGGAATGGTGTAGCGCATCCGCAGTTCGTTGCCGATCGCCGTCCAGGTCTTGCCGTCGAGGCTGTAGAGGAAAAGGGCCTTGTCGGCTTGGTTGCGGAAGTCGCAGTCGGCCCGCAGGAACACCGTCTTCTGGCTCAAGGGCACGCGCTCGACCTCGACGGGTGAGCCGGATGGCGCACTGACCATGACCACGAAGTTGCTGCCGGCCTCGACGTTTACGCCCACCAGGCCGTAGTGCCGCTGCAACAGCGCCAACCCGGCAAAGTCGCCGTCCTTCAGCCCGGTCACGTCCAGCACGGTAGTCCCGGAGCACTCCGGGCCGACGGTGCGCTGGGTGAGGGTGTTCCGGGCGGCGAGGAAATCCGCGTCCACCCGGCCGGTGGTGAGCCGCACGAAACCGGGTCGCGCCGAGAGCGACCAAAGCTGGTCGTCCGGGTTGTGATTCCACTGCCAGACCAGCGGCAGCGGACGGTCGCCGGGTTTGCGGTCGAATTCATCCGAGGCCACGATGCCGGGGATCAGCCCGCGACTGGGCGGGAGGTTCAACGTGTCCGGGACTTTCCCGTCCACGCCAAGCACGGGCCAGCCGTCCTCCCATTTCACGGGCACGAGGTAGGGGATGCGGCCCACTGCGCCGGCATCGCGGAAGAGGTAGGCCCACCACTCGCCGCTCGGCGTGTCAATGATGCTGCCCTGCGCGACGCCCTGGTCCTGCAAGCCCAAGCGTCCCTCCCACGGCCCGGTGAGTTTGTCCGCGCGATGGATCACCACGGTGCGCATCCCGCCGCGCGGCCAGCAGATGTTGAAGAGGTAGTATCGGCCTTGATGCTTGATGAGTTGGGAGCCCTCGCCGGGAAGGCCCAGGTTCGGCCCCGCGGGCGCTCCGGCATTCGTGATGACCACCTGATCAAAACCGCCCGGCTTGAGGCCGGAAAGGTCCTCCATCAACTCGACCAGACGCAGCCGCCCGACTCCGTGGAGCATATAGACCCGGCCGTCGTCGTCGAAGAACAGGCTGTGGTCATGCAGCATGGGCCGGAAGGACTTCACCTGCCACGGCCCTTTCTCGATGTCCTTGGTGGTATAGACATAGGTCTTGCCAGTGGTCTGGGCAAAGGTCGTGACGTAGAACGTTCCATTGTGATGCCGGATGCTGCTGGCCCAGGAGCCTTTGCCGTAGGTGTTCCTGCGGTTGGCCAGGTTGAGGTCGTCCACGTCGTCGAGGATGTCGCAGGCGTAGTTGACGATTTCCCAGTTCACCAGGTCCCTGGACTTCATGATCGGCACACCCGGACTCAGGTGCATCGTCGTGCTGCTCATGTAATAGGTGTCGCCCACGCGGATCATGGCCATGTCCGGCACGTCGGCCCAAATGATGGGATTGGTGACGCGCTGCGGCGATTCGGCGGCGCAGAGACCGAGGGTGAGGCAGCCGCATAGCGCGGCCAGCGGTAGGAGCTTGCGGTTCATGTTGGGTATTGATTTACGGCGTGATTCAGCACGGCGTCGGAGCGCCGACATTTTTGTCGGCGAGGACAGGGGCGAGGTCGGCGGTTGGCGGAGTGCGGCGCGAAAGCGGCAGAGGACTGCCGCAGTCCAAGACTGCTGGCGCGACACCGGAAGCGTGCTTGAACACCGGTGCGGTCCGCTCCGCAGAAGTTCCGAGAGACTTCAATCAAACTGCCAGTGATCCAGGTTCAGCAGGGGCTGGTCGTCGCCGGTGAACTTGAGGCAAAGGTCCTGCACGCCGGTCGCGCCGGAGACTTCGCAGCTCGCCGGCTTCCACGACTGCCAGCCCCCGGTGTTCTCGACCTTGCAGGTGCCGATGAGCTTGCCATCCGGGCCGCCCAAGCGCAGTTCAATGACGCCGCCCTCGCCGGCGCTGGCGACACTGGCCTTGAACTTCTTCGCACCCTTGTCCCCGAAATTCACCCCCGAGACGAGCACCCAGTCACCGTTGTTAAGATCGGTCAGGGTCATGCCGCCCTCGCTGCACGGCTCGGTCTCGACGCCGCTTTGGGCGCTGAAGGTCTCGCCTTCCACGCGGGCATAGGGATCAAGGTGGCCGATCTGCGCGACGCCGTTGGTGGTATAGACGACCCGCTTGATGGAGCCGTCGTCGTTGAAGCCGAGTTCCTCGATGCCAAGGTTGCGACGGAAGCCGGTGGGAATGCCCGCCTGCTTGGCGACGATGCGGTTGTGGAAGACGTGATACCAGCGGCCCTTGAACTCGAACTGGGCGGAGTGGTGGTTGTTGTTGAAGTTCACCGGGGGCTGATCCGCCACGACGCCCCCGTACGTGTATCCGTTGATGGGGTGGTCGCTCATCAGGTAGTCAATCCGCATCTGCGCGCGCGGGGTTGTGGAGTAGGTGAAGTAGTAACGGCCGTTGCGTTTGAAGACCCAGGCAGCCTCGAAAAAGTTCGTCGCGTTCATTTTGATGACCTCGCCATCGAGGCTGATCATGTCGCGCTTGAGTTTCGCCACGCGGACGTTGTCGTCGCCGTTGCCGCCGAAGTAGAGGTAGGCCTGGCCGTCATCGTCAATGAACGCGCCCGGATCGAAGAGCCACATGTTGCGGGCGGGCTGCACGCCAAGTGTGCCGTGGGTGAGGAGGGGCTTGCCCAGCGGGTCGGTGAACGGGCCGGTGGGCGTGGGCGCGGTGACGACCCCGATGTTCGCCCCGCCGTTGCCGAAGTGGAGGAAGAACTTGCCATCGCGCTCGATGGCCGCAGGCGCCCAGCTCCTCTTGGCCCAAGTCGTGGCATCAGCAGCGCGAAAGACGGAGCCGTGATCGGTCCAGTTCTTCATGTCGCTGCTCGAAACGCAAATGACGTTCGGGATGTTGTAGCTGCCGCCGACCGGGCTTTCGTCGTCGTTCGAGCAGTAGAGATAGACGCGATCCTTGGTGACGAGCGGCGAGGGATCCGCCAGGTAGCGATGCGAGGCAATGGGATAATCGGCTAGGGCGCGGGGCGTGAACCCGGCCGCCAGCGCGAGAAGGGTTGTCAGGAGGGATGTTTTCATAATTGGTCGGTACTTCGGCCAGGGGCTACGGCCTGTCGCCCGGGGGTATCTCCCGTAGGGCCTTCAGAACCGCGTCAAATGCCGGCTTCGGCTGGCCGGTGCGGTCGAAGAGCAAGGGATGGTTGGCCCGCTTCCACGGGAAGTCGTTCAGCCAACTCTGCCCATCGTGCAGGTTCCAAAACGAAACCCGCGCGATGACGTCAGCGTAGCGGCGGAACAGGCGGAACAACTGGGCGTATTGTTCGGCCTGCCGCTGCAAGATTTCGGGCGGGCAGCCGTCGCGGTAAGGATCCAACTTGGCCAACTCGTCTCGATACTTGCCGCCCTCGGTCCACCAGCGGCTGCGGGGAATCACGTCAATGTCCAGCTCGGACACCACCACCTTGACGCCCAGTTCGCGCATGGCCACCAGCGTGGCCTCGAGGTCCTCAAACGGGATGCGGTCAAGTTCGTAGTGCCCCTGCAAACCGACGGCGTGGAGGGGCACATTCTTCTCGCGGAGCGAGCGGACGAGGCGGATGAGTTTCTGGCGTTTGCCCGGCAGTTCGTTGTTGTAGTCGTTGTAAAGGAGCAGCGCCTGCGGGTCCGCCGCGTGAGCAAACTCGAACGCGCGGGCGATGAACTCCTCGCCGCAGACCCGCGACCAGCCGGAGTCGCGCAGGTAATTTGTGCCGTCGTCCAGCGCCTCGTTCACCACGTCCCACTGCGCGATGCGGCCTTTGTAGCGGCCCACGACGGTTTCGATGTGGGCCTTCATGCGGGCGAGCAGCAGTTCGCGGCCGGCCGCGGTGGCGCCATCGCGGAAGAACCACGGCGGGGTCCGGTCGTCCTTGG
>CALJWR010000126.1 GCA_937976685.1 uncultured Verrucomicrobiae bacterium
GCGTTGGGCTCTCAACACGGGCGCCGAGGTCTCCACCAAGGTGTCGCGAGTCTGGCCGGCTGCCCAAAGCCGGCTTCTTGACGTGAAGGGTTTGCGCCACATTGCCGAGCCTTCGGTGAACTACGTTTTCATGCCCTCGCCAAGTGTGGCGCCCCGCGACCTGCCGCAGTTCGATTACGAATGGCAGACCTTTGAGCTACTGCCGGTGGATTTCCCGGATTACAACGCCGTGGATTCTGTGGACGCAAACAACGTCTTCCGGCTTGGCCTTCGCAACAAGCTCCAGACCAGGCGCGGCGAGGCGATTGAAAACGTCGTGAACTGGCTGGCGGTGGTGGATTGGCGCGCCGATCAGCGGACCTTCTCCGACCTGTACTCCGACCTCGATTTCAAACCGCGCTCGTGGCTGACGTTGAATTCGGAGATCCGGTACGACGTGAACCAGAACGAGTGGAACATGGCGAACCACACGGCGACGATTCAGCCGAACCACGTCTGGCACTGGAAGGTTGGCCACCGCTACCTGCGCGAGCAGCCGGGTCATGGCCCGGCGTCGGGCAACGACCTGTATTTGAGCAGCCTGTTCATCCGGTTGAACGAAAACTGGGCGGTGCGGTTGACGCACCACTTCGAAGCCCGCGACTCCACCATGGAGGAGCAGTACTACACGATTTACCGCGACTTCCGCAGTTGGACCGGCGCGCTCACGCTCCGGTTGCGCGACAACCGCGACCTGGGCGACGACTGGACGATCGGCTTCAGCTTCAACCTGAAGGCGTACCCGCGCTACAAGCTCGGTGAAGATCGCGACAAGCCCTCGCTCTTGCTGGGCGGGTAGGCTGGGGCACAACCGGGCACGGGCCGGTGAGGCCTAGCCCCGGCAGAATTCCTTGAATGCTCCGCCAAAGAGGAGCCGCACGTCGCGCTCGACCTCCGCGGCCGTTTCCTCCCAGCCGGCGGCGACCAGTTCCGTGTATTTCTCGATCAGGACGCGGGCGATGATCCGGCGCGAGTGGTCCCACTTGTAGAGGATTTGGTCCAGCACCCGCGCGTCGGAGTGCTGCGCGGTGAAACTGAAGCCAAGCAGTTCGAGTCGCATCCGCGTGATCTCGTCAATCAAGTAAGGGACGTTCGTGAACCACCAGCAGCCAAAGATGTGAAGGTTGGGAAACTTACGGGCCAGGACACACAACTCGTGCTGGTTTTCCCGCGACAGGACCGTGACGAGGAACTTGTTCCGCGGAAAGGCCGAGCACAGGTTGGCCAGTGCGCACAGGTCGCTGCGGCCTGAACCGTCGCCCGCGAGGCCCAGGGCGGGATTCACCCCGCGCCGAACCCCCAGCATGAGCGCCATCGGCAGGCCGTGTTCCTCGCAATGGGGCAGCACGCACTTCTCGAGGACCTGCGCGGTGTCCGAATCTCCGGGGTAGGTGAATTCGGGCGGCAAGGACACCATCAGGTAGGCCGCTTCGATCCGCCGAGTCCAGTCGGCGAGGAATCGGCGCACTTCGCTGACGGTGTTGTCGGAGAGACCTTCGCCCGCCTCGTAACCCCAGCGCGCCACGCGGCGGACGGCGTTGGGCCAGTCCACCAGCAGCGGGTCAATCCGCAGCGCCGCCACGAACCGATCATCGCGCAACAGTCCGTGCTGCCACGCTGGGGCCTCGGCGTCGTCGAACGGCGAATTGGTCATGTAGATGGTCTCGACGTTGGCCAGTTCCATGCACCGCGTGACGTACGCCTCGGCCGGCCATTGTTGGAACCAGTCGCGCAGGGCGGGGAGATCCCGTTTTTTGACATCGAGTCCCAGCCGATGGAGCGTGGTCAGCACGCCCTGACAGGCCTCGGAAATCGGAGAGCGTTCGACGAAAAGCGTGTTCCACACCAGCTCCGCCTGCTCAGTCTTGGACATGATCCAGAACCGGTCGTTGGGGATCCGATGCACCCGAAACGCCTCGGCGACCAGGTAGTGGTAAGTCAGCAGGTCATCAATGCCGTACAGGAGCAGCCCGCTGAGTGCCGGATCGTACAAGTGAGTGTGGATGTCGGTGACCGGCGTGGCTTGGACGACCCGCTCGACGAGCGAGACCAGAGAATTGCGACGGAATTCGGTGATCGGGCTGCTCATGGGGAAAAAGTAAGCACCAGGCTGCCCCCTGACAGCAAGATTCTTGAGGTTCTGGGGCGCAGCATTCCGGGCGCCATCGGTCGTGCTGACGCCCGACGGCAAAGCCGAAACCGGGCCGAGCCTCCGTCCGCACGCTGCGCCGCCCTGCCACGCACTGCGGCCGTGGCGCTTCAGCTTGTCGCCCGCAAGTAGTCGGGCAGGTTCGTCACCCAACGGCGGCCAGTCGTGACGGATTCGCGCACCCGGCACAGGAGCACCACGTGGGGGGCTTGGAGCAGGTCACCGACTTTCGTCAACCGGGCCAAGTCCTCCGGTGTTGGCTCCGAGGTCAGCTTGATTTCGATGACTTCGCGGGAGCGGCCTCTTTCGATCACGAGGTCGGCCTCGTAACCGTCATGGCTGCGAAAAAATGGGCGTCGGACGATTCGCCCCGCGCGGCACGCGCGCTGAGGATTTGCTCGATGACAAACCCTTCCCAACTGGCCCCCACCCACGGCTGCGCCAGCAGGTCCTCGCCGGGCGGAAACCGCAACAGGGCGTGCAGCAAGCCGGAATCGCGCCAATACAGGCGTGGGGCCCGGACCAGACGCTTGCGCAAGTTGGCTTCGAACGGAGGCAGGCGCCGAATGAGAAAGGCGCCTTCCAGATGGTCCAGGTAGGCATTCACAGTGTGATGCGACAGGCCAAGGCTCTGGCCCAGCTTCGAGAGATTCAGGATGGCCCCCTGCTCGGCCGCGATCATGCGGAAGAGCCGCTGGGTGACCATCGACTTGGCCGGCAGGCCCCACATGGGCAGGTCGCGTTCGGCCATCGCGCGCACGTAGTTTTCCTGCCAGACGGGGTACGCGTCGCCCCCCAGCACGCCGCCGTCCGGAAACCCGCCGCAGCGCCAAAGCCGGTCCAGATGATCCACTTCGCCGAGGTAAAAGGGGGTCAGCTCCAGCGCGGCCATGCGCCCCGCCCGAGACTCGCTCACGTCGCGCATGAGCGAGGGCGCAATCGAACCCAACAGCACGAACCGGCCATTCTGCTTGCGCCGTGCGTCAATCGCTCCCCGCAGGCGGCGGAACAGTTCTGGCCAGTGCTGGGCCTCATCGAACACCATTGGAATGTCGCCCGCGATGACCTCGTCCCACCGAGCGTCGAGCCGTGTGCGCTCTTTCGGCGCTTCCAGGTTGAAATACTGTGCAGCCAGCGTGCGTGCGAGTGTCGTCCTGCCACACTGGCGCGCACCGACGAGCGCGACTGCGGGAAATTGGGAGAACCTCAGCCGGAGCAGGCGGGCAGGGGTCCGGTCAATCAGCGGTTTGAAAATTGGAAATCCATTTCCAATTTTCCAGGCCGATGGGGTTGCCGGACTCCCTTGGAAACGATTGCCCGTCGCCGGGTGCACTGAACGGTTCGAAGGGTCACGCCGGCTTGCGGGCCGTGGTGCCCGAGGAGGGCGAACGTTCTTCCCTCCCACCAGAGCGAAGGAGGCCAGACCCCGGTGCCCGGGGCAGATTTCGTCTCTGTCTCAATCCCAGCCCAACGGGGAATGTCTCGTCCAGTCCGCCGACGCGGGTTCGACCCGGTCTTCCGTCGCGCGCCGTGAGACGCGCAGCGGAGTCGGACCTGCGCCGCATTCGAATCATCCACTCGTCCGGCGAAAGCGATCCGGCCGGTCGGCCGAAGCGGCTTCTGACCGCGCTCAACCGAGGCCCCGCCGCAGCGTCCTCGCCCGCTGTACCCAGACGCGCTCTTGCTTGCGTTGGAATTCGGGCGCGTGCGCGTCGTCTTGAATGACCCCGTCGAGTTCCCGTTTGGCCAGGTCGGCCTGTCCGCGGGCCAGATAGAGTTCTGCCAGTTGGACTCGCGCGAGGGCGTAGGTGTGTCGCTCCAGAACCGCCTTCCAGGCGGGCAGCGCGTCATCGGGCCGTCCCAACGCCGTGTAAGTTTCCGCCAGCGCCATTTGCGTGTGCCCGAAGTCGTGGCCCGGAGCCGCCGCCGCCACCTGTTCCAAGAGGGGCAGGGCTTCTGCGGCGCGCTTCTGTCGCAGAAGGCATTGACCGAGGTGGGCCCGTGTATCCAGGTCCTCCGGGTCGCGTTCAAGGGCGGCGCGGTAGCAGGCTTCGGCCTGGTCCAGCTTGCCTTGCTGAAAGTAGATGTCGCCCAACTGGGAATGGTGGTGGGCCTTGTCGAGGTGGTGGATTTGGTCCTGCAACTCCTTGATCCGGCGCCGGTCAGCCGCCCCCGGCAATTCAAAGCCTCGTATCCCGCCGGATGCCTGCCGGTAAACGAGGAAGTAATACAGCGGCGCGTTCAGCGGCGGGAACAGGAAGATGAAGACGACCCAAAGCCATTCCCCGCGCCGCACGGCGTCCACGAGCATCCAGATCGCGAACAACCCGATGAGAATCCAGAACGGACTGCCTGCCACGAGCAGGTCCATCAGCAGCGCAAAGCTCGGCGTCACGCCCCAAGGATGCGGCCTTCAGGCCCACCGGGGAAGCGCTTCCACTTGGTCCGCCCGGGGCCCCGCTTCCGCGAGCAGGGGCGCATCAGGGTTGCGGAAGTCAATGCCGGCCAGCGTCAGGTAGCCCCGGAACACGTCCGTATTTTGCAGGAAGCCACGGAAGCGTTCGGCGCCGGGGCCGCAAGCCACCAAAGGAACGAAATCGGCCGTGTGCGCCCCGCCCGTGAAGCCGACGCCCAGAAAGTTGGCCATCAATTGCCCCAGTTGCAGTTCCACGGCGTTCATGCCGTCGTAGAGGACACCCGCCTTTTTCTCCGCGATGCGCAGCAGCAGATCCGCCTTCGCCGCCGACGGTTCAAAATCGGTCCAGGTTTTTAGAAATGCCCGCAGTTCGGCCGCGCTGGCGAGTTTCTTGAAGTCGGGTTCCATGCGCTCGAAGGATCGCCGCACGCGCAGGGTGTTGGCAAAAAGCTGCGAACTGCTCCCGTACTCGGAGCCGCTGCCGTTGAGCCCCGGGTTGGCAGTGCCGTGATCCGTCGTCACGACGAGGAGTGTTTCGGGCGCCCGTCGTTGGAAATCCAGACAGACCTCCAGTGCTTCATCGAACGCCACCAAATCCTGCACGGCGGCGGCGATGTCGTTGGCGTGCGCCGCGTGATCCACTCGTCCCCCTTCGACCTGCAGGATGAAGCGATCCGATCGTTCGAGGTAACGCAGCGCCCGCGCGGTCATCTGCGCGAGGGTGGGAACCTTGGCCTGCAACTCGGCGTCCCCCAACTGGTCCAATGTGTAGGGCAGGTGGCCGCTGGCGAAGGTCCCCAGCAACGGTTTGTCCAGCGGTGCTTGCGCCAGATCGGCGGCATCATTGACCACCGCGTAACCGGCGCGGGCGAAATCCCCGGCCAGATCCCGCTGGTCCTTACGCGTCTTCGGATCGAAATACTTGCGGCCGCCGCCCAGCAGGACCTCCACCCGGCCCGCGAGGTACTGCGCGGCGATGACCTCGGCATTTGAACGGCTGGCCGTCACCGCGGCGAAGCCGGCCGGCGTGGCGTGCGTGATCTCGGTGGTGGTAACCAACCCGCGTTTCCACCCCGCCTCGGCCATCACCGAGTAGAGCGGGCGCAATTCGCGACCGTCGGGAAGCTGATTGAGCACGCCGTTCAGGACGCGGGAGCCGCTGCCCCACGCCGACGATGCCGCCGCCGAATCCGTGACGCTCGAGTTGAGCGAGCGCATGTTCATCCAGGTCCAGACGGCACCGGGCCGTTCGAGCAGTTCGAACCAGCGCAGACCCCGCCCTCGCTTGAGTCGTGAGAAGTAGTCTCCCAGCGTCCAGGTGCCGGAACTCATCCCGTCTGCGACCAGATGAATGATGCGCTGTGGCGGAGCATCTGCGGCCGCCTCGGCTTTGGACCGTACCACCCCCGGAAAGCTGAGCGTGGCAGCGGTGAGCAAACCACTCTGTTGAAAGAAACGTCGGCGACTGCCTTGCATCGCTGTAGTTTAGTTCGGAACCGGCGCTTGCCAATTGACATTTCTGTGACGCCCGCCTCCCGGCCCGGCCCGGATGGCTCCCGGCCGCTTCCGCTTTGGGGGAAAGCCACGCGAGGAGTTTCAACGTCAGGCCGGCCCACCCAGGCGTTGCCGCTGGTTCCACAATTCGCCCGGCTTGAAGATGCCGAGCGGCGTGATGATGCCCGTGACCAGGTCGGCGGGAGTCACATCGAAGCCGGGATTGCGGGCCCGGCTGGTGGGATTGGCGATTCGCACTCGCACGGGGCGGGTGATGCGCTGGCGCCGGGAGCGGGCAGCGGGCCAGGCGACTCCCCACGCACCTAGCACCTCCGCCTCGTCCCGTTCCTCGATCGGGATGTCAAAGCCGCGGACGAGTTCCCAGTCAATCGTGCTCAGGGGAATGGCCACGTAGAACGGGATGCCGTGACGGTGCGCGAGCACCGCCTTCGTGTACGTCCCGATCTTGTTGGCAACCTCGCCGGTCTGCCCCAAAACCCGGTCGCTGCCGGTAATCACCAAGTCAATCTCCCCCCGCTGCATCAGGTGGCCGGCGGCGTTGTCCGCGATGAGGTGATGCGGGATCCCCTGCTGCGCCAGTTCCCAAGCGGTCAGACTCGCCCCCTGGCAACGCGGTCGCGTCTCGTCACAAAAGACGTGAAACTGGCGGCCCTCTGCCTGCGCGGCGTACAGTGGCGCGGTGGCGGTGCCGATGTCCACGCAGGCCAGCCAGCCGGCGTTGCAGTGGGTGAGCACGCGCGTTCCTTCGCGGATCAGCGCCGCGCCATGCCGCCCGATGGCTTCACACTCCGCCACGCTTCGGTCCGCAAACGCTCGCGCCGCTTGCGTCGCAACGTTTTGTTGCTCGCGGACGGTGCGGCCCGTCCGCATCTGGCCGAGCACTTCCCGCATGGCATTGACGGGGTCCACCGCGGTGGGGCGGGCCTGTTGAAGCGTCGCGAAGACCGTCGCCACATGCCGCTCGAATCGAGCGCGGTCACGCCCGCGAAACTCGATCGCGCCCTGCACCAGCCCGTACGCGGCCGTCGCGGCGATGGCCGGCGCGCCGCGCACGACCATGTCGCGAATCGCCGCGGCAGTCTCGCGATGATCGCGCGTGGTCACGATCTTGAAACGATGCGGCAGCAAACGCTGCTCGATCAGCCGCACCGCGTTGTGGCGCTCATCGAACGCCACCGTGCGGAAATGCCGGGAGCGGCCTTGCACGAGGACATTCATCGCGAGCGCGGGTTGGTGAGACGCATCAGATCCACTGGGATGCAGCGCCGGTCGGAAGGCGCCGCCACCGCAGCAGGGTTGGAATGGAAGGGGGGTGAGGTCACGATGCGATTCTAAGCCGCACTTTCCAAAATGGCTGTCATCTCGTCCGGCGTCAGCGCAACCGGATTTGCCTTCATGCTGCTGGCTTGCGCGGCCTTCTCCACCACTGCCGCGAAGTCGGCCGGCCGCAGGCCGAAACGGCCGAGCGGTTTGATGCGAAGGGCGCGACCGAGTGCGGCCACCCAGGAAACAGCGTCGTCCGCCACCGCGTCGGCCCGGCCGGTCAACAGACGGGCGACCTGGTCGTAGCGCCTCAGCGCCGGGGAATTTGGCTGGCGGGCGCGCAGGGCTTGAACATTGGCGGCAATGACGTGCGGCAGTAGTGCCGCGCACACGGCGCCGTGCGGCGCGGGGAACATGCCGCCGATCGGCGCGGCAAAGCCGTGCACGGCCCCCAGCCCGGCATTGGCGAGCGCCAGTCCTCCAAAGAGACAGGCCAGCGCCATGTCCTCGCGAGCGCCCGCGTGGCCACCCTCTTCGACCGCGCGCCGCAGCGAGCGGGCCGCGCGGGCGATGCCGTCGGCGCACAGCGCATCCACCAGCGGGTTGGCGCGCGGGCTGACGTAGGGCTCGATCAATTGGGTCAGCGCGTCCATGCCCGTTATGGCGGTGATCTCCGGTGGGAGCGAGTGCGTCAGTTCCGGGTCCACGATGGCCAGGCGCGGCAGCAACAGCGGACTGCGCAGGCTCACTTTCAGGCGTTGCGCGGGTACCGCCAGTACGCTGTTCCGGGTCACCTCGGCGCCGGTGCCGGCCGTGGTCGGGATGGCGATGCAAGGCGCGGCCGGTTGCTGGAGCGGCTGCCCTCGCCCCACCACTTCCAGATGGTCGAACAGGTCGCCGTCATTGGTCAGCAGGGCGGCGATGGCCTTGGCCGCGTCCAAGGCGCTGCCGCCTCCAAAACCGATGACCACGTGGCACTGCTCGGTTTTCGCGATGGCACGGCCTTCGAGAACGAGATCGGTGGTCGGCTCGCCGGCGAAGTCGAAGGTACAGGCCTCCACTCCCGCAGCGTGCAAGGTGTCCAACAAGGGCGCGGCCCGACCCGGCGTGCGACCCGTTACGATGAGCGCCCGTCGGCCAAACGATCTTGCGGCTGCCCCCGCCTCGCGCAGGGTGCCGGGGCCGAAGCGAATCCGCTGCGCGGTGGCGAATTCAAAACTCATGCCGGTGGACAAAACGGGTGGACCGGGGCGCGTTACCAGCCCGAGTCGTCCGGAAACACATTGGCGAACTTCACGCTGGTCCGGGGGCTGGCCATCATCGGCGCGACCGTGTCCCGCCATTTCGCGTAATGCGCCGTCTCCTTGTGGACAGTCGGCGCGTCACCGGTGCGGTACACCTCCACCAGCACAAACCGGGTCGGATCGTCGGCCTGCTGGATCACGTCGAACCGCGCGATGCCGGGTTCGAGCCGGCTTTGGCGCGCGTTTTCAATGGTGGCGACTTTGAAGGCCTCGACGTGACCGAGGCGCACGTGGACATGGACGTGAACGACGAGCATGGCGGCAGTATGGGAACAGTCCCGCGACTGGCAATCGTTTGGTGTCCGGCCTCGGCACCCGCCTCAACGGGAACCTCCCAAGAACAACCGTCGTCCCGCCCTGCCACCTCAGATCGGAATGAGCCCCGGGGCAGCACTTTGCTCTCCCTCGGCCGGAGGGAACCACGCTGGGCCGGGCCGACCACCCGACCCTTTCGTTGTGCGCTACCGTCACAGATCAAGTCTCGCGTTTCGCGGGCTTGCTGGCCGGGAAACACTCGCGAGCGTCTTGCCGACTGGGCGCGCGATTAACTGCGCAGCGCTCACCAACGCGTCGAGCGGATAAGCACGTCGCTCCGCACCGCCGCTGCCTCGCGTCCAACACAAGGACCCGCCGCGCGACCTCGCTTCCCAATCGCGGGCAATGGCCCTCCGCCTCCGTCGCGGCAACCGCCTCAAGAGGCAATGAACTGGGAACCGAGGGCTGCGTGGTTCGCCGTCGCTGTTGGCTGGGAGCGGGGAATTGAGGGAGGTTCGGCTCCGAAGGACCGATTGCGCTCAGCATTTTGCCAGCCGGTGGAGTTTGGCCGGGATGGTGACCGGATTGGTCCAACCGCTGGGTGCCCTGGTCCAACGGTTCGGACCCGAGCCTGGTCGTCCCTCCGGCACCCGGTTCACGCCGATGGTCGGTGTCAAGGTCCGGGACGGGCCACGGGAAGGTCCAGACTGCGGGAACAGCTTGGGCGACGCTGTCCCGCGCCCAAACTCCGCCGGCAAAAACCTCCGCCAACCCGCCGCGGTGGTGGTCATCCTCAGGGTGTTGGAGGAACTGGTTCGCCATCTGCTCCCATTACCCCGTGCGTTCGCATGAGTCGAACTGGGAGGTCAGGGACCGCGCCACTTCCACCAACGCAACCAGGCGGGGCGCGGGCCACACCCGGCCGGGGCGCGACGCCAAAACAAACTCGTCGGCCAGTTCCACGCGCCAGCCCCGATGGCTTGAGAGCCAACCTTGCAGACGCGTTCGTTCGATTGAGCTCACGTCCCCCTGGCCTCCACGCAGGGCTGTCTGTCCGGCCTCATCGCTGGGCATGCCCGGCAGGGAGCGGCTTGGCAAATGAATGACAAAGAAAGTCTCGGTTGCCGAGGGATCCGAAACATGCGTTGCCCGGGGAATAACGCCCTACATGGTTCCCCCGCTGGACTACCAACACGCGCTCCAGCCGATCCCCCACATACAACGTTCTGCCGTCAACCGCCCCAACCAACAGGTGTCCTATCTCGGTCAATCCCTTGAATGGCAAGCGGGGCCCCTTGAGGGGCTCAACAGGCTTCATGCCCAGGGTGCGCGCGGCACTGATCCATGTGGGGCCACGTCGCCGAGTCAATGAGTCCCGAAAGAGCAGGGCGGCAACAGCCAGAACGCCAACCCCGGCGCCGAGTCCCGCGCCGAGTCCAGGGTGCAGGAAGTGACCCGCGGCAGCTCCACCCAGCACCGAGATGACCACCCGAAGGAACATGATGGCCGATTGTCGTGAGTAATTGTGCGCGCGCATTGGCAGGTTGTTGCACAGGGCAATTGTTGTGACTTCTGTCAAATGTGCTTGAACGGAACCTCGGGGAAAAACGTCCGGGTGACAACTCCCTAAGTCAGGCGTCCAACACTAGGCGAATCTGAACAACACCTCCTCACCGTGCCGCCGGGGATCTCGCCCCGACATCTCCGGCTCAATTTAAGGACCATCCTCATAACCCAAGCTCTCCCTTCCAGCACGCTTTTCCAAGGTCCGAGTTGATGCGTTGAACAAGCGATAGAAGTTGGCCCGTAATGTGGTGGGGATGATGACCGGATTGGTCCAGCCGCTGGGCGCATTGGCCCAAGTGCCGCTGGTAAGGTTCAGCCGCTCTTGCAGAATCCATTTTGTGCCGGTGGTCGGTGTCCAGGACAGCGTCACGAACCCGGTTGGTTCAGGTTGAATCGCGAGCGTTGGCGGGGGCGGGCTGGGGTCCACGGCGGTCAGATTCATCAGCGCGAAGTCCATGTAGAGTTTGAGCTTGTAAGTGTCGTAGTTGGACAGCTCGGGGGTCACGTTGGTGAAGGTCTGGCCGTAAAAGCCGGTGGCCTGATACATCAGCGGATCGGGCAACGCGTCCTCGCCATTGACCAGCGGCATGATCTCCAGCATGGCCCCCGCGCCGGCGGTGTTGCCGAGGATGCGAAAGGTGAAGCGCCGGATGTCAAAGGGGTGGCCGTCGGCGCGGGTGAGCGTGATGCGCGCGCCGGTGCCCGTGTTGGGGCCGACGGTGGGCGCCTGGGCCTCCAAGCCGTCCGGCCACTGGATGCGGAGGGAGCGGCCAATCGGGTTGGTCAATCCGACTCCGCCGGTGAAGAGTTTGTCGCGGCTCAACGTGAAGAAGTAGCCTGCGGTTTCAATGGTATCGGAGTTGACGTTGGTGGCCACCAGGTTGGTTGTCTGCGTGGGGCTGAAGAAGACGTTGGTCACGGCGCGGGCCGACGGCAGCAGGGCCAGCAACAGCCCAAGGACGAAGCCGGTCAGGCGCAAGCGGCCCCAGCGCGCTAATCCCCTGCCGGCTGGAAGCCGGCGACACGGCAGGTTGGAAACCTGCGCTACGACGGTCCGGTTGGCGCGGTGCGCAGTTCGTAGCGCAGACTTCCAGTCTGCTGGATCGCGGATTTCCAATCCGCTGGTCGTGGAAGGTTCGAGGAGTGTCCCAGCTTCCCAGCGTCTGCCGGCTGGAAGCCGGCGGTTGGCTCGCTCGCGCCCGCGCGCTTGGCCCCGCGGGCCTTGCCGTCGCTGCGCTCCGGCAATCCCTTGTGCCGCTTCCCAAGCGGCACAAGTCAGCAGGTTGGAAACCTGCGCTACGAGCCGGCAGTCCGCGTTTTTGCCAGCGAGGTTGCGATCGTTGTGAGACAAGCAGGGAAGCTCCATAATTCTTCTCCAATTCAGGGTTGCGCGCCCTCCACCTGAACCCGGAGAAACTGTCTTGGCTGCGTGCTGGGGAAATCGGTGCGGACGGTCAGGATTTCCAGGTTGCCGTTGCGCGTGAGGTTCACCAGCGCGGTCGCGCCCGGACCGCTCAGCCACGGCCCGGCCACGTTGGTGGACGCCGCGAAGGTCAGCGTCACCCCCGCGCGGTCCTGCGGATGGGTGAGGGTCAACGTCAGCCGGCCCGATTCATCGCGTGGTTGGAGCACGCTGGAGTCGGCGGTCAGCGGTTCGAAGCCCAGGGCAAATTCGCCGACGTTGTTCCAGGCGTCGCCGTCCGGATTGGCCCACGGGCCGGCAATGGTTTCGTTGGCGCTGGACGCGCCGAATTTTTCCGTCGCCCAGGTGGCGTAGTCGTAGGGCGTGGTGAAGACGATATCCTGGCCGAGGGTGGAGCCCTGACTGTTCTGGGCTTGGGCGCGGAAGTGGTAGGTGGTGTGGGGCTGAAGGTTGCTGAGGAGGCAGGTGACGAGCGTGGGCACGGTGCCGGTGAGCGTGCCGCCGGCGGCGGGGTTGGTGGCGGTGTAAGGCGGCGACAAGCCCCAGTGAAACGTGGCGGCGGTGGTCAGGTCGCAGGCGTTGACCTGCGCGCGCAACACGGCGCTGGTGGGGGTGAGGTTCGCGGGCGGCAGGCTGACGACCGTGGGCGGCGGCAACGCGTCCGGGGTAAGCAGTAGCGTGCGCGGAGGCTGGCCCGCCACGTCCAAGTGCGCGGCGACAATCAGGTAACCGGCGTCGTTGGCGGCCAGCACGCGGTCCAGGATGTAGTCGCCCGCGTCCACGATCTCGTTCAGGTCTTCCGCGATCCAGTTGCCGTCGGGATCGGCATACCAGCGGACGGCGGTGGTTTCAGTGGGCGTGGCCATCTTCCACGCGGAGCCGACCAGCAGGCCGTGTTGGTTCAGCTCCGTGAACGCGCAGGTGTTGGGATTGCCCTGGGTGGGCAACGGAAGGGGCGTCATGGCCGTGGTGTTGCTGGCGATCCAGGGCACGACGATGCGGTTGCTGGCGGTGTAGGTGGTGTGGATGCCGGCGACCAGACCGGCGTTGTTCAGCACCATCGGCTGCACGGTGGCAGTCGGGTGGGTGAAGTAGTTCATCGTGCCGTCGGCCTCGCGGCGAAAGGCGAAGAAGTTCGACGGCCCGGCGTAGTTGCCGACGATGACGCCGAGGTCGTTCAGGCGGAACGCGCGGGCGTAGCCGGCGCCGTCGGGCGTGAGGTCGGTCTTGAGGCCCGTGGCGGGATCGAACAGGTAGGCGTGCTCGATGAAGTCCAGCGCGCTGCTGCTGTGCGGCGTGTCAATCGTAGCGTGCCCGGCGACCCAGCCCAGCGCGTTGACATCGGTGGCCGGACTGTGCTCGACGCGTCCCCAGAAGAAGTGGCAATCGGTCGCGTCACAACTCCAATAGCTCCAGTTGTGCCCGCCCTAGGCGGGAATGAAGGCATGGGTGCCGCTCTGGACGTAAGCGCCCTGGCTGGGCGTGGGATAAGTGGCCGGGCGGTCGCCAACGACCATGCCCGCGCCGTTGCGGGCAGCGGGGTTGAAACCGGGTGGCGCGCCCGGCGGCAAAACGGGAACCCAATGGGCGAACCACGGCAGAGCGGCCAGTTGGTTCGAGGTCCAGCCGGTGATGTCGGTGAGGGTGTAGGTTTCGGCAATCTGCGCGTCCACGCCGAAGACCAAGGCGAGCAGGGCGGCGAGCGTGTTCAGGAGTCTTGAGTGCATGGTCGCGATGGCTGTCTCGGGTCGGCCGGTTCTCGCACGCCAACAAAGAGTGGACCTCAAGGTTTGAAAAGCCGGTAGAACTTGGCCGGGAAGGTCGCGGGCACGGTGACCGGGCTGGTGCTGCCGCCGGGCACGGGCGTCCACGGTCCCTGCACCGCCGGGGCCTCCTGCAGGAACCACCCGCCCGGCGCCGCCGCCCAGCTCACCACCGCCTGCCCCGCCCCGCCCCGGGCGATCACCAGCGTGGGCGCGCCCGGCGTCTGGATCACCTGCGGCCAGGCCCAGAAGCCCCCGGTCACGGTGAAGCCCCCGCCGCTCATCCGCCCGGCGTCCGGCTGGCCGATCGTACCCCGCACGGTGAAGCCACCCCCGGTGCTGGTGCCGCCGCCGCCATCCATCGTGTGCCAGGGGATGCTCAACGTCTGGGCACGAGCGTTCCCGCTCAGCGCCCCCACAAGCAGCCCCAGGGCAACGGACACCTGCCAGGTTTTGGACTGCGCCCGTCCTCTGACGCCATGCAACGGCGCGCTCGCAGAGCGTCGGGGACAAAGCGGCGGAGGGCTGCCGCACTCCAAGACGTTTCGCGCCATCGTGCCGTGGCGGCGACTCGGCCGGGTGCCGCCGACGGGTGCCGGCGAGGCAGTTTGCCGCGGCCTCACGGCCGCTGCTACGGGGACCATGAGCGCGTTCATTGGCCACCTCCGTTTCCGCGGGTTGCCAACTCGCGGACCAATTGTCTGAGTTCAGCCAGCTCGCCCCGCAGTGCCGCGTTTTCGGCTTCCAGCTTCTCCATCCTGGCCTCGGCCTCTTGGCTCCGACTTTCCACCTTCTGGTTCAGCCCCTGGATGGCGGCCAGGGCCACGCCGTCGGCGTCCACGGTGGCGATGTGCCGGTCGTCCGCGCCGAGGCCGAAGGCGGCGTGGAAGTCCTGTGCCATGGGGCCGAGGTGGCGCGCGCCGGCGGCGTCCTCCTTGAACTGCCAGCGGCTCAACGGCAGCGCCGCCACTTTCTCCAGGATCTCGGCCGGGTCCACCGGCTCGAAGTGCTCCTTGGCGTTGCGGTCGCTGGTGGGCACGAAGGCCAGGGCGGAGACGTTGCCGGCGGTGTCAATCAGCAGCCGGGTGGCGCTCAGGCTGAAGTCGGCCAACTGCATCCGGCCGTCGTCCAGGACGTGCCATTGCCAGATCTTGTTGGCGACCGTGTTGCGGACGGCGATGGCGGCGGCCTCGCGGCTGTTGAACGGGCCGTAGCCGGCCACGGTCAGCGGCACCACCGGGGCGGTGTTGTTGATGCCCACGCCGCCCGAAGCGCGGACGAGAAACTGGCCAGCCCCGGTGGATTCAAAGTAATCGAAGTGGTAGTCGGCCCACACAAACGTGCCAGCGTGACTGGCCTTGGCGCGGTAGCCGGCGGCGAAGGCGTAGTCGCCCCCGGCAACGTTTTCGAGGCCACCCGGGACGGTGGCGAAGTTGCCCGTGGCGCGGTTAGACAGGCCACCGCCCACCGTCGCGAGAGCCTCGGTGGCACGGTTGTAGGCACCGCCGCTCACCGTCGCGCCAGAACCGGTGGCGTAGTTGCCATCGCCTCCGCCCACGGTCGCAGAGCCGCCGCTGGCCCGATTGAGCTCGCCGCCGCCCACCGTTGCAGCTTCGCCGCTGGCGGTGTTGTACCGGCCGCCGCCCACCGTTGCAACTTCGCCGCTGGCGGTGTTGCTGAAGCCGCCGCTCACGGTGCCAAAGTCGGCCGACACATGGTTATTGCGGGGGAATCCTAAATCGTCTGCCGTGGCCCCGCCGCCGCCGATGGTGGCGCCGACCACGGTGTCGGAGACGAAGTTGCCCGCAAAGCCACCGATGACGTTGGGGGCGTTGGCCGCGTTGGGTTCCAGCCGCAACGCAGGCTGGTTGTTGACGCGGAAGCTCAGCGGCTGGTTGTCCGTGGTGCCCAGGAAGTTCGCCGCCGGGCTGGTTCCCGCGTTGCCCGTGCGGCTCCAGGCATCGGCCGAGCCGGGGGGACCTTGTGGCCCCTGCGGTCCGGCGGGCCCCGTGGTGCCGGCTGGACCTTGCGGTCCGGCAGGGCCGGCGGGGCCTTGAGCACCCTGCGGTCCTGGCGGCCCGGCCGGACCCGGTGGTCCCTGCGGACCTTGGGGGCCCTGTGGCCCCACCAGCGCGACGCCGCTGGCCGGCCAGCCACCGGCCGTCTTGGGGCCGTAGAGCCGGCTGGCAGTCGTGTCAAGGTAGAAGTCGCCCACCACCCCCACGGCGGCCCCCGGCGCCCCGCTGCCGCTAAGCACCGTTCTGCCGTCAGCACCGGCATCGCCCTTATCACCCTTGTCACCCTTGGGGCCTGTCGGCCCGACCGGCCCTTGGGGTCCCTGAGCACCCGGCGGCCCCGCTGGCCCCGTGGCGCCGGGAGGGCCGGCGGGACCTTGAGGTCCTGCGGGGCCGATCGCTCCTGCCGGTCCCTGGGGACCCGCTGGTCCTTGGGGGCCGGCCGGCGTCAGCGCATAGAGCGCGTAGGGCGCCGGCTTCACCGCCTGGCGCGGGTTCAGCAGCGTGAACGACCCCAGCCCCGTGCTCACCTCGAGCTGGAGCCAGCGCGCCTCGCCGGTGAAGGCCCCGCCGCCAAAGTCCAGCGGCAGCTCGAAGAGGCCGTCGGTGACGCTCACCGTGAGCGTCGCGGGCGCATTGTCAGCCACCTTGGCGCCGCCGCTTTCAGCGTTCCAGAGGGTGGGGCGGAACTCGGCCGCGCCGCTGTAGGGCGCGCCGCCGCTGTCCAGGCGCCCCTGGTACGTGAAGGACGTCGTGCCTTGGGCGCGGGTGGATGGCAGGATGGTGAGGGAAAAGAAGAGCACTGGCACGGAGGCCAGCCGGAGTATGCGTTGCAGCATGGGTGGGTTCTCGAATTTCAATTTGTGGTTCGCGACATCGGCCCGTGGCTGCCGAAATCCGTCAGCAACCGGACTCATGGGCGTCCATAGTCGTACTGACAAGAATGTCAAGCTGCGGCCGAACGGGGCAAAGCAGTTCGCCGCGCTCGACGCCCCGGGGGCGGCCGCCTACCTTGGCCGTGATGAGCGTGAATGCCCCAGCGATCCCCCGCCTGCCCGACGCCCAAGGCCACTTCGGGCCGTTCGGCGGCCGTTACGTGCCCGAGACCCTGATGCACCCGCTGATGGAACTCGAGGCGGAGTACTTCCAAGCCCAGCAGGACTCCGCCTTCCAGGACGAATTGAGTTACTACCTTCGCGAGTTCTGCGGCCGGCCCACGCCGCTGTATTTCGCCGAGCGGCTCACTCGCGACCTCGGCGGCGCAAAGATTTACCTCAAGCGCGAGGACCTGCTCCACACCGGCGCGCACAAGATCAACAACGCCCTTGGTCAGGTGCTGCTCGCCCGGCGCATGGGCAAGACGCGCGTTATCGCGGAAACCGGGGCCGGCCAGCATGGCGTGGCCACCGCCACTGTCGCTGCCATGTTTGGGCTGAAGTGCGTCATCTACATGGGCGCGGTGGATTGCGAGCGGCAGGCGCTCAACGTCTATCGCATGAAGATGCTCGGCGCCGAGGTCGTGCCGGTCCATGCGGGGCAGAAGACGCTCAAGGAGGCCGTGAACGAGGCGATGCGTGACTGGGTCACGAACGTCCGCGGCACGCATTACATCCTCGGCACGGCGTACGGCGCGCACCCGTACCCGGTGATGGTCCGCAACTTCCAGCGCGTCATCGGCGACGAGGCGCGCGCGCAGATTCTGGAAAAGGAGGGCCGCCTCCCCGACCTGCTGATCGCCTGCGTCGGCGGCGGCTCAAACGCCATCGGCTTATTCTACCCCTTTCTGGGCGACACCGCGGTCAGGATGATTGGCGTCGAGGCGGGCGGGGAGGGGATCCAGCCGCAAAAGCACGCGGCGCGATTCCACGGTGGCTCGCTGGGCGTGTTGCAGGGGACCCGCAGCTACATTCTCCAGGACGAGTACGGCCAGATTCAGCTCACCCACAGCGTGAGCGCCGGCTTGGACTACGCTGCGGTGGGCCCGGAACACGCCTGGCTGCACGACCAAGGCCGCGTGGAGTACGGCTACGCCACGGACGACGCGGCGCTGGAGGCTTTCACGCGACTGGCGCGCTTGGAAGGCATCATCCCCGCGCTCGAATCCGCCCACGCCGTTGCGGAGTGTCTCCGGCGCGCCCCGGAGATGCCCAAGGACGCTCTGATCGTCGTCAACCTCTCCGGGCGCGGGGACAAGGACGTGGCCCAAGCGGCCGCCAAACTGAACCTTGCGATGCCGTCATGAGAGGGAGGTAAGGGGGGATCAGAGAGGGGCCGGTGGTGGCTGGGGGCGGAATCGAACCGCCGACACAAGGATTTTCAGTCCTCTGCTCTACCAACTGAGCTACCCAGCCAAACCACGATCGCCAACGCGCGCGCACCCGGTCTTCGTGAATCGCCCCCTCGGCTTTGGAAACCGAAAGATTCATGCAGGGACCGATTTGATTTCTCCCGGCTCGGAGCCCGGGTCGAACGGCCGGCGTCCGGTCACTGTTGGGACCAGCGGGAATCGAGCCCAGCCCGCTGCGCGCAGGCGGGGGGGAGCGTACGCTCAGGGCGAATCGGGCGGCAAGCTTCAAAAACCATCCGTGGAATCGTGGCAGGGCTGCCATATCTGCTTGCCCGACCCTTCGACCGCACCATAGTTGCGCTGGCAAAGCTCTGGTCCTGGCGGCTCGTATGCGGGAGGGTTGGAGACCATCGGGAGCAGCGCTCCGCTGTTTCCTCGCCGCCGCAGTGTAAGCCGCTCATGGGCGTCGCCCTCGTGGGCAGGGGGTGGTCAAGGTTTGCGATCGGCTGCTCCGGAGACCGGGACGAGCAACGAAGGAGCCGGGGTGGCGAAATGGCAGACGCAGGGGACTTAAAATCCCCTGGCCAGCAATGGCCGTGCGGGTTCGAGTCCCGCCCTCGGCACCAACCGCCAACAGGGTGAGTCGGCTTCGTGGAAGTCGGTTTGCCAGCCGACCGGGCGCGGGCTCCGGGAAACCTTGCTCGCAGGGCGGGCCTAAAGCCGGCGTAGATCGAGCGTGAAGGGGAAGTCAGGGCTGGCGGGGGCCGGTCGCGGCTGGGTCGGCCCGGGGGTGTGGCCTTCCCGAAAGAAGCGCGCCAGACGACGGCTCTCCGCTTCATAGGAGTTGACGGGAAACGTGTCGTAGTTGCGCCCGCCCGGATGCATGACGTGGTAGGTGCAGCCGCCGAGACTCCGTCGGTTCCAGGTGTCCACCACATCAAAGACCAACGGCGTGTGCACGCCGATGGTCGGATGCAGGCAACTGGGTGGCTGCCAGGCGCGATAGCGCACCCCGGCCACGTATTCGCTGTTCGTGCCGGTCGGGTGGAGCGGTAGAGCGGTGCCGCCCACGCAGACGACATGCCTCCCGCCCGTCAGGCCGCGGACTTTCACCTCGATACGCTCGAGGCTGGAATCTACAAAGCGGACGGTGCCGCCCGGTCCCGGCTCCTCGCCCAACACGTGCCACGGTTCCAGGGCCTGGCGCAGTTCCAGTCGCAGCCCGGCGACATCGAGGTCGCCAATCTGAGGGAAGCGGAATTCAAAGTGCGGCGCAAACCACGCCGGCCGGATGGGGTAGCCCAGGCGCTGCAGATCGGTCAGCACGTCGGTGAAGTCACTCCAGACGAAATGCGGCAGCAACCAGCGGTCGTGAATCTCGGAGCCCCAGCGCACCAGTTCTTCGCGGTAGGGCTGTTGCCAGAACCGCGCGATCAAGGTGCGCAGCAGGAGCTGCTGGGCGAGGCTCATCCGCGCATGCGGCGGCATTTCAAACGCGCGCAGCTCCAGCAGGCCGCGCCGGTCGCTGGCCGCCTCGGGGGAAAAGAGCTTGTCCACGCAGAATTCGGCGCGATGCGTGTTGCCGGTGGCGTCAATCAGCAGGTTGCGGAAGAGCCGGTCCACGAGCCAGGGCGGAACGTCGCCGGTTCCGCCCGGCTTCTGGCTTTGGCGTTCCAGTTCGCGGAAAGCGACGCCCAGTTCATAGAGGGAGTCATTTCGCGCCTCGTCCACGCGCGGGCTCTGGCTGGTGGGGCCGATGAAGAGTCCGCTGAACAGGAAGGACAGAGAGGGATGGTTCTGCCAATAGGTGACGAGCGAACGCAACAAGTCCGGTCGCCGCAGCAGCGGGCTGTCGGCGGGCGTTGGTCCGCCGATGACGATGTGATTCCCGCCGCCGGTGCCGGTGTGGCGACCGTCCAGCATGAACTTCTCGGTGCCCAAGCGCGACAGGCGGGCCTCCTCGTAAAGCCCCTCAGTCTGCTGGACCATCTCCGCCCACGTGGCGGTGGGATGCATGTTGACCTCAATGACCCCCGGATCGGGCGTGACTTTGAGCACATTGAGCCGCGGGTCAAACGGCGGTGGATAACCCTCGACCACCACCGGCGTGTCGAGGGCGGACGCCGCGCTCTCGATTGCCGAGACGCAGTCGAGGTAATCCTCGAGCGAGTGGAGTGGCGGCATGAAGACGTACAAGCGGCCATGACGCGGTTCCACGCAGAGCGCGGTGCGGACGATCCAGGGAGCGGATTCGCCACGGACGGGCGGGCGCCACTCCGGACGGGCGGCCGCCGCGTCCCGCAGATCCTGCCAGCGGTTGGTGAGCCGCCGGCCCGGCGGGGAGCTCGAGGTCCTCGCTGACGCGATGAACGCCTGGCGGGGCGGCAAGGGTGGCCGCGGAGCGAAGGGATCCAAGTCGGGACTGTACGGGTAGTCCGTGGCGCTGACCCACGGAATCGAGTCCAGCGGCAGGCGGAAGCCGATGGGTGAGTCGCCCGGGATGAGGTAACAGCGCTCGTCGCGCAGGAACCACGGGCCGCTGATCCAGCCGGGAGCGCCGTCCACGGTGCCCCGTTGGAGCGGCAGGACGAAGCCAACCACCGCATCCAGCCCCTGTTCAAACACCCTCGCCAACCGCGCGCGTTCCTCCTCGTCTTTCAGGTTCGAGCGGTGCGGGTCCACATTGGTGGGGAGCCGCCGTTCCTTCCAGAGGTAGTACCAGACATCCTCAAAGGCCGGCATGATCCACTTGCCGCCGCAGCCGAGGCGCTGGGCCAGGGCGTGGATGAACTGCTCGGCGCGATTGTGATTGAAGCCGTAGTTGCGGGATTCGTCCGCGAAGAGCGCCTCGTTCTCCCAGATGGCCTCGCCATCCTTGCGCCAATAGCAGGCCAACGCCCAACGCGGGAGCGATTCGCCGGGATACCACTTGCCTTGACCGTAGTGAAGCAAGGCGCCTGAACTGAACCGCGCTTTCAGGCGGCGAATGAGCTTGTCCGCCAACTGCCGCTTGGTCGGTCCGAGGGCTACGGTGTTCCATTCGGCGCCGTCCATGTCGTCAATGCTCACAAAGGTCGGTTCCCCGCCCATGGTGAGCCGCACATCGTGTCGGCCAAGCTCGGCATCAAGACGATGGCCCAACGCTTCGATCTCCGCCCATTGCTCGTCGGTGTAGGGCTTGGTCACCCGGGGCGACTCGTAGATGCGCGTGACCTTCATGTCGTGGCTGAACTCGCACTCGCAAGGATCCACGAGGCCGGTGACGGGCGCCGCGCTTTGCGGGTCGGGAGTGGCCGCCAGCGGCAGGTGCCCTTCGCCCGCCAGCAGGCCGCTGGTGGGGTCGAGGCCAATCCAACCCGCGCCCGGCAGGTACACTTCGCACCAGGCGTGCAGATCGGTGAAGTCGTGCTCCGCGCCGCTGGGCCCGTCGAGCGACTTCACATCCGGGGTGAGTTGAATCAGGTAGCCGCTGACAAACCGTGCCGCGAGCCCAAGGTGCCGCAGCAACTGGCAGAGCAGCCACGCCGAGTCGCGACACGAACCGCTGCCAAGCTGAAGCGTCTCCTCGGGTGTTTGAACTCCGGGTTCGAGGCGAATCAAATACCGGATGTCCCGCCACAGGCGCTGATTGAGCGCCACCAGGAAATCAACGGTGCGGGGTGCCTTGGATTCTTCCGCTTCCGCCCGGAGACGCGGCGGGCCCGGGAGATGGCCGCCGCCGGAGTGGGCATCTGCGGCTTTCTCCGACTGGGTGTGGAGCACCCTCGGCTGGCCGCCGGCCGGCTTCCCCAACAATTCCCGCTTCAGCACGCCGACGTAGTTGACGAACAGGGGCGTCGGCGGTGCCTTGAGAAGGAAGGGCGCCAGTTCGTGGTCCAGCGCGGGATCGTAGCGGAAGGGAAATCGCTCCGCGTGCGGTTCCAGGAAAAAGTCGAAGGGATTGTACACGGCCATCTCGGCCGCCAGATCCACTTCGATCAGGAATTCCCGGACCCGTTCTGGAAAAACCACCCGCGCGAGGTAGTTCGACTGGGGGTCTTGCTGCCAGTTGAGGAAATGCGGTTTCGGTTCGACCCGGAGCGAGTAACTCAGCACCCGCGTCCGGCAGTGGGGCGCCGGGCGCAGGCGGATCACCTGCGGGCTCAGGCCGACCGGCCGGTCGTAGCGGTAGTGGGTGCGATGGTGGAGGGCGACGTGGATGGACATGAGGAGCGGGGCCGGAGTTTAGACTCCGAATCGCAAGTTGAGCCGGGCGCCATGGGGGCCCGGGCTTTCGGGCTTCGGGTTTCCGGCGACATTCGGACAGGAAATTCGGACATCGCGGGCGCCCGGCAGGATGCTATTGCGCGGCGACGCGGCCGTTCTGGCGTTTATGTTGCGGCGTCTTGAGGGCGAAGAAGGCTTCGAAAATCCCGTGGCCGACCTGGTTGAGGCGCGTTTGCAGATCGTCGAGGTACTCATGGAGTCCGGCCTTGATGATTTCGTCCACGCTGGTGAACGAGAAATCGGAGCAGAGCTGGCCCAGCAGCTTCTCGGGCGGGAGCCGGAAGGTGCCGAGGGGCGTACCGCTGATGGCGTGCAGGGAATCCCGCGCCGCGCCGAGGCAGAATTGCACCGAACGCGGGAACTCCCGGTCCAGCAGCAGGAAGTCCACCACCCCCCGCGGGGAAATCCGGCCGTGCCGCTTGCGGTACATCTCGAACGCCGAGGCGGACCGCAACACCGCCGCCCACTGAATGTCGTCGAAGGGCGTTCCCACCTCGTCTGCCGAGCGCAGCAGGAGGAAGTACTTCACGTCCAGGATGCGCGAGGTCTTGTCGGCCCGTTCCAACATCCGTCCCAGCCGACAGAAGTGCCAGGGTTCGCCGTGGGTCATCGTGGCGTCAGCGATCCCGCAGAACAGGTGACTCGCCTGCTTGACGTCGTTGAAGAAATCCCCGGTGGGATCCAGGCGCGCTTCGGCGGCCGCGCGCACCATCAGGTAGAACCGGTTCAACTGGAGCCACATCTCCGAGGAGATCACCTCGCGCACCGTGCGCGCGTTTTCCCGGGCCGCGCTCAAGCTGGAGAGGATCGAATTGGGATTTTCGGCATCAAAGGTGAGGAAGTGGATGACGTTCTCGCGGGTGGCGGACCCGAACCGTGCGGCGAACGCCTCGTGATCGCCCGTGGTGGCCACCAACGGCAGCCACTGTTGATTCTGGCCCTCCGGCGCGTCCAGCATCAGTTGCAGGTTCACGTCCACGAAACGGGCGACGTTCTCCGCCCGCTCGACGTAACGGCTCATCCAGTACACGGAATCAGCGACGCGACTCAGCATGGTGGACCGTCCGGGATTCGGGGACAGAAGGGTGAGGCGCATCCGGGTCGCGAGCCCCGGATGGACGCCAGGGCAGCAACATCCGCAGGAAAACTTCGCAACCGGGCGGATCCGAGAAACGCCGGCAGTGCCGCCTTGCCGGCGAGCGGCGGCGGGCCATAACCGGCGCCGTCAGGATGCCTCCGGCAACCTGGGCTTGGATTTCGGCGTGGGGACCTCATGAAGCTGGCGCGGCCGCCGGGCCGCCGCTTCCACGCTCCGCCTCGTGGGTCGCGGAGTCGGCCAGCACCCAGGTGTCCTTGCTCCCGCCTCCTTGCGACGAATTGACGACCAAGGATCCTTTCTTGAGGGCCACGCGCGTCAGGCCGCCCGGCAGGACGAAGATTTCCCTCCCATACAGAATGTAGGGGCGCAGGTCCACGTGCCGGCCTTCGAAGTGGTCGCCGCAAATCGTCGGCACGCGCGACAACGCCAAGGTGGGCTGGGCGATGTAATTGCGCGGGTTGGCGCGGATCCGGTCGGCGAAGTCCGCCTGCTGCTCGCGCGTGGCGTGCGGACCGACCAACATGCCGTAGCCGCCGGATTCGTTGGCCGCCTTCACGACCAGCTTGTCGAGGTTCTCGAGCACGTACGTGAGGTCACTGGGTTCCGAACAAATGTAGGTCGGCACGTTGGGCACGATGATGTCCTCGCCGAGGTAGAACTTCACGATCCGTGGCACGTAGGCATACACCACCTTATCGTCGGCCACTCCGGTGCCCGGGGCGTTGGCCAGCGCGACATTCCCTGCCTTGTATGCCTCCATGAGGCCGGGAACCCCCAGCATCGAGTCGGCCCGGAAGCACTGGGGATCTAGAAAATCATCGTCAATGCGACGATAGATGACGTCCACCCGCTCGAACCCCTTGGTGGTCCGCATCAAGACCTGGCCGTCCTCAACCACGAGATCGCGTCCCTCGACCAACTCGATGCCCATTTGCTGGGCGAGGAACGAGTGCTCAAAGTAGGCCGAGTTGTAAATCCCCGGTGTCAGCAGCACCACGCGGGGGTTCACGACCCCGTCGGGCGCGAGGTATTCCAGCATGTCCCGGAGTTTGATCGGGTAGTTCTGCACCGGCCGGACCTTCAGTGCGGCGAAGGTCTGCGGGAACAGGTTCTTCATCACATGCCGGTTCTGGATCACGTACGACACGCCCGACGGACAACGCAGATTGTCTTCGAGCACGTATATCTGGCCGTCCGAGTGCCGGACCAGATCGGTGCCGGTGAGGTGGCACCAAATGCCTCGCGGAGGTTTCCAGCCGACGCACTGTTGGCGGTAGGACTTCGCCGAGAGGATCAACTCCCGCGGAACCACACCGGCCTTCAGGATCCGCTGTTCGTGGTACAGGTCGTTGATGAAAAGGTTGAGCGCCTCGATGCGCTGCTTGAGACCCTTCTCCAGCCGGGACCATTCCGTGCTCGAGACGATCCGCGGGACGATGTCGAAGGGAAAGATTTTCTCCGTGCCGGCCTGTTCCCCGTAAACGTTGAACGTGATGCCCATCTGGAGCAAGGCACGCTCGGCTGCCGCCTGCCGGGCCTCGATTTCGCCCGGCGGCAGACCTTCCATGGCCGCCACTAAGGTGCGCCCCAACGGGCGTGGGCGTCCCGCTTCGGCGAACAACTCGTCGAAGAACTCGCCGGTCTCGTATCCGGAGAAGGTCATGTTTGGGCCACGGTCGCCAACGGTCGCCCGCCGGCCGAGCGATGTTTCTCGGACCGGCACAGCAACGGTCATGCCACGCATGGAGACAGACGAAACGCTCGGCCCTGAGAGGACCAGCGCGATTTCACCTCGCTTGGATTTGCTGGCCGTGGGCGTGATTCCAGCAACCTGCCTTCGCCGGTGAAAATGCGGCTCGTGCGCCGGGCGGGTCAGGCTGGGTGGTCATTCTTGTCCACACCGGCCAATCTGGAGCAGACTGGTCCCATGCGGGAACGCAAGGACGTATGCGCGCGCTGACCAACGATTACCGCGCGTTGCAGGTGATCAATCTGGATCCTTGGAGCGGCAACCCCGGTCCCTATCTGGTCGTTCAGGAGGGCGTGGCGCCGGATGATGCAGAGGCCCGGGAGGCCACCTTCGTACTTCGGCCGGACGGTTGCTGGTTGGACATCAACGCCTATCTGGGCGAGGGCCATCTGGATGGCCTCGAAGCGGCGCTATTTCAGAGCCTCGCGCAGGTGCGGGCGTTGTTGGATCGGTTGCCGCTGGAACCGCGCGTGGAGGAACTGCCCATCAACGAAGAGGGCCTCGCGACGTTCCTTTCGCAGCATCCCCGGGGCACGACCCGCCAGCATCTGCGCGCGTGGGTGCAGGCGTACGAGGCGCGTCGTGATTCCCGGCGTCAACGCCATTGACAGCGCTTGAGCGGATGCTTACCGCCTGCGGGCCCCTTCTCCGCGCTGGCAAGCCATCCACGCGGCGTCAGTCAGGGTGCGTCCCTTTTCATCGTACTTTCTCCGAAGGATCCGCAGAAGTTCTGTCAACTGCCGCGAGCGAGCGACAGAAGCGATCACTGGGGTCAGGACGGCGGCGTAACCGGCGGGGTCGCAGAACCGTTCATCCGTGGTCGCCCAAAGAGCCATCGGTCCGAGCGAACCGACCACGACCGCCCCTTCCACGAATCCGGTCCAGCGGCCGCCGCTCGGACTCGGTTCACAGTAGCAGGCGATCAGGAAATGCTCACGGTCCCTGAACTCAGTCAACTTACGCGCTTCCAAGCCGGAGTACGGCTGCGGCTGGCTCACACGCAGAGGATGGTCAACTTCTTTGGCCCGTGGGCGCCCAAGACGAGGATGCGCTCGATGTCGCCCGTCCGGCTCGGGCCCGTGATGAAAGAGATCATGCTCGGGTAGTCTGCCCCGTACCGCTCTTTGAGCGTCGCGAATGCCGCGGGCAGATCCGGCACCAATTGATCCCGCGTGGCGAGCACAACGTGGTGGGGCGGCAGAACGTTAAGCGCCCGCCCACCGCCGGTGCGTGTGCTCACGACCACGGTGCCGGTCTGGGCCACGAGCGCATCGCAAGCGGTGATACCGGCAGCGCAGCGTTCCAGCTCGTGTTTGTCGTAACCGCGCTCCGTCCACAGCACGGGCAGCCCGAAGCTGGTGACCGCACTTTCGGTCTGCGGGCCGCGGTGACTCGCGATGCGTGACCACCCTTCCGCTTCGCGGAGCCGGGCCAGTTCCGCGATCACTTCGTCCGCATCACGGCAGAGTTTGAAATCGGCACGCAACTCCGCGCAGTTCCGGGCGAACAGGGCCATTTGCGCGTCGAAGCTGGAACTCACCGGGGGCAGCACCTCACGCCGTTCCGCCACCGTGGGCAGCGCCGTCTTCCCCTCGGTGACACCGTGCGAGCCGGGGCGGCGGGCCGGGAAGCGCAGCGCCTCCCGGATGCGACCAAGGATGTTCTCGCGCTCATTCATGGTTTTGCGGCGTTTCCCCCGTTGCCCGCTTCTGCGCTCCCATTTTGCCGCGCCCGCCACCACTCCCGGAAGGTTTGCGGCGCAATGGGCGGGAGGTCCCGCGTTCGGGTCCAGGCGTACGCCGGGTCGAACCGGGTTCCCAACACCAGCCGATGAAAAACCCAACCCACGCGCCCGCCTTTTGTCACCAGCCAGCGCCAGAGGAATTGGGAGTTGGCGACCGGCGCAAAGAGTTTGAATGCGAGCTTTTGCCACCAACTGGGCTTCACTCGCGAGGCGTTGCGGCGGTTCTGCAACAGGTGGTGGGCCAGATCAATCTTCACCGGGCAGGTCTCGGTGCAGGCGCCGCAAAGCGACGAGGCGTAGCTCAGGTGCTTCCAGTCCGGCAGACCCCGCAGATTGGGCGTGATGACCGAGCCGATCGGGCCGGAGTAGGTGGTGCCGTAGGTGTGGCCACCCACGTTGCGGAAGATGGGGCACACGTTCAGACACGCGCCACAACGGATGCAGTGGAGCGCGTCCCGTTGCTCGGCGTCGGCTAGGTACGCCGTGCGCCCGTTGTCGAGCAGGACGACGTGATACTCCTCCGGGCCGTCGGGCTCGCCGGGTTGGCGTGGCCCGCCGTAGAGCGTGTTGTAACCGCTCAGCAACTGGCCGGCGCCCGCCACCGACAGCAGCGGCAACAGCAGGGCCAGATCCTCCAGCCGGGGCACGATTTTCTCGATGCCCAGCAAGGTGATCATGGTCGTCGGCAGCGCGGCGGTCAGTCGCGCGTTGCCCTCATTCTCGGTGATCGAGATCATGCCCGTCTCCGCCACCGCAAAGTTCGCGCCCGTGATGCCGGCGTCCGCCTCCACGTACTTCTGCCGCAGGACGCGGCGGGCGACCATGGTGAGCTCCTCCGGGGTGTCTGACGGCGCGTCGTGCAGCCGGGCCTCGAAGGTGTCCTTGATTTCGCCGCGCGTCAGGTGCATCGCCGGGAAGACGATGTGATACGGCGGCTCCTGGCGGAGCTGGACAATGAACTCGCCGAGGTCCGACTCGACAACCGTGAAGCCCGCCCGCTCCAGGTCCTCGTTCAGGTGAATCTCCTCGGCCGTCATGGCCTTCGACTTCACCACCGTCCGCGCGCCGCGCGCTGCGAGAATGCCGCGGATGAGGTCGCGCGCCTGCCGGGCGCTGGAGGCCCAGTGAACCTTGGTGCCGCGCGCCTCAAGCTGGCGCACGAACTGGTCGAGGTACTGATCGAGGTGATTGATCGCTTCCCATTTCGTGTCGGCCGCCAACTGACGAGCGCGCTCCCAATCGTGGAACCGCGCCTTCATCTCATCGCGCTTGACCTCGTATTTGCCCAGCGCGGTCTGAATCAGTCCGCGGTGGCGAAGGTCCGCGCTCAAGCGCGTCGCGTCCCGGACGAACTGTTTGGCTGCGGTGTTCATGAGGCGGCGAGAATCTCGGCGAGATGGATCGTCTTCAACGGGAGCTTCCGGCGGTCAATCAGTCCCTGCAGATGCATGAGGCAGCTCGAGTCGCTGGACACTATGTACTCGGCCTTGGTTTCCAGCGCGGCGTCGCATTTCACCTCGCCCATCGCGGTGGAAATCATCGGAAACTTGGCGGAGAAGGTCCCGCCGAAACCGCAGCAAACCGGCTGCCTCATTTCGATCAACTCGAGGTCCCGCACGCTCGCCATGAGTTTGCGGGGGGCCGCGTGAATGTGCATCTCCCGCAAGCTGTGGCAGCCGTCGTGGTAGGTGACCTTGTGGGGGAAGCGGGCTCCCAGATCCGTGACGCCCAGCCGATCCACCAGGAATTGAGAGAACTCAAAGCATCGCGACGCGACCGCCCGCGCGGTGGCTTCGAGCGGCGTGCCGGCGAACAGGTCCGGGTAGAAAACCTTCATCATGGCGCCGCACGAGCCGCTGGCGATGACCACCACCTCGGCGGATTTCAACTGGTCCACCACCTTCGCGGCCACGGCGCGGCTTTCGTCCCAGTAGCCCGTGTTAAACGCCGGCTGTCCGCAGCACGCCGGACTCTCTGGACACACGACCCGGTGCCCCAGCCGCTCGAGAATCCGCACCATCGCCATGCCCACCTGAGGATACAGGAGGTCCACGAAGCACGGAATGAAGAGCGTGACGGTCATACTTCCCCGCGGAGACTGCCGCGCCGTCGTTCGGGCGTGAAATGAATTTTCAAGTCGGTTGCCGCCCTTCTGGGAAGCGCGGGAGTAAAGAGCGGCTGTTTCAAGAATTACCCGGTCGAACCAACGAAAAAGGGGTCGGGACAAGCCCGACCCCCTGCCATTCCATGACCCGACAGCGCCGATTTACTGGCGCAGACGCCAATAGGTGTTCTGCGTGGGTGTGACGGTGTACGGAGACGACGCGGTCACATTCTGCCACGCGCCAGTGACTGCGGGCGCCGACTGCAAGGTTCCACCACCCGTCCACTCGATGGTGACAGAGCCGTTCGCGTTCTTCTGAATCCTCGTGAACTGCGGCGGAGCCGTTGGCTTGTTGGGTGCCGTGCCCGCCCGGTAGGCGCGATAGCCGCCATTGTCGGGGTCGTTGATCAGGACCTTCGTCCCGTCGGCCATTACCGAGAAGAACTCGATGTTCCCGTCGCCACCGCCGTCCTGGTAGATGATTCGGATCGGGTAGATGCCGGCTTCCTGGACAAGCACCTCGAAGATGGTATCCGAAGCACCGCGCCCGCCATCGAACTGCCCCATGATCACGCCGTCCTCGGGCTTGTTAATGTACCCGGCCTGCGCGCGGAATCCGTCGTCACTGTTGACGCCCAGCCGCAACCAGCCTGCCGGCAGTTGGACGAACGTGATGATTTCGGCGTTGATGCCGTCGTCGGACAAGGTCGTGCCCGGAATACCCGGCATTTGGTCGTCCGGCACGAAGTTGCCCCGGAAATCACCGCCGTACTGGCTGAGGTTCAGCACGCCCGGAATCTCGAAACGATACACACTGCCCTCCCGGACTCCGTTGCCGATCGCGGCCCCCCGAGCCGACGGATCAGCGTAATTCTCGGTCACGGGATTGCCGTTGGCATCCTTCAACTGGCCGGCGAGCGCCAGCTCGGTCTGAGCAAGGCTGGTGTGCAGGTAGGTCTCGTTCTGGAACACCTTCCACAAGAAGCCGGGCTTGGAAGTGTCCACGGATGCGGCTTTCATGGCTGGCGTCAAAACGCCGTAGTAGGGTTCGCGGTACACTCCGCGATCAACGACAAGATTGCCGTTGGTGTCCTTGATCTCAATCTCGTACGGATGGTCAGATCCCGGAGCAAAGGGCTCGGTTCGGGTGTACACGAAGTCAGTCGCATCGAGCACTTTCGGTCTGACGGTTAGAGGAACCTCCTGGCCATCCAACCTGAGTTTGGCGGTGGTGGGATCCACGATGGAAGATCCCTTATCGTTGGCCCGGAAGGAGAAGCCGTATCGGTTGCCGGTCACCGCCGAGAGGAAAAGCAGATCGGCGCTGGTGCCGCCCACGCCCAAGGTGACCAAGGCGGTTTCCTGCGGCGTCTTGCCGAAGACGATCGAGTGCGCGCCGAGGCCGCCCCAACCGCGCTGGCCGGGAGTGTCTTCATCACCGTCGTTGATGGCCATGCCCAACCCGAACTGCTTCCCGTAAACCAGGCTGTCCAAACCCAGCGCGGCTTTCGGCAGCTTGATTTCGTAAATGGTCCGCTTGGTCTGGCTGTTGCGGGTAATCACCGCTTCGGTGGCGCAATCACAGCCCGGATCGCCGCCCGGCCCCGCCTCATGCATCACGATGACCTCTCCCAAGGCGCCCTCGATACCGCCGAGAGCGTAGTTGTAGAGGGCCACCTGTTGATCTTGATTGTTGTTGGCGATCAGTAGTTGCACGGAATCGCCGTTCCACGCGCTGTTGGCGGAGTTCTCGTGGTAATCGTCCGTCACGACGAAGCCGAAGTACACGTTGTTGTCGTCATAGATGACCTGTACGGCGGAGGTGTGATCGTCCGGGCCGGTCCACTTGCCGCCGGCATACTCCTCGAACAGCACGGGCGTTCCGTTGCGACCGGAGCCTTTCGGGATCGAGAAACGTGGGTCGGAAAGCACAGGAACCCCTGACCACTCGCTCAAGTTTCCGTCCAGTACGACGGGCCGCGGGGCGGGATTGGCCGTGTAAATCTCCTTGCCGGGCTCAATGTCGTTGGATCTCGCCAGCGTGATGAGGGCCGTTTCGCTTGGAGTTTTGCCAAAGACGATCGAATGCGCACCGAGACCACCCCAGCCGCGCTGACCGGGAGTATCCTCATCGCCATCGTTGATGGCCATGCCAAGGCCAAATCGAACCCCGCCGCCAAGCCGCTCCAATCCGAGCGCGGCCTTGGGCAGTTTGATCTCGTAAGTCGTCCGCTTGGTGACCGTGTTGCGTTTGATCACCGCCTCGGTGGCGCAATCGCATCCCGGATCGCCGCCCGGTCCCGCCTCATGCATCACGATCACTTCGCCCAAGGCCGTCTCGATGCCGCCGAGGGCATAGTTGTAAAGCGCGATCTGCTGGTCGCGCGCCTCGTTGGCGATCATGAGCTGGACCGAATCGCCGTTCCACGCGCTGTTGGCGGAGTTCTCGTGGTAGTCGTCCGTGACCACGAAGCCGAAATAGACGTTGTTGTCATCGTACGCGATTTGCACCGCGGACGTGTGATCGTCGGGGCCGTTCCACTTGCCGCCGGCGTACTCTTCAAAAAGAACCAGCGTACCATTGCGGCCGGAGCCTTTTGGGATCGAGAACTTCGGGTCCGAGAGCACAGGCACTCCCGACCACTCGGTCAGTTCGCCATCCAGCACAATGGCCCGCGGCGCTTTAATGGCGCTGTAATACTCCTTGCCAGGCTCGATGTCGTTGGCCTGCGTCGAAAACTGGAAGGCGCAAGCGGCGGCCACCAGTGCGAGAGGTAGTCTGTTTGTTTTCATGGACGGAGGTTCATGAGGTTCCACGTTGGTGTTTGGGAGCGTTAAGGTGTACTGACCCGGAAGTGATCGCATGCAGGCACCCGCTTGTAAAGCGATAATCCGCTTCACCCCTGGAAATTAGCACTTGCCCACAGGCCCGTCCCTTTCCACCCCGGAGGAGCCCCATCGCCCGAAGGTGGCCGCTCAGGGCCTTGATCCCACTTCCGGGCCCAGTGCCACTCGAAACCCAACGAAGTCAATGCCGTTCGATGGTGACATGGTGAAACGGCTGTTGATGCGGGCAAACTTTGCGGCGTGGTACCAACCGCCACCGCGAAAGACCTTGAACCTGCCCTTTGGCGGTCCCACCGGATCTATGACCGTGCCGGCCGGGTAATCCCCGAACCAGTCGTGACACCATTCCCAAACATTGCCATGCAGGTCGTGAAAACCCCATGCGTTTGCAGCCTTTTGGCCGACCGGGTGGGTGGTGCCATCGCTGTTTTCCTCCGTCCAGGCGTGGTCCCCACTCGCGGCCGCGTCGTCGCCGAAACTGAATTGCCCGGTGCCGCCCGCACGACACGCGAACTCCCACTCCGCCTCGGTCGGCAGACGATACTCGTACCCCGGCGGTAGTCGTCCCGCCTCGCGCTCTCTTTTCGTCAGAGCGCGGCAGAACGCGACCGCGTCCACATGGCTCACCTTTTCGACCGGGCGATTCGGGTCACCCGGGAACTGGCTCGGATTCCTCCCGGTCAAGAAGGCGAACTCTCCCTGTGTCACCTCGTATTTCCCCAGCCAGTAGTCCCGCGACAGGATCACCACATGACCGAGTCGGGTGAAGCTGCCCGCCTTCACCAGAATCATGTTCATAATTGGCGTGGCGACTGGGGCGGGCGGCGCACTTGCCCGGCCGCTACCGCCCCGACCGCAACCCGCCACCATCAAGAGCACGGCAGCCAGCAACGCCGCGGTTGTCTCTTCAATTCGAAGCCTGCTCATGCCTTACCCGCACTTCCCATGCTCCGTCACCGATGGATGCCGCTTGCTCCCGACCGTCGGGCCAGCGAACTCGCAGCGCCTCCGCCTTTCCCGCCAGCCCCAGCACCTGCACGGCGCCGTCCTGCGACCAGTAGCCAGATCCGGCCTGGACAGCCCGTGTCGGGCCACGCCGTCCACCGGAGTATTCGATCCAAACTTGGGCGCCGATGCCATCCGGGTTGTCCGCTGGTCCCGCCAGAGCCACCCGCA
>CALJWR010000127.1 GCA_937976685.1 uncultured Verrucomicrobiae bacterium
TCCGGGCCCGCCACGAATCCGCCGATCGACGCGAAGGACTTGCTGAACGTACCGATCGTTAGCGGCACGCGGTCCGTCATGTCGTGATACTCGGCCGTACCGGCGCCCGTCGGACCCAGGTAGCCGATGGCATGAGCGTCATCCACGACCAGCAATGCACCGTACTCCTCGCAGAGCGGGGCCAGGCTCGGCAGATCGGCGATGTCGCCCTCCATGCTGAACACGCCGTCCACAACGATCAGTTTGCCGGCGTCGGGCTCGATCTGTTGCAGGCGGTTCTCGAGCGCTGCCATGTCGCGGTGCGAGAATCGGAGGAATTTGCCCTGGGTCAGTTGGCAGCCTTCGACAATCGAGGCGTGGTTGCTTTTGTCGCCGATGACATACTCGCCCTTGCCCACCAGGGCGCTGATGACGCCGAGGTTGACCTGAAAGCCGGTGCTGTAGAGCAGCACGGCCTCCTTGTTCATCAGTCGCGCCAGCTCCTGCTCCAGCTCGATGTGGATGTCGAGTGTGCCATTGAGGAAACGCGAGCCGGCGCAACCCGAGCCGTACTTGGCCACCGCCGCGTGAACCGCCTCCTTGATCCGGGGGTCGTTGGTGAGCCCGAGGTAGCTGTTCGAGCCCAGCATCAACACCTTCCGTCCGTCAATGATCACCTCCGTGTCCTGCGCCGAGGAGATCATCCGGAAGTACGGATACAGCCCCAGACTGCGCACCTGGCTGGCGTTCTTGAAGCCCCGGACCTTGTCCAGAAGGCGCAACGAGCCGTTGCCGCCGCCGCTCCGGCCGGCCCTGGACGGCCCGGTGGGGGCACCGATGCGGGAGGCCACATCGCTCCCGTGGGCGCCGTTGCCGTTGTGTTTGACGATTGTGAGTTGCTCTGGACCGTTCATAGGACTGGAGGCCGCGACGGGACCCAAACCTCTCGGTCGGACAGGATGAAGCCCCGCAACGCGCCAACGCAATGCGCAGGTGGGATGCGATACCGCCTCCCTTGGTCGCGGAATTGCGTCGTTCGGATGAGCGGAGCGTCCGGGCTGGCGCTTTCCGGGTCAAGGCGGTTTTGGCTGGCGCCAGCGGTCAGCGGCCTAAACTCAGGTTGCGGCGCGGGCGTCGGCGACGGGATCCGTGATCATTTTGATGTGTTGGCTAGGGGCACGGGCGTTTCATCCTCTTGCTGGAGGGTGGCGAGTCGCTCGAGGGCCGCCCGGTACTCGGCCGACCCTGGAGCAGGCAACGTTTGGACCAGGGCCCAGGCTTCGAGGAAGCGGCTCATGCGGCGCTGGCACTGTTCCTGAAGCCGCACCGCGACGACTTGCTCGTCGAGCACCTGGCGCGGCGTGAGCCGGGCACCAGCCCCAGGTTCAGGCTGATACCAGTGGTTGAGGATCGATCGGACGTGCTCGCCCACGAGCGGCTGGGCGGCTTGGAGATGGACGAGGGCTTGGCCGAAGTGTTCGGCAGCCCGCCGCAACGCCGGGGCGAGCGCCTTGGCTGCAGACACATCATCCCGATACGGCGAGTAGTCGTGCGAACCGTGCGGCTTGGACGGCTCCAGGCTGGAGCGACCGTTATGGAAGATTTTCGCCTCCCGTAGAGCCTCAAGGGTGATCGGGCACTGCAACACGGGATCGGACCAAGCGGGGCGCAGATGATGCCAGTAATAGGTATGGTCGGACTGGATTTGCTGGGCCGCTTCAATCTCCTTCCACGCGGCCAGCACCAACGGCGCGGCAGCGGGGCCGAACCGGCGGGCGGCCAGCGACTGAGCCCACGCCTCGAGCCTCGTGGGTTTCAGGTTCTCCGGATGAAACACGAGGTCGCGTAGGGCCACGGCGTTGCATGAGACGTATTCCGCCATCGTGCCCCACTGGTCAAAGAAACCATCCGCCGCCAACCCCTGCCAGCGCCGCAGCTTGGCCGCGATGCCGAGCGGGAAGTCGTAGAGCCGGGTCACACCCAGTCCACGGGGTAGTCGGCTGCCCTCAATCTCGCTGAACACGGTATCGTCGCCCCAGAGGAAGATGTCGTAGCCGAGGAATGCCTGTCCGTGCTTCCGGGTCAGTACCCGTGCATCGAGCAGCAAATCGGTCGTCTTGCGGTCAAAGGACCAAGCCTCCCCGTCGGGCGGCAGGGTCAGACCCACGCCCGCAGGCAGCGCGGCCTGCTGGGGAAGGAAATCGGATTGGCCGCGGAATTTCCAGCTCCACCCCACCGAGAACACCTGAAAATCGGGCCGCACTTTGCGCCCTTCCGTGGTCAGCAGGGCCAAGAGGCGGGTGTATTGCGTCAGCTTGCTGACGCCTTGGTGACGCGGGCAGGTGGCGGGGTCGCAAAGCTCGCCATTCGAGTCCAGCGTGAAAACGAGGAACATCGCGACGTCGGGGAAGTCCATCAGAAACTGCCGCATCATGCGCCGATACTCCTGCTCGACCTGCGGATGAGCGAGACAGAGCACCTTGCCCTGATAGGTGCCGCTTTCCGAGAGGCACTCGGCGGGGAAGCGGTCCAGGAACGCCTCGCGGACCGCCGGCGGAGTCCACGGGCCACCCTGACACGGGATTTCGCACAGCCACATCGCCGCTTCCAAGCCGTAGAGTTTGCACCACTCGAGATACTGGCGCAGCCGGGCGCGGTTGCGGTCCAGCGTCTCCGGGTCCTCAGCTTTGGGGAATGCCGTGGAAGGAACGAAGCTGAAGAGGGTCTTCTCCTTCATCCAGTCGTGCGTGAGGTGGGCGACATTGCCGCCACAGCGCGTCAGAAACTCGAAATCGCTCCGGCGGTAGCTGCCAAAACCGCCCTGCACGCGCGGGTGCAACAACCGCAGTCGCAGCGAAGGCTGGGCACGCCGCGCGAGAGCTTTCGGCACCCCGCCATGCTCCGCGATGATGTCTTCAAGCTCGAAGACGCCGTAGAGTGCGGAGCGCGGATTCGCCCCGTTGACGGCAACCACGCCGTCCAGCACGGCGACCTCGTAGGTGTCGCCCGATGAATCCGATGCGGTCACGCTCAGGCGGCCGGCCTTCGCCCATCGCGCGAGCTGCGGCGTGTCGGCCGTGGTGCCGATGAGGATTGTTCCGGCGGCTGTGACCTTGCGGCTGTCGGCGCCCGTGACCACTGAAATGTCCGCGCCTCTCGCCCTCAAGAAGTCGCGGAGATTCCCGGCGGCGGTGCGGATGGGCGGCGCGGAAGAGTTCACGCGAATCTGCGTGAACCGTGTCGGCGGCAGGGGCGAGGCCGCGCTCGCCACGTGCAGCGTCACCAGCGACGCGAGCCACAGAGCGGTGAAAAGGTATGGGCGCATCAACGAATTCAGGGTTTCCCAGTCTGGCATTACAGTTCACTCCCAAATTGGTTGAACTGCGAACCGCAGCAAGCCGGGAAAAGGCTCTCGCACAGAGGTCGCAGGCTGTGCCTATGGGGCATCCCGCGTGTTCCTTACTCCAGGAGTGTCTGTCGGCTCAATCATCGCAGGCTTATCGCCCCCTGGATTCACGGTCCCTTTGTCTGTGGCACCCCTTACGCTTCTTGTCCTTTAACGGACAGGACGACGCGGAACGCTTTCCCGGCTGACGCCGGACGGGAGAATCCTCCTCGTGAACTCGAAACTCCTGTTGCCTGCAATTCTCCTCTTGGTTGCGGCCTCGTCACACTCCGCGGATACGGCCGGGCCGCTCACGTTCCAATCCATCCCGGGAGCCCGGTTTGAGTTCCAGGGGCCGGTTGGCGAGCGGGTTCAAGCCAACGTCGAGAATTGGTTGCTGCGCGCGCCCCAGGCGAATCCGGGAATGATCGAGATGTTCCGCGTGCGCGACCGGAAGCCCGTGCCGCAGCTCGTGCCTTGGGCTGGCGAGTTCGTGGGCAAGTATCTCATCTCCGCCGTGCAGGCGTTGCAGATGACCGACGACCCGCGGCTGCGCCGGCAGGTGGAGGGCGTCGTGGCCGAATTCATTGCCACGCAGGCGGAGGATGGTTACCTGGGACCGTTCCCCCAAGCAGACCGGTTGCTGAAGAACTGGGACTTGTGGGGGCACTACCACGCCATCCTCGCGTTGACAATGTGGCATGAACACAGCGGGGATGTGGCCGCACTGGCCGCCGCGCGCAAGGCGGCGGACCTGGTTTGCGCCGCCTATCTCGACACTCAGCGGCGCGTCCTGGAGGCCGGCGAGCCCGAGATGAACATGTCCATCCTCACCGCCCTGGCCCTGCTGCATCGGCTGACTGGCGAACCGCGTTACCTGCGCATGGCACGCGAGGTGGAGAAGGATTGGGAACGAGCCGGGGACTACTTGCGCGCCGGACTGGATGGCCGCGAATTTTTCCGTTCACCCAAACCGCGCTGGGAAAGTCTGCACAGTCTGCAGGGGCTGCTGGAGCTGTGGGGCATCACCGGCGAGCCGAAATACCGCGAGGCGTTTGAGCACCACTGGCGCAGCATCCGGCGCTGGGATCGCCGCAACACCGGCGGCTTCAGTTCCGGCGAGCAGGCCACGGACAATCCGTATGCGCCCACCGCCATCGAGACCTGCTGCACTGTCGCCTGGATGGCGCTCACGGTGGATTACCTCCGGCTCACGGGCGACCCGCGCGCGGCGGATGATCTGGAACTGGCCACGCTCAACGGCGGCCTGGGCGCGCAACACCCCAGCGGTCGCTGGTGGACCTATAACACGCCGATGGACGGCGTGCGCGAGGCCAGCGCGCACACGATTGTCTTCCAGGCCCGCGCGGGCACACCGGAGTTGAACTGCTGTTCCGTCAACGCGCCCCGCGTGCTCGGGTGCCTCAGCGACTGGGCCGTGATGTCTTCCCCGAACGGCCTGGTCGTGAACTGGCTCGGGGCGGGTAAATTCACGGGCAGGTTGCCCGACGGAACCGCTGTCACCGTGACGTCCACGAGGGAGGCCTGGCTTGACGGGACCACCGAGTTGCACGTGAGCACGGCAGCGACGCAGCCCTTCGAGTTGCGTGTGAGAATTCCGGCCTGGGCGCGCGAACCGGCGGTGAAGTGGAACGACGCCACGGTGGACGGTGCCATTCCGGGCCAATACTTGAAACTGACCCGGCGTTGGAGAGAAACCGACCGGCTGCAGGTGAGTTTTCAAATGCCCGTTCGTTTCGTCGCCGGCGCGAACGAGGCCACCGGCAAGGTCTCGCTGTATCGGGGGCCGGTGTTGCTGGCGTTTGATCCGGCACAGAACGATTTCGATGAGGACACGTTGCCGTTGGTCAACCTGGCACGACTCGGCGAGGTGCGTGTCGTTTCCCCGCAGGCCGGATTCCGCAGACTCGAAACGCCGCTCCGGCCCTGGCTGGCGGTGGAAGTTCCCACGGCGGATGGCCGCCCGTTGCGGTTGGTGGATTTCGCCTCCGCCGGAGCCTGCGGGACGCCCTATCGCTCGTGGTTGCCGGCCCAATCGCCTCCCCCGCCACTCGCCTTCACACAGATTCCACCCGATGCGGGGCGCGTGCCGAGTGGGCCGATCGTGTTTCAGTGGCGTGGCGCGCGGGGGCGCGGGACTTTGTATCGCGTGGAATTCTCGGCTGACCCGGCTTTCGCTGCCGGAGCCGCCTGGCATACGAACGTCGTCACACCGCGCGTGACGGTGGATTCCTCGAACCTCGCCACGCTGGCGGTGACACCCGCGACGCCGATCTTTTGGCGAGTCGTTTCCAAGAACGCGAACGGCGAGACGATTGCGGATGTCCCGCCCGCTTGGTTCCGGATTGACGCCGCCGCGCCGCCGCAGGTGTTGCCGCCCGAGCCGAAACGCGGTCCCAACGGTGAGATCGTCGTGCATACGCTCCGGGACGATGCGCCGCCGCAGTTCGGTGAGCTGAAAGCGGCGAAGTTCTCCGCCCGCGATGCGGAAGGAACGGAGGTAAACGGCCGCGACCAAATGCTGATTTACGCCGTGCCAGCGTGGCCGGACGAGGACTTCACCGTGAGCTTGCGGGTCCTGGTGAAGGAGCATCCGCGGCAACGCCTCGGTCAAGTGTTCAGCGCGTGGGCGGGTGGCATGGATGACCCGTTGCGCATCGTCGTGGACGGCGGGAAGCTCTTCGCGCGCGTCGAAGCCGGTGGCGCGTTCGGCACGTCCGGCCTGACCATCGAAACGAATCGCTGGTATGCCGTGGCCGCGGTGAAACGCGGGGCACAATTGACGTTACACGTGGACGGCAAAGCGGTTGTTTCGTGCACCGTGCCGGAGTTCTTGACGACGCAGGCGCAGGATTGCGCCCTCGGCGGGAATCCGCATTTCGGCGGCAACGAATTTCTGGCCGCCCGGTTTGCAGATTTTCGGTTCTACGGGAAAGCGCTTTCGACCGAGGAAATCCAAATGCTGGCCACCGCGCGCTGAGCCGCGCAGGTTGCCGAGGGAGCACCCCTCTGTGTTCGCGGGTCGCCGGTCGCCAGATTCCCAGCCGCCAATTCATTCCGGGCGCGCGAACTTCTGTGCCCGCCTGCCACGATTCAGGTTTGGCAATAGCGCAATGCCAGGTTGGACGCAGGCGGCGCCGCACGACAACCCGTTCGCGTGGCCGACCCGGGCGGAGAACCACCCGGTGCGCCATCTCAACGGGAGGGCGGGTTGGTGGCGCTTTGGGCGCACTTCACGAACTCGTCGGTCGTCAGGACGAAATCCAACTTCGCCTCCCCAATGCCCATGAGCCGGCTGGACTCGCGCGCGTTGAACGTGGTGTCCGCGACGCACAGCGTGCGAAACCCGCGTTCGAGCCGTTTACGGCCGCGGGGCCGCGCCGGCGATGCTCAAGCCGATGACGATTTCGTCGGCCACCTTGTCCTGGGGCGCGCCGGGATTGATGCCGAAATCGGTCCGCTTGATGGTGAAGTTGGAGCGCAGGACCAACAAATCGCCCGGCTGGTTTCCGCCGCGCGCCGCCAAGCGGTCTTTGAGATAGGTGAGGCGCACGGGAACCGTGATTTCCTTCGACACGCCCTTGGCGGTGAACGTGCCGACCACGTCGGCCGTCGTCACGTCACCATCGGTCCTGACGTTCTTCATTTCCTTCGCCTCGAAGACGATCTCGGGGTGCTTGGCG
>CALJWR010000128.1 GCA_937976685.1 uncultured Verrucomicrobiae bacterium
GCGCCTCCCGGTGCCGCCGGAGCGCGTCCGCGCCTGGACGCTGGACGAGCGCGGCCAGCGGCGCAGCGAGTTTCCGGCGAGCGCCGACGGCCCGGGCGGCTCCCGGTTGGTCGCGCCCACCAACGCCGCCACGCTCTGGTATGAGGTTGAGGTGGCGCCGCCGGTGCTGGCCGGCTTCGAAGGCTGGCGCCAACTGCATTTCTCCCCCGAGCAACTGGCCAACCCGGCCATCAGCGGTCCCGACGCCGCGCCGGCCGGCGACGGCATTGCAAACTTCGTGAAGTACGCGCTGGGCGCCCTGCCGTTTGCACCGGCGCAGCCGCGTGACCTGGTGCAGTGGTCCGCGGACGCCTCGGCGCCGCCGGCGCGCTGCCTGACGCTGACCTACACCCGGCCGCGCGAACTTCCCGACGTGCGAATCCGGGTTTTGGGCACCGCCGACCTGGTCCACTGGGCCGAGGTAACCCCGAACGTGACCGAGACCGGCGAGCTGCCGGATCGGAAGCGGGTGACCCTTGAATCCTGTCCGGGCACGGCGACGGACCGCTGGTTCAATCAGTTGGTGGTGGAGGTCCTTCGGTCCGGGCGATAAACACCTGCGTGTGGTGCCGGTTACTCCTCCACCGGCACCACCAGCCGCTCCATGATGTAGTCCTTCCGCTCCGGCGTGTTCTTGCCCATGTAGAAGTCGAGGATGGGCGCGACTTCCGGCTTGGGCGCGTACTCCACCCGGCTCAGGCGCATCTCCCGCCCGATGAACTGGGCAAATTCCTTGGGGCTGATCTCGCCCAGGCCCTTGAAGCGCGTGATCTCGGGTTTGCCGCCGAGTTCTTTCGCGGCGGTATCCCGCTCCGCCTCGCTGTAGCAATAGATCGTCCGTTCCTTGTTGCGCACGCGGAACAGCGGAGTCTCGAGCACGTACAGATGGCCGTCGTGGACGATCAGGTCGAAGAACCGGAAAAAGTAGGTGATCATCAGATTGCGGATGTGGAGGCCGTCCACATCGGCGTCCGTGGCGAGAATCACCTTTTCGTAGCGCAAGCCGTCGAGGCTGTCCTCGATGTTGAGCGTCTGCATCAGGTTGTAGAGCTCATCGTTCTTGTACATCACATCGCGCTTGAGGTCCCAGACGTTCAGCGGTTTGCCCTTGAGGACGAAGACCGCCTGGGTGTTGACGTCACGGCAGCTCGTGATCGAGCCGGCGGCCGACTGGCCCTCGCAGATGAACAGCATCGTTCCCCGCCCTTTGTCGCGCCTCTTGTCGAAGTGCAGCTTGCAGTCCTTGAGCTGGGGAATGCGCAGGGTGATGGCCTTCGCCCGCTCGCGGGCCAGCTTCTTGACCTCCTGCAGTTCCTTGCGGAGCTGTTTGGTGTCCTCGGCCTTGGCGACGATCTTCTCGGCGATCGGCTTGTTGCGATTGAAGAAGTGCAGCAGTTCCTCGCGGACGCGGTTGACGAGGTCGGTCCGGATCTCGGTGTTGCCCAGCTTGTTCTTGGTCTGGGACTCGAACATCGGGTCCTTCAGCCGAATGGCCACCGCACCGACGATGCCCTCGCGGACGTCATCGCCCTCGAAGCTCTTGCGGGAGTATTCATTCACCGCCTTGAGCAGTCCCTCGCGAAACGCGCTCAGGTGCGTGCCGCCGTCGCTGGTGTACTGGCCGTTGACGAAGCTGAGAATCTCCTCGCCGTAGCGGCTGTTGCTGTGGGTGAAGCAGAACTCGAGCGTCTTGCTGGTGTAGTGCAGCGGCGGGTAAATCGGCTCGGACTGGTCGGTGCCCAGCTCCTCCAGCACCAAGTCCATCAGGCCCCCCCGCGACTGGAAGACCTTGCCGTTGAAAACCAGCTTCAGTCCGCTGTTCAGGTAGCTGTAGTGCCGCAATCGCCGCTCGATGAACTCCGGCTTGAAGACGCTGTCCTTGAAGATTTCCGGGTCCGGCTCGAACTCGATGTAGGTCCCGTTGGGCTCTTCGGTCTTGCCGCTGAGCTCGCGCCGCAGGCGGCCCTGCTTGAACGCGGCCTCGACAAACTGGCCGTCGCGATGGCTGCGGACGAGGAACGACCGGGACAGCGCGTTCACCGCCTTGGTGCCCACGCCGTTGAGCCCCACGCTGAACTGAAACACCTCGTCGTTGTACTTCGCGCCCGTGTTGATCTTCGAGACGCAGTCCACCACCTTGCCCAGCGGAATGCCACGGCCGAAGTCCCGCACGGACACGCGGTTGCCCTCCACCTGGATCCGGACCTCCCGGCCGAAGCCCATGATGAATTCGTCCACCGCGTTATCCACGATCTCCTTGAGCAGCACGTAGCAGCCGTCGTCCGGATGAGCGCCGGTGCCGATGCGCCCGATGTACATGCCGGTACGCAGCCGGATGTGCTCCAGCGAGGACAGCGTCTTGACCTTGCTCTCGTCGTATTGGTGCCGGGATTCTTCCGCCATACCGGAAAACGATGACGCCGACCGACGTTCCTGAAAACCCCAAAAGCGCGGCGGCCGGCAAGGGCTGCGCGAAAAAAGCAAACGGCCGGGAGCCCACCCCCGGCCGCACGGCAATCTATCTGGAAGTTCGCAGGTCCTCCGCCGCGGTTACTGCACGCTCTTGAAACCGGTCGAGTCAATCGCTGCCAGGACGTCCTTCTGGGACACCTTCGCGGGATCGAACGTGATGACCGCCTGCTTGGACTCGTGACAGACCTTCTGTTCCTTCACGCCTTTCACCGACGCGAGCTTCTTGCTCACTTTGTCCGAGCACGCGCCGCAGCTCATGCCGTCCACTTGCACGGTCAGGGTCTCTGCCGCGACTTTGAATCCGGACTTGTTGATGGCCGCGATCACCTTCTGGTCCTTCACCTTCTTCGGGTTGTACGCCAGCTTCGCCGTCTTGGAATCCGCGCAGGCCGAAGGCTCGGTCACGCCGTCAATGGCCGCCAAGGCCTTCGTCACCTTGGTTTCGCAGGCCGCGCAGGTCATCCCGGTCACCGTGTAACTCACCCGGACCACCTTCTCGTCCTTGTTGGCCGCCTTGGTGGTTTTGGCGCCAGCTTCCGCGCAGCAGGCGGAGCCGGCAGTTGCCGGACATGCCTCTTTGGTCGCCGAGCAGGTATCCTTGCTCGCGCTGCACGTAGCGGCAGCGGCCGGGCAAGCGGCCTTGTCCGCCGAACAGGTGCCATTGTCGGCTGCCCACACCCAAGCGGCAACGCCCGCCGCCGAGCCGACTAGCATCAGATCTTTGATCAAACTTCTCATGGTTTCAGGTTTTGTGTCTTTCCTTTCCTGCCTGCCGGGTACCTCTACCCGCTCGCACCCGACGGGTCGAATCTGATAAGAATTATCAGATGAGCAGGCAGCGGCGGGAAGATGCCGCGCGGGCCGGCGTTGTCAACCACCGCCATGGCGGGCCCGGGTGCGGGCAGGTTTCCGGTTGAGCCGCACTGCGGTTGCTCCTAATCTCAATGTTCAGTGATTCCGAAACGTGACACGCCCCCGGTCAAGGCAACGACCTGCAGACCGATCCGCCCGTTGGGCTGGCCGCCGCTCGGGACGATCCTCGTTGCGGCGGCTACCCTCTTCGGACACACGTCCCTCCCGGCCGAGGCCCGCGCGACGTCGGCGGAAGCGCCGGTCGAATTTGCGCGGCATGTCTTTCCGGTCTGGGAACGGCGATGTTTTGACTGCCACGGTCCCGACATCCAGAAAGCCGGCCTGCGCCTGGATGCCCGGGCCGCGGCCTTGAAAGGCAGCAAGTCTGGTCCGGTCATCGCGCCGGGCAATGCGGCCGGCAGCCTGCTGTTCCAGCGCATCTCGACCACCGACACCGACGAGTTGATGCCTCCGAAAGGCGAGCGTCTCGCGCCGGACGAAGTCGCCGCCATTGAGGCGTGGATCAACCAGGGCGCACTGTGGCCCGAGGGCGTGGGCGCGGTGTCGGCCGAGGTGAGGCAACACTGGGCTTACGTGCCGCCGCAGCGGCCCGAGCCGCCGTCGGTCAACCGGACCGACTGGCCGCAAAACGACTTGGACCGCTTTATCCTTGCGCGGCTCGAGCACGAGGGTCTGAGCCCGTCGCCGGAGGCCGACCGCGCCACGTTGATCCGCCGCGTGAGTCTTGACTTGATCGGACTCCCTCCCTCGCCGAAGGAGGTGGACGCCTTTCTGAACGATCCGGCCCACGACGCCTACGAGCGGCTGGTCGAGCGGCTTTTGGCCTCCCCGCATTACGGCGAGCGTTGGGCCCGGCCGTGGTTGGATCTGGCTCGCTACGCCGACACCAACGGCTACGAGGCCGACCACCGCCGCTCCAACTGGCCCTACCGCGACTGGGTGATCCGGGCCCTGAACCGTGACCTGCCCTTCGATCAGTTCACCATCGAGCAGCTCGCCGGTGACTTGTTGCCGGACGCGACCACGGACCAGAAAGTTGCCACCGGGTTCCATCGCAACACCATGACCAACACCGAGGGCGGCACGGACGACGAAGAGTTCCGCACTGCGGCGGTGATTGACCGCGTCAACACCACCTACACCGTCTGGCTGGGGACGACGATGGCCTGTGCTCAGTGTCACAACCACAAGTACGACCCGTTCACCCAGCGCGAGTACTACGAGTCGTTGGCGTTCTTCAACCAGACCCGCGACGGCGGCAAGACGCTCGACCCGATCCTCGAACTCCCCACCCTCGAGCAGGCGGCGAAGCGCGACGAAATCCGCGCCAAGATCGAGCCGCTTCAAAAGCGGCTCGACACACAGACGCCAGAGCTGGACGCCGAGCAGTCGGAATGGGAGGCCGGGCTTCAGGAACAGCGCCGCGCCATCGCCAACGGCTGGACGGTCCTCGACCCCGCCGGCTTCTCCGCCTCCGGCGGCGTGGTGCTTGAACCGCAATCGGACGGTTCCGTTTTAGCCTCCGCCGCGAAGCTGCCCGAGACCAGCGTGTACGAATTGGTCGTGACGAACCCACCGCCGGGCGTGACGGCCTTCCGCGTCGAGGCCCTGACCGACCCCCGCCTGCCCAATGGCGGTTCGGGCTACGGCCTCGACGGCGATTTCGTGCTCACGGATTTCGAGGCCGAGCTTGGTACCCCGGAAGCCGCCAGTGATTCCCCAACCGCACCGCCGAAGCTGGAGTTTGAGAAAGCCTACGCGGACTTCGCCGAAGACCGCTTCGAGGTTCACAAGGCCGTGGACAAGGACGCGGTGTCCGGCTGGGCGATTGGCGCCGACCAGGAGAAGAACCGCACCAATCATTTCGCCGTGTTCGTGATCAAGCCAACGACGAACGCAGCGCCGGCGGCCAGTTGGGTGATCCGGCTCAAGCAGGAATCCATCCGGCCCAAGAATCTCCTCGGACGATTCCGCCTCGCGTATTCCACCGCGCCGGCCGGGGCGCATCGCGCCTGGGCGGACGTGCCGGCAGGTATCCGCGCGTTGCTCGACCTGGAGCCGGCGCAATGCACGGACGCGCAGAAGGCGGAACTGGCGAAACACCACCGCGGCATCGCGCCGAGTCTCGAAGGCATCCGCCGAGAAATCGCCGAACTGCGCAAACAGGAGCCGAAAGACATCACCACCACGCTGGTGCTGCAGGCGGTTGAAAAGCCCCGCCCCACGCACGTCTTCAAGCGCGGCAGTTTCCTGGACAAGGGCGATGAAGTGCAGCCGGCCACGCCGGCCGTGTTGCCGCCGATGGCGCCCGACCTGCCGCGGAACCGGCTGGGCTTCGCCCACTGGTTGGTGTCGCCCGAAAATCCGCTCGTCGGCCGCGTGACGATGAACCGCCTTTGGGCGGTGTACTTCGGCCGCGGGCTGGTCGAGACCAGCGAAGACTTCGGCGCGCAGGGCGAGCCGCCGTCGCATCCCGAATTGCTGGACTGGCTGGCCACGGAATTCGTCCGCCAGGGCTGGAGCCTGAAGGCGATGCACCGGCTGATCGTGACCTCGGCCACGTACCGGCAGTCAGCACGCGTGACGCCGGAGTTGCTCGAGCGCGACCCGTACAACCGCCTGCTCGCCCGCGGCCCGCGTTTCCGGCTCGAGGCGGAGATGCTCCGGGACCTGGCTCTGGCCGCCGGCGGGCGGCTGAACCCGCAGATCGGCGGCCCGAGTGTGTTCCCCTATCAGCCCGAGGGTGTCTGGGCTATGCCGTACAGCGACGACAAGTGGGTGATGAACACCAACGGCCATCAATTCCGCCGCGGCCTCTACACCTTCGCGCGACGCTCGTTTCCGTACGCGGCCTTCGTCACGTTCGACGCCCCGAGCCGGGAGGTCTGCACCGAGCGCCGCCCACGCACCAACACGCCGCTCCAGGCGCTGGTCACGCTGAACGACCCCGCCTTCTTCACGGCGGCCGGCGGACTCGCGCGGCGCATGACCACCGAGGGCGGCGCGCAAGATCGGCAACGGCTGGCCTTCGGCTTCAAGGCGGTGCTGACGCGCCCTCCGTCGGACAAAGAACTGGCCGCGACGCTGGCGTTGCTGGACAAGGCCAGGACGCGCTTTGCCGCCGAGCCCGCCGCCGCCGAAAAGCTCCTCGCGCAGGCCGCGGTGCTCAACGATTCTGTGGACGTCAGTCCGGCCGAACTCGCGGCCTGGACCGTGGTGGCCAACGTGCTGCTGAACCTGGACGAGGCGATCACCAAAGGCTGAATGAACCCCACCCGGGAATACCTCAAGCTCGTCACCCGCCGGCAGTTTTTCCGCGATTGCGGCACCGGCTTGGGCACGCTGGCCCTGGCGTCGCTGCTGAACCGCAACCTGCTCGCCGCCGCATCCGACCCGGCCGCGACCGCCGACCCAACCTTGCCCAAGCCGCCGCACTTCGCACCCAGGGCGAAGAACGTCATCTACCTCCACATGGCCGGCGCGCCCAGCCAGCTCGACCTGCTTGACCACAAGCCGAAGCTGAACGAACTCGACGGCCAGCGCGTGCCCGAGAGCCTCATCCACGGTGAGCGGTTCGCCTTCATCAAGGGGGTGCCGCGCGTGCTCGGCTCGCCCCACTCGTTCGCCCGACACGGCCGCTCCGGTCAGGAAATCTCCTCGGCCCTGCCGCATCTCGCCGAAATCGCGGACGACATCTGCATCGTCCGCTCCATGCGGACCGACCAGTTCAATCACGCGCCGGCGCAGTTGTTCGTCCACACCGGCTCCGCGCGTCTGGGCCGGCCGAGCCTCGGTTCGTGGGTCTCCTACGGCCTGGGCACCGAGTGCCGCGATCTGCCGGGTTTCGTGGTGCTGGTGTCGGGCAAGAACGGCCCGGACGGCGGCACGTCTCTGTGGGGCAGCGGCTTTCTGCCCACCGTGCATCAGGGGGTGCAGATGCGGTCGAAGGGCGACCCGGTGCTGTTCCTCTCGAATCCAGACGGCATGGATCGCGCTTTGCGCCGCCAGACGCTCGACACGCTGGAGATGTTAAACCGCGAAGCCTTCCAGCGCGTGGGCGATCCCGAGATCGTGACCCGCATCGCCCAGTTCGAGATGGCGTACCGCATGCAGACGAGCGTGCCGGAGTTGATGGACCTGTCCCGGGAACCGGCGTCGGTCCACGAACGGTACGGCAGCGAGCCGGGCAAGAGCGGCTTCGCGAACAACTGCTTGCTCGCGCGGCGCCTCGTGGAGAAGGGCGTGCGCTTCGTCCAGCTTTACCACTGGGGCTGGGACAGCCACGGTGACATGAAGGAAAACGATCTGCGCTACGGCATGGTGGACCGTTGCCGGGAAACGGACCGGCCCGCCGCCGCGCTGGTGAAGGACCTCAAGCAGCGCGGCCTGCTGGACCAGACGCTGGTGATCTGGGGCGGCGAGTTCGGGCGCACGCCGATGAACGAGGCGCGCAACAAGGATGGCTGGATCGGCCGCGACCATCACCCGCACGCGTTCTCGATCTGGATGGCGGGAGGCGGCATCAAACCTGGCACCACCTACGGCTCGACCGACGAACTGGGCTACTTCGTGGCGGAGAACCCAGTTCATGTTCATGACCTCCAGGCCACGATCCTGCACTGCCTGGGCTTGGAGCACACAAAGCTGACCTATCGTTTTCAAGGCCGCGACTTCCGGCTCACGGACGTGCATGGCGAGGTGGTGAAAGGCGTGCTGGCATGAAGGTTTTCAAGCTCCAACTGGCGGCGGCGACACTGGCCCTGGCGACCGACCTGGCCAGCGCAGATTTTGCCCGCGACATCGAGCCCATCCTGATCAAACGCTGCTCGGAATGCCACGGACCGGACCAACAGAAAGCCGGGCTGCGGCTCGACTCTCGGGCGTCCGCGTTCCAGGGCGGCAAGTCGGGCAAACCGGCGTTAGTGGCCGGCCGGCCCGACGAGAGCGAGCTGTTCCGCCGCGTGACCACCGCGGATCCGGACGACGTGATGCCGCCCAAGGGCGACCGCTTGAAGCCGGACGAAATTGCGCGCTTGCGGGCATGGATCGAGGCCGGCGCCGAGTGGCCGGAGACGGATCCGCGGAAGCACTGGGCCTTCGTCAAACCGGTGCGCCAGGAGTTGCCGGCGGTAAAACGGCGCCAGTGGGTCCGCAATCCGATAGATGCGTTTGTCCTCGCGCGGCTGGAGCGGGAGGGCCTTGAGCCCGCTCCCCCCGCTCCCCGCCGGACCCTCATTCGGCGAC
>CALJWR010000129.1 GCA_937976685.1 uncultured Verrucomicrobiae bacterium
CGGGCGGATCGGCAGTGAAGACTTCTTGGTTTGTCGAGATCATCGCACGCCTACTACGACTCAAACCACGCCAATTGGTAAGGACTTGCTCCAACCTCAACAACAGCAACCCTTCAGAAATTTAAATAGAATCACCGTGGAGCCCCGATCAGTGCGTACAAGATGTTCTTCAAGTACTCCGACATGAGCGACCCGGGGCCCGCGAAGACCTTTGTCTTCCTCGACATGCGGGAAGACAGCGTGGACATGGGGAATTTCGCGGTGAACATGGCGGGTTACCCGAGCGAGCCGACCAAGTACGGCTTCTGGGATCTGCCGGGTTTTTATCATAATCAGGGCAGCGGGTTTTCGTTTGCCGACGGGCATTCAGAGATGCGGCGCTGGGTAGATTCGCGAACCACGCCGCCGCTGAAAAAGGGAATTCCGGTGCAAGACCGCCTCAACAGCCCGAACAATCGCGACGTCGCCTTCCTGCAGGACATCGCCACGCGACCGAAATAGCTCTTGGCCGCCTCCTCCGGTCGTCACCTGACCAGAAGATCGCTCAGGATCAGGCGTTCGGGTGATGACAAACGGCGCGCGGCCAGGGTGGGTTCGCACGGGGGCAAGGGCAAGGGAGGCTGGCCGGTCGCCAAGCGGTTGAGGGATGGCGAGGTTGGGCGATGAAAGCGTCCCGAATCAACACTGTTGATCCGGTGCGCCAAGGCCGGAGAAAACTCATCGGCGGGAGAAAAAGAAACCCCGGCACTCATTCAGCGCCGGGGTTCCGTGAGGACACGCGGTCAGTCGTAAAGAGCGAGCGCCTGACTTGATTGGGCGATTACTTCATTTGCTCGACCCGGAAGAACTTCTGCGAGCTGGCGGGTTCAACATGGGGCATGCTCTGATTGGCCGACGGCGTGTAGGGCCCGTTGACGGCCCCGGCCTCCAGCAGGCGCCCGGAACCGCGCCAGAAGATGTTCACGCGGTTACAGCTCTCGCCGGTGGTCGGCGTCAGCATGACCGGACGTGTGGTGACGGACCGGTACGCCTTCAGCGCCTCGGCGTCGTTGGGGTCATTGACCAGCACCCAGGTGTCGTCCTGCTTGCGCTGGGCCAGCTCGAGGCCGTAGCCGCCACTGCCCTGCTTGCTGACGATGCGGAGCGGATAGACGCCGGGTTGCGGCGCGTACAGCGTGACATCCCATCGGCCGACGAAGCCCTCCCATTCCGATCCCAAAACCGCCGGTCGGCTATTCTCCCGGAGGTTGACCTTCACCGGCCCCTGAGCCAGCAGGGCGATGAGGTTGGTGCCGTCCCGATGTCCGATGAAGATGCAGGGAATATCCACGCCCGTGGCTGTCCCGCCCATGTAGATCGGCGGGCGGTCGGGCCGGTCGCCGGATTCATCGTTGAAGATGATCACCGCCCTGGCACCGGCCGCCTTGGCATTGGCCGCCTTGATCCCAAAGGCCACGGCTCCCCGCTTGAGCAGGACGGCGCTGTCTTTGGCGGCGGCCGCGTTCGCCAAGGGCTCGTTGCCCAAGAGCGGGTCGGCCGCCACCAGGTTGAGTACCAAATCCTCGAGTGGTAGTGGCGCCCCGAAGTCTCCCCCCGGACCGCCTGCCCAAGTCGCACACATTGCGAGCCGGGTGCCAGCGAGGGAGCAGGGCTCGACAATCTCGAGGGCGCCGAAGTGGTGGTCCTGCGCTTCCGCTTGGAACATCCGCGGAGTGTCGTCGCTGTACAGTGAGAGGTTGTAGAGGCCCGCTTTTGGGAGTTCGAGGTAAGTACGCACCTCGGTGGCGAAATGATCGGCGCTGCCGGTGGTGCCCGGGATACCCGGCACCGGATCATCCGGAGTAATCAGGTTTCGCGTGCCGGCATCCGTGTCGTTTCCGATGTTCAAGGTCTGCAGATGCCACCAACCGTCCGCTTTGGGATACCGGTCATCCTCCAAGTTGGCCACGTTGGCTCCCCCCAGGAAGACCCCCGCCAGCAGGGCCTCACCCAGCGAGCCAGAGCCGTTCTCGCCGCTCACGAAAGGCGTGGCCAACTGAACGGTCCGCACTGCGAACCCGCGCTTGGTTGCGTCGCCCGAACCCAGCGGATACGAGAGCGCCGGATCGAGCTGGAAGGCGTCGGCCATCATGAAAGTCCACGTGTTCGTGAAGGTCTTGCCGGCACTGTCGGTGTACACGAGCGTGACGGTGTTTTCGGAACCCGGCTCCAACTCGGGCACGTTGGTCAGCGTGACCGTGGTGATGCCGTTGGCCTTGGTGGCGGTGGACTGACCGCCGCCGTTGAGGGTCAACCGGGCATCACCGGGCGACACGGTGGTGCCGTCGTCCCGAATCTCGGCGAAGACCGGTGTGCCGGGCAGGACGTCGGTGACCATGAAGTTCTGGATGCCCGCGATGTTGGGTCCGGGCGACACACGCCGCACGTAGGCCGGCAGCGCCGGACCGCGCGGGTAGCTCTTCAATCCCCCGGGAGCGCTGAGGAGCGTGAGGACCGTGCCCGTCGCGTCCACCGTGAACCACTCCAGGTCGCCCTGCTGAACGCCGATGTTGTGAATCAGCCGGATCGGGTAAATGCCGGCCTCCGGAACGAAAAAGGAGAACAGGTAATTGCCCGGAGCGTCGCCGTCGTACTGGCCCAGCACCGTGGCAAACAGGTCCTTGGGACTCCGGCCCTCGGCGTCACCAACCGTAACCGAGAAGCTGTCCCAGGACTTGATCCCCATCGTGTACCCGCCCGCTGCAGGCAATTCCACGAAGGTCAGGATTTCTGTCGCAAGATTGTCGGCATTCCAGTCCAACCCACCCGCGCCCGGCGTGCCCGGCCACTTGAGGTCGGGAAACCCATTGTTCGCGGTGAAATTCCCCTTTTCGGGAATCTGGTAGAAATTGTTCAGGTTGACCACGTTCGTCCCGCCGGCGAGCGGATTGGTCAGATAGAAGAACCCGTTGGCATCGGCGCCGGACAAGTCCGCGAGATTGGCACCCAAGATCCCCTCAAGCTGGTCCCGGATATTTCCCAGCGCGGCTCCATTGTCGAATTCCACCCCGTCGAGTTGGTGGACAAACAGTCGAAAGCCGAGCGCAGTCTGATCCACCTGATTGGCGGGAACGGCCGCGATCGGTGAAATCAGCGCAGTGGTCGTCACAAAGGACCACGAGTTGGTGACGGTCAGCGAGGGATTGCCGAGGTCCGAGTACACCAGCCGGACCGTGTTGGTGCTCCCCAAAGCCAACGGGCTGGCGGGCGTGAATCTCGCCGTGGTCTTGTTGCCGGACTTGGTGACGGTCTGCGTCCCGGTCGTTGCACCATCATTGACCGTCAACTGGATCGAGTCGCCGTCCACCGCCACCGTTTCGTCCACGAATTCGACGATGACGTCGGTGGCCGGGCTCACGTTCGCCGCACCGATGTTCGGAAACACGCTCGCCACGTAGGGCCGCAACGGACCTTCCCGGTACGCGACGGCGACGCTATTGGTCGCGTCGTTGATCAGGTTGCGGTTGCCGTCCTTGTCGAAGAGGTACCATTCCCAACCGGTGGCCCCGGTGGCGTTGGCCCACAGGCACCGGAACGGGTAGATGCCCGGCTCGGGAATGTTCAGGAGAATGACCCGGGTCTCGGTCATGCCGCGCGTGCCGTTGAACTGTCCGAGGGTCAGTGCGAACCGATCCCGCGGGTTGTGCCAGGTCGTCACCTTGAAACAGTCATCGCTGCCGACACCCATCTCGAACAAGCCTGCCGCCTTGAACTCGAGAAAGACGATCGCCTCCGCCGCCGCCTGGTCGGCGGTGAGCGTCGTGCCGGGCAGGCCCGGAATCGGCCGGTCCGGGTAGTCGGGACCAACGAAATTTCCGTTGTCGCCACCGTCGCCCGCATCGTGGCGGAAGTTGAGGCCCACGTCGCCACCGAGAACGAAGTAGCCTCGCGCGGCATCGTAGGTGTAATTCGGATCGCCAAGGTTCGCGATGTTCGGACCGAGGTCGCCGGCGATGAGACGCTCTACCGCGGTCAACTGCCCCTAGGTGTCGAAGCCCTCGACTTGGTAGGTGCGGATCAGCGCGCCTGGCTTTGAAGTGTCAACACCGCCCGTGACGCGCAGGGCGGGTGGAATCGCCGTCTGCGCGGTGGCATCGGGCGTGGTTCCGAGAAATCCGCCCGCGAGACAAACCGCGAGCGCGATGGAGGAGTGGGGTAGGCATTTGAGTTTCATAGACTCGCTTCGGTTTTTGGCGATGGGTTGTTTCTCACCAAAACGTTACACGGCGTACACGGACCGCCCACCCATGTAAAGCGAATCCAAACCGACGAAGGCAATTGTCGCGCTGGACGAAATCCCGCGTCACGTCGGAGGGAGGCGTCGCCGGTCACGGAACGAGGCCGAGGTTTCTGAACACGATAGACGCGCCTTGGCAACGCCCAAAGCCCGCGTTTGAACGGGAAATGATCCGCCTCTGAAGTGGCACTCCCTTCCCGCGAATCGAGGATCGCCTCTTCCAACTGCAGGCACTTGGAGCGAGCCCTTCAGCGTCTCTTACCAGCAGGCTCGGGCGACAACACGCTGCGGTTGGTTGTTCGCTGCCCGTTCGCTCGCTGGTTTGAGGCGAATCGGACTGCGGGATGATCTCGTGTCTTGGCAGCCGACCCGGACGTGGTTTATCACCCGGGTGATGAAACTTCCTGCCTCCCAAGACGAACCGTTGCGCCGCCGCGAGTTCCTGAAACTTTCCTCCGCCGCGTTGGGGGGATTGGCGCTCAGCCGGCTGCCCGCCGTGGCCGGGCCGTTCACGCGCGCGGATTTCGAGAGGCTCGTGCCCGCGGACAAGAAGTTGAGTCCGGAGTGGGTGCAGTCGCTCTTCGCGCGCGGCACCCGCACGGTGTACCGCGGTCGTGACCTCGAAAAGATCGGCATGCCCGTCGGCGGCATCGGGTGTGGTCAGGTTTATCTCGGCGGCGACGGCCGGCTCTGGCACTGGGATATTCTCAATCAGCACATCAACACCGGCAGCAGCGGCCCCCATTACGCGAAGCCCATGACGCCGCAGTCACCGTTCGATCAGGGGTTCGCGCTCCGGCTCACTTCCGGCGGACGGTCGCAGGTCCGCGCGCTCGACCGCTCGGGCTGGACCGATATCAGCTTCAACGGCGAATACCCGCTCGCCTTCGTCGAGTACCGCGATCCGGCTGCGCCGGTTGCCGTTTCGCTCGAGGCCTTCTCGCCGTTTATTCCGCTGAACGTGGACGACTCTTCGTTGCCCGCCACGGTGATGCGTTACACCGTTAAGAACACCAGCGCCGAGCGGGTCGAGGTCGAGATCGCCGGCTGGCTGGAGAACCCCGTCTGCCGCCACAGCGGCCAGACACGCGACGTGCTGCGTCGAAACCGCGTCGTCCGGCGCACCGGTTTCGTGGCCCTGGACTGCAGCGCGGAGGCGCCGCCTGAAGACACCGGGCCGAGGCGTCCGGACATTCCGTTTGATGATTTCGAGCGGGAAACGCATGGCGATTGGACCGCCACGGGCACGGCGTTTGGCAGCGGCCCGGTCGAGATGGACAAGATGCCCGCCTACCAGGGCAAGGTCGGCGGCCAGGGCCGGCGCGTGATCAACTCCCACGCCAGCGCGCCCGGCGACAATGTCAGCGCGAAGGACGCCGCCACCGGCACGCTGACGAGCCGGCCGTTCACCCTCGAACGCAACTTCATCAGCTTCCTGGTGGGCGGCGGCAGCCACGCAGGCCGCACTTGCGTGAACCTGTTCGTGGACGGAGAGGTGGTGCTCACCGCCACCGGCCGGAATGACAACCGCATGGCCCCGGTGGTCTGGGAAGTGCGGCGCTGGGCCGGCAAGACCGCGCGCCTCCAGGTCGTGGACAACGAAAGCGGCGGCTGGGGCAACATCAGCCTTGATGACGTCGTCTTCACCGACCAGCCGCGCCGATCGGCCGGACCGCTGGCAGAGGAAACGGATTTCGGGACGATGACGCTCGCGCTTGTGGCGCCGGAGTCAGACCCCAAGAATCAGAAATCAGAATCGGACACAGGGCTGGCGGAGCTCCCCGAGGGAAAGCTGCCGGAAGCGGTGTTCAACGCAGTGTCAGGGGACCAAACCGTGGCCACGGCGCCCTTCGGCCGCCGGCTCGCCGGCGGGGTCGCGCGTCGGTTGGCGCTGGCGCCGGGCGAATCCGCCGAGGTCGTGTTCGTCGTCGCCTGGCATTTTGCAAATCTGCGGATGGACCGCCTGCCAGCGGGCCGGCATTACGCCACCCGCTTCGACTCGGCGCTGGCGGTCACCGAGAACCTGTCGCGACGTTTCGACACGCTGCGCGAGCAGACGCACCGCTGGCATACCACCTGGTACGACTCGACCCTGCCGTACTGGTTTCTCGACCGGACGTTCCTGAACACCTCGATCCTCGCCACGTCCACCTGCTTTCGGTTTGCCAACGGCCGGTTCTGGGGCTGGGAGGGCGTCGGGTGCTGCCACGGCACCTGCGGCCATGTGTGGCAGTACGCCCACGCGGTCGCCCGGCTGTTCCCGGTGTTGGAACGCGACACCCGCGAGCGCGTGGATTTCGGCCTGGCGCAGCAGCCGGACGGCGCAATCCGTTTCCGCGCGGAGTTCAACGACATTCCCGCCATTGACGGCCAGGCCGGCACGATCCTGCGCGCGTTGCGTGAACACCAGATGACTCCCGACGATGCCTGGCTCAAGCATAATTGGCCGGGCATCCGCAAGGCCCTCGAGTGGCTCATGGCCAGGGACGGCGACGGCGATGGTCTCATCGAAGGCAACCAGCACAACACGCTCGACACCGACTGGTTTGGACCCGTGGCCTGGTTGAGCGGGATGTATCTGGCCGCCCTGCGCGCGGGTGAGGAGATGGCTCGGATCGTCGGCGACGACCCCTTCGCGCGCCGCTGTCGGGAGATTTTCGACCGCGGCCAGCCCAAGCTCGTCGCGGAGTTGTTCGACGGCGGGTACTTCATCAACAAGCCCGACCCGAAACACCTCGACGCGATCAACTCCGGCACCGGCTGCCACATAGATCAGGTGTTCGGTCAGAGCTGGGCGTGGCAGGTTGGACTCGGTCGCGTGTTGCCGGAGAAGGAAACGGTCTCCGCGCTCAAATCGCTCTGGCGTTACAACTTCGCGGCCGACGTCGGCCCGTATCGCGCGGCCTACAAGGCGGGCCGTTGGTACGCCATGCCTGGCGAGGGCGGCTTGTTGATGTGTACCTTCCCGCGGTCCGACTGGGATTATACGCAGGCCAAGGGCAAAGGACCGGACTGGGCCGCGGGCTACTTCAACGAGTGCATGAACGGCTTCGAGTACCAGGTTGCGGGGCACATGCTCGCCGAGGGCCTGGTCATGGAAGGGCTGGCTGTCACGCGCATGGTCCACGATCGCTACCACCCGTCGCGGCGCAACCCGTGGAACGAGATCGAGTGCGGCGACCATTACGCGCGCAGCATGGCCAGCTATGGGGTGTTTCTGGCCGCGTGCGGCTACGAGTACGACGGCCCGCGGCGTTGGTTGGGCTTCGCCCCGCGCCTCACGCCGGAACATTTCCAGGGCGCCTTCACGGCGGCGGCAGGCTGGGGAACCTTTTCGCAGCAGACTGAAGGCTCAAATTTCAAATGCCGAATCGTGGTCCGCTGGGGGCAATTGCGGCTGAAAACGCTCGCTCTGACGCCTCCGAGCGGGCTGACTCCGCGGCGCGTGTCCGCGACCTTGGCGGGAATTCCCGTTGCCGCCTCGGTGGCGAGACAGGACGGACGCCTGGCGGTGGAGTTCGAGCCGGAGATCACGGTGCTGGAAGGTCAGACGCTGATGGTCGAGCTCAGTTGACCGGCGACTGCTCGCCCTGGCGACGAGACGCGGCTTCCGCAAGGGATTCCAAAAGCGAGCGAGGGACGAACTGGCGTCCGTCCCTCGTCCAGCAATGGGGCATCTCGGGCTGCCCCCGCCGCGCCGCCGGCTCAGATGAATTCGTTGATGAGGTTTTCGAGGTACTCCTGGCGGCCACTC
>CALJWR010000130.1 GCA_937976685.1 uncultured Verrucomicrobiae bacterium
CAAGCAGCTCTCCGGAGGCGAAGGCGACGGTTGAGGACGCGGAAGCCGAGGTTGTTCGGTTCTATGACGGAGAGGTTCACCCTTTCCGCCTCCAGCCCGCTCGTCCCACCCTTCAGAAACAACCCACCGCACAACCGGCTCCTTTACGGGCGAGTATTACCGTTACAAAAGGTAGGGCATCTATGAGTTTGGGCGTGGGAGGGGCTCTAACCCACCGTTTTCGAGCACACTCCATCCGGCCCGGTGTTCACCACCGGGCCATTCGCTGACTACACCGGCTGGCGCGGAAGCTGTCCGAGCAAATTGTGGTCGATGAGCGCCACGTGACCCACGTGCACGCTTATTTCCCGGATCTCTGTATCGTTCGGGATCCGAGTCGGCCGGCTCGAGGGCGGGCCTTCGCAGCAACCTGGCCGCCAACGAACTCCCTGCGGATCACTGGCAACCAGGGGGGCGGATTTCACTCGCGCGATGCGATCCGTTCGCACGACCAGAAGTTGTACAATGCGCACATGACGGTGAGACCGAGCCACCGCCATGGCCCGCCCCAGTTGAATGGTGAATCGCCAAGCAACGCCAGCGCCAGAACTAAGTCAATCACCGTGTACGCCAGGATCAGAACGAACCCCACCCAGTTGGCCCGCCACCTTATCGCCCAACTGGTCGCGAAGGACGTCACCCACGGCAGCACGAGCGAGGAAATCAGCCAGATTGCCACCCGCCACCGCAACGGCACTGCCGCTACCGAACGCCGTGCCCGCACTATCCAGGATGGACGCCACTCCATCCGGATCGTATCGCGAAACACGAACATGCCGCGGTGCGTATCATACGCGAGCAGATGCATCGCAGTGCGAAGTGTCCCGTTCGTCGTCTCAGGCGTCAGCGCCCGTCCAGCGATCACGACGTCGAGATCCACACGGCGGCCGGCGTGCAGCACCTCGTCCAGACTCGTCGCCGCGGCGAGAGCTCGGGATACATCGGACAGAAACCTCTGAAACACCGACCGCTCCTCGACGTGCCAACCCGGAGTCGCGGCCAGCGACGCTTTCAGAATCGCGGTGATTTCGTCCCGGGGATCGTTGGCGAGGTGGGCCACACCGATCCGGCTCCCGGGCGGCACATGCTGCGCTAGCCGCCGCGCGGCTTCCGTTGCCGTTGCTCGCCAAGCCTCGAGCTCGTCCGGTGTCGGCCTTCTCGGACGCGGACGCAGGAAGACAATCGCTTGCCAGACGAAGAATGCCAAAACGCATGACGCGAACAAACGCCAACTCCACCACCATCTCAGCCACCGCCACATGGCTTCACCCCCTGACTCTGTTCGCATCCTACTATGCCTCTCCGAGCACCACAATACCACAAACAACTTGACATAACCAAAGCAAATCTCATAGAAATACAAATCAAGCGGCCGCTGGATGTCGCTTTCGGTTGGCCGCTGTCGGCCTTCAAGCTAAAATGCCATCGAAAGGAGCCATGCCATGGGCCACCTCTTCAAATCTCGGAAGGAGCGGGAACGCGAGGCGCGGCGGGAGGAACGTCGGGCGTTTCGCCAGGCGGAGAATGCCAGTGAGGACGTGAAGGACCGAATGCGGGAGATGGAGCGCGACGCCCGCACACAGTGGGCGCAGGCACGCGAGGCCTTGAAGGCGGGCCAGAATGCGGAGGCTCAGAGGCTGCTCATTGGGTACCGAGCTCGCCTCGTTCTGATCACAAAGCTGAAGCAAAAGGTATGGGTTTTCGAGCAGTACCTTGCCAAGCTCCGTGCGGCGAAGTCCGACCAGCAATTCTCCGCCGCGTTGGGGGCGATCAACAAGGTGATGCGTATCGATCCGGATCAAGTGGCCGACGTCTTCGAAGAGGCCGAGGATCTGGTCGGCGAACAGATCGACACGGACCGGTTTTGGCAGAAACTCCACGAGAAGGAGGTTCAGGGCGCGGCGGCATCCCTGGAGGACCGGATTCCTACGGTCGAAGAGCTCAGTGTCCAGCTCCAACAGGAGGCGGCGGCGGAGGTCGGCGGCTCGGCGGCAGTGACTGGAGATCTGATTTCGGCGCGCGTGGCCGCCGGTCGCGATCGGGTGAAGAAACTGTTGGACGGAAAATGATTGGACGCGTGGCGAAACATGAATTTCCTACTGGAGAAAAAACAGGAACACGAGAGAGCGTGTGAGCTCGCCATCCAGGGAAACCGCAGCACGGAAGCGGTGTTTCACGCGGCCAAAGCTGCCGAGTTCGCGTTCGCGCTGGCGGAGCGCGCCGCCGATGGGATCGCGCAGCGGTATATCGAGGATGCGGAAGGCTGGCTAGAGATCGCCGAGCGTCTCCGCGCCGCTCCGTTGCCGCGTCTAGGCTCTTCTCCCAGCCGTGCCGCTCGACGGACCTCCGATGAGGCCGACGTGCTCGCCGCCGACGATTGGCTCGTCGCCTCTCGGCCCTCTGTCTCGTTCGACCAAATCGCCGGCATGGCAGACGCGAAGCAGGCCATTTTCGAGATGGTCGTGTATCCTCTCCGGGAGCCCGAGGCGGCGCGTTCCCTCGGCCTCAAGCCCGGTGGCGGTCTGCTTCTATATGGTCCACCGGGAAATGGCAAGACAATGCTGGGCAAGGCGGTCGCCCATGAATTGGACGCACCGTTTTACTATGCCTCGGGCGCCCAGATCCGATCCAAGTGGCATGGGGAATCCGAGCAAAAGCTTCGATTATTCCTCCGCACCGCAAAAGAACAGCCTGTCGCCGTCGTGTTTCTCGACGAAGTGGACGGTCTTCTGCCCCGGCGTGGCGGCAGTTCTGTCGTGGACAACCGCATCGTGACCCAGTTTCTTGCCGAGATCGGTGGTTTTGAGGAGTCGGACAACGTGCTGCTCATCCTCGGCGCAACGAACAAGCCGTGGGAAATCGACGAAGCCGTGTTCCGCACCGGCCGGTTCGACCAGAAAATTTATGTCGGCCTGCCCGACGCCGAGGCCCGCCGCGGCATTCTCCAGATGCACTTGCAGGGCACGGCGGTTGAACCCGGGTTTTCCATCAACGACTGGGTGGACCGCTTCGACGGCTATGCTGGCAGTGACATCGTGGCCATCGTCAACGGCGCCAAACGCCGAGCCCTGGCGAGAACTGCAAGGGATCGGACCCCGCCCATCCTGTGCTCGGCGGACATCGAGGCGGCCATGGCAACGATGCCACGGTCAGTGACGCCGCGGATGTTGAAGGAATACGAGAACTTCGCGCGTCAGAGGTTTTGAGATGGAACGATGCTGTATCTGTGGCCGCGATCTGCCCAACCGGTACGCCGTGGCCGGTCGCTGCGAAGAATCGGGATGCTCCGCGCCTTTCTGTGCGCTACATTGGGACTGCGGCAACCACCGATGCCGAGCACACGGTTACCAGGAACACGATCGGCAGCCACCGACCAGGTCCGCTGCGGAGGAGGACGCGATGAGAACGCCGAACCCACCGAATCCCGACCCTGCCATCACGCCGCCCACACGGCCGCCGGATCGCGCGAAGATCCAGGCAGCCATCCAAGAGGCGTTGACGCTGGCCCGCCGTTTGGGCACGGGCGCCGTCAGCCTCTATCGCCGGTTGCGCCACATCCGCACGACCGAGGAGATGCTGCGCATGATCAAAGAGACCGCCTCGAAGAACGAGGCCCGCGCCGGCGAGTTGTCCGCTCGCCTGGAGAGTCTTTACAACCAACTCATCGAGAAAAAGAAGGCCTGGGAAACCGCGCCACCCGCGCGCCGGCAGGTTCTCGAAGCGGAGTTAAAGACGTTGCTGGCCATGCACCAGGCGGCCGTGCGCGAACACGGGATCGTGCTGGAAAACCAGCGCGTGCTCGCACAGGTCCGCGGCCGCATTCTAGAAGCCGAGGCGTATGGCATGGCCGGCGTCACCGAGGCGGAGATCGACGAATGGGCCGACGTGATCGAGGCCAAAGCCGGCGACGCCGAAAACCGGCTCGACGCCCTTCGCGATCTCGAACAAGCGGGCCGACGACGCGAGCGGGAATCGACCCACGAGGACTTTCTGAATCAGCTTTCGCAGTTCAGTGAACCGGCAGCGGCGCCCTCCTCGCCGGAAGCGACCGCGGACCGCCCGCCCCCGCTCGCTGATCCTCCAGCGGCCAATGGACTCGAGCCTCCACCGCAGGACGATTGACATCGCCCTGCCCGCCCGGTGCCACTGACGATCTCGCCGGCGCCCCTCCATAGCAAACGCGCTCCTCTGCCTCGGCGGGGCGTCTTGTCACTGGCTAGCGCGGGGACGCGCTAGGCGCCAGCTCAACGGGGACGCCGAGTCGCGGCGAGCAACATGCGCAACACGATCAGCGCAATCAACACTGCGAGCGCGTACAGTACATAGATCGGGTGGCCTTTGAGCCAGAGCCAGACCTTTTCTATCACCGTATGTGGCGCCGCGATGAAATGCTCCGCGCGGGCCTCCAGCGTGTCGCTCCACACAATGCCATCGAGCGTTTGAATCTCGATCTGCACCGCCACGCGTGCCTCGTAATTGGTGCCAGTCAAATCCGACGCTCTTTGAATGCGGCGATACAGATCGCGCACGGCCCCCCGCAATACGCCATCGGCAACCTGCGGTTGATCGCGGAGAATCAGTCGCGCTTGGCCGAGCGTCTGAACGTCCTTGTCCACCAGCGCCGCCGGGCTGGCCCGGAACATGTCTTTGACCAGACCGGTCACATAACCGTCGGTGTCGCCCGCCAGCGGCACCAGCAGTACCTTGCGGACGGATTTAATCTTTTTGGACGCAGACAGCGACTCTGCGCCTTGGTCGCTCACCTGCCGCAAGGCCGCCCGTAGCGTCGCATCGAGATTCACCAATCCCGTCAGTTCGGGAACCAGGTAGATGCGCTTCGCGAACGTGCCACCCCAGATGTGCTGCTTGGTTTCGATAGAACTGGCGTGAACCTCTAGTTCGACGAACACGCGCTCCCGGGTCACGCTCGCCTCCCTCAAAAAAGCGTAGAGGAGTAGCTTGGCTCCCTGCAGCCGGCCGAACTTAGCGAGCGTGGCGGGGTCCAGGATGTCGGCCTTGCGCTCGCTCCACTCGATCTCCGTCAGGATTTCTTCCCATAAGGGATCCGTCTTGCCCTCGACCACATTGAGGCCGACCGCGGAGCCGGCGTTCTTCAACAGATTTTCAACATACCGGCTGGCAGTGTCGCCGGGGACCGGCAGCACGGCGATCGGCGCCGCCTTTGGAATGGGCGCCCCGGCCATCGCGGCCTGCGCTTCGCCCACGGCTTGTTGGATCGCCTGTCGGACCTCGTCGGTGAACTCGGCGGCGAACGCCGACGCCGCCCCCACGAGCCACGCCGCCACCATCCAACGCTGCATGCTTCGCTTCATCGGAATGACTCCTTTTAATGGCCCGGTTCGTCACCGGGGCTCGATGCCCAATTCGCGATAGTTTGCCAGACGGTTCAGAATCCCCTCGGGCACATCCCGACGGATATAGAGAATCCGGAACACCAGTTCGCGGCTGCCAAGGTCCTGACGAACCAGTCTGCACCATTTGATGCCCGGGATTGTCGAGACAACTTCGATAAAGCGCTGGGCATAGCGTGCGGCGTCGCTGCCGGGGAACAGCCGCCACGGCCGGGATATCACGATGTCGGCCGCCGCGAAATCGCCTATGCCGGACGTCACCGTTCGGACCGTCCACTCCGCGGCGGCGGCGCCCATCTTGTCGCCCAGCGACTGCAAGGCTAGATCTTCTCCCAAACGGCGGTCACCGCGAGCGTTGATGACCTCGCGCCCCAGCACCTGCCCGTCATGCGGACGCGTCACGAGGGCATTCGCCGTCCCCTCGAACACGAAATAATTCCCGCTGCGATCGAACAGCGTGTAGTTCACGGCCACGTTGACATCGACATCGGGATCCCGGCGGTTGAGAGCGAAGGCCTTCTCCGCCAGGCCGTCCTCGATGCGCAGCCGCACCCGCTCGGCGACCGGAGATTTGCCCGTCACGGCTACGGCGATGTTTAGGTGTGCCACCTCGCGCAGACTGGCCTTGACACCGCCGATCTCGTCGGTCGCGTCCGGCCTGCGCTCCCGACCGAATGTGGCGCAACCGCCGGCGAGCATCCCAGCCATGCCCGCGACGACCGCGCGTCCAATCATGCGTCGCATCACTTCGTTCATGGGTTCTCCTTCCAGCGGGACTGGCCCCGCCGCTACACTTCGATGAATTCCTCGTAATCCTTGATCTGTCGGAACGTCCAGACTTGCGCCGAACGACCCCCGCCCAACGGCACTTCGTCCCCGGGCTGAATCCAGCGCGGATCACCGACTCCCCGGATGGCAAACGCCGCGCCCTGCCTCCACGCGACGAGGGGCCGAGCCTCCGGCAACACGGCCGCCAACGAGCAACAGCGGTTAAGCAATACGTACGTTTCCTTCACTGAATCGCGGCGCCGGATCACTACACAGGCTGGCGCCCCGGGAGGACAACGGTTCTCCATCGGACACGCGCCCCCCCCTGTCGTCGGACACGCCAGCGGTGTGACATCCGCCATCCATCCGCGCGATCCGCGTTTGACGGCATCGCCCAGCCCGATCGCTGTCGCCGTATCCGCTGGGAGTTCGGCGCTCCCTCCCGGCGGGATTCGGTCGGTCCCGACAAACGTCCCAAACGCCGACGGCCGGTCGATTCCGCTCTTCGGGTCCGGGCCAAGATCTCGCACCACGCAGTGCCGGCCGTGGATCTCAATCCGTGCATGGCGGCGGCTGATGGAATTGTTGATGGCCGCCAGCGCCGTCTCCCACGCGCGACGGTCCCCATGCCAGGCCGGAAATAGACGGGTCATCACGTCGCACGCCGACGAACGCCCCAGTTGCCAGGAAGTCCCCGAAAGGAGATGAATCCGCCACCCACCCACCACGAGGGTCAGACGCTCACTCCGGGCCCCTGGCGGCGGCTGCCCAAGGGGGAGCCCGGAGGACTCCACGGCCGTGGCCTCGGACGGCATCGCCGGGAACAGTTCCAGACGGCTCCACGCGCTTGGGACATTCTCAATTCGCGACAACATCGCATTGAGCGAATCATCCGCCCGCGCGTCTCGTTTCAGTTGTTCGATATGGCCGAGGGCATGGCTGAAATCGACAATGCTGCCCCGATCGGCCTCGATATGGATGACCGTGGCCGCCCGGTTCAGCGCTTCGCGGGCGTTCTGCTGCTGTGAATGGATCGTGATGGAGAACTGCGTTTCGAACCATCGTTCCTCGCCGTTCAAACGGTAGCCGATTCGAAGCGTGACCGCGGGGTTCCCGACGAATCGGGGACAGTAGCTCAACGCATGCGGCCACACCATCCCCTTGCGGGCGATCACCCGGCAGAGATGGATCTGCTGCTGCGCATCCTTGCCATCGCCGACGTTCAAATGAAGTTGAAGATTTTCGATGCCGTCGCTGTGAAACTTGAACCTGAACTCGAAACGCAACACGACGCCTTCGATGAACAGACGGGCGCGATTGAACTCAACCGTCAAATCCTTGCAGTAAACCGGCGTCGATGTCCATGTCGATGTCTCGTCCGGAGCGCGCGACCGTGAACAGGACGTCGATGGCGGCAGCACGCCGTCCAGAACTGGCAACAGCCCCCCACCCGGCGCCATCGGGTCCGCCGCCGACTCGGTCGGGACCGCCCAACCACCTGTCCGGGCCGGCACGGCCGCGTTCGAGAGCGCGGCGAGATCTATCGCATTGTAGCCGCCGAGAGCCACGCCGTCGGACAGATCGGAAACCGGCAGAACGCAGTCCGGTCGTGGATCCGCCGCCATCCGTGCACCGCAGAGGTGGCAGAACCGCGGCGGCGCCCCGTCGTCCGTGCGCGGCACCGGAGCCTTACAGTTGGAGCATCTCGCCACAGACTCGCTCATTGCGCCGGCGCCTCCGGAATCGCGTATGCGAAGTGGTCGGGCGCAGCCCGCGCCATGGCCCGAGCGTCCCCGGCCACGGCGCCGCCGTCCGGCACGTGCGCCAGCTCCCCCGGCCGCCGGTTCACATTCAGCGAGGGCGTCTGCGTGATCACCTGCTCGAAGTCCGCCACGCTGTGCCGCTCGATGCCACATCTCGCGTGGAACGCAACGAACGGCGCGGCCGGCTCCAATGCCGTCCCCAACCTGCGCGCGATCGCCGAACAGACCGCATGCCCAACGATAGAGCGCGGCGGCTGGCCCCAGATATGCAAAAAAGCCTCTTCAATCTCCGGCTCCGCTTCCTCCCACACCGCCATTGCGACCTGGGCCGTGTCCGGCCCGGCCGACGAATCCACCACCGCCTCCAACGCCTCGGCCGGGGATCTGGCGCCGCAAATAGGCCGGCGCGCGTCCGTGCGAACTGCCGCCGCCGTCAACGGCGGAGGCGAGGGCTTCGCCGCTGGCCCCAGCGACCGGGCCTCGCGTTCCATCCATATGGCCCAGCCTTCATTGGCAAATCTCGTCGAGTTGAACTCCGTATCCCATTTTTCCCTCAAGATGACGCCGTCCGTCGATGTCACGCTCTGCCTCGGATGACGTGCGCGCCGGTACCGTTGCGTCTGTAGAGCCCCCGACTCGCGCCCCCGCGCCGTGGTCGCGCCCAAGAGCCCGTGGCCCCATTGTTCGTGAATCGCTGTGTCGGTCATCGCCAACAGCACGCGCCAATCCGCCACGTCGGCTCTCGCCGACTCCAACTTGAACACCTGCGCGAGCAGCCATTCGATCAGGAAACAGCCCCGGCCGTCCAGGAACACGCCCCAGACGCCGCCATCGCGCCCCGCCTCAGTGACTTTGATTTGCTCTTCCAGCCAGGCCCAAACCTGGGCCATGCTGACGTCTTTGTGCGACAACAACAGCCCGTCGAACTCCTCCGCCATTCCGTACAACATCACGGGGAACGCCCATCCCAGCCCATACCGGTTCACCCCTACAGACGACGTAAGGACCCGTTCCACCACCGCGATCTGCGGCACACCCCGGACCTCCCCCATCGCGGGCAACGGACGGGCGCGATTGGCCGGAACGCCGGCGACGGCCTGCGCATCGGAACGGCCGCTCCTCACGGCGGCCCCGCCCCCGTACACCGCTGGGTGCAGCCGCCGCCCGCAGCCGGGACAGTCGAAAGCGCCCGCGCTCGCGTCGCGCCCCCACCCACCGCACGTCGCCCTCGATCGATGCGCCAAGTTCGGCCCCCGTCCTTATCGCCCCTTTCAGCGGAAAATCTGCTGCGTGCTCCCGCCGTGCCCCGCCTTGCCGACCGCCTCCACGGCGGCTTTCAGAATGCGCTCGAGCCGTTCCATCATCGCGTCCCCTTCCTCGCGACGTTCGCGGTACAGGCGTTCGAAATCCTCGCGCTTCACTCGCCCCATGTCCGCCAGCGCCGCCGCGGCCGCCGGGGATTCCGCCGCCACTCCAGCCAGAAGCTGCTCCGGCGTCATCCCCGCCGCGCGCGCCTGCTGATCCAACCGCAGCAAATGCTCTCGCCGCGATGGGTCGGGAATGGCCGCGATGAGGGTTTGCAGGTCCATCCCCTGGAAAGCAGCGGCTCTCTGTGCCTCCGCCTCCAACTCAATCCGGGATTTTTCCGCCTTATACTTCAGGTGCGCCGACATCGTCTCGCTTTGCACGCGGAGCCACTTCAGCGACTCCTCCACCTCGGCGTCCACCGCAACCGCCTTAATCCGGGCCTGCGTTTCGGCGTCCTGAACCAGCTTGCCCCGAGTGTAGTCATCCCATTGGAGCTTAACGCCAATCTCGTGAGCGGCCGCCTCCATCTCCCTCGCCATCTGGTACGCCGCTTCCTCCCGCTCCAGTTCATGGCGATGAACCAGGCGCAGCCGTTCCATCTCGTGATTCCGGTGCGCCTCGGAAACGTCCCGCTCCTGCGCCAGTTGCCGCACGTACGCCTCGAGATCCGCCTCCGTCTTGAACTGCTGCATCTTGTCCGTCGCCAGCAGTTCCCTGAGCCGCTGGTCGAACTCGATCTCGCGCCGCCGAACCTCCAGCGCCCCGACCTTTTCGCGAAGCTTCTCGTACTCCGCACCGGTGAAACACACCGCCGCCAGACGAATCAGTTCCAACCCATGCCGCTCCAGCGCCGTGGCCAACGTCGTGGCCATCGCGTTCTCCAAGTGCAGCCGCCGATCCGGGCTCTTAACCAGATCCTCGATCGTCGAGGCCGCGCACAAGCTTTCTGCCGCCAGACGGATCTCCCCGGTCATGGGCCCGGCAAGCTCCGCATAGGACAGACGATCGGCATTCTTGAACAGGTTCTCCACGAACGCCGCCGCGCGCCGCTCGGTGAATCGAAGCACCGCTTCGGTGTACAGCTCCAGCGGCAGCTCTTCGGCGCTGCGCAATCCTTCCAGCCGCAGCGGCAGCACCACGTCGCCGGCCTCAACTAGAATGAACTCCCTCGGTGGCGGAGCGCCCCACCAATTGATCTTGCGCGCCGTGTTGTCCGGCATGTGTCGCCCCGGCCCCAGCACCGTCTCCACGCGGCCCCCTTCCAGCAGGATCGCCGCCTCGCCAGTGTGCACAATCAGCCCGCCAGTTAGGATTCGTTGGACGTCGCCCACGTGGAACCTCTGCGCGAACACGCCGGGCTTTCTCGCCCAGCCCTCCGCGTTGATGTCGTCCCGCGACTCAGGGTGCAGGCGCTGCTTGCAATTCCAGCAGAACCGCGATTCGTTTCCGACCCACTTCCCGCAGTTGGGACACTTCCACCATCCGCCCGGCGCTGTGCTGCCACACCGACTGCAGTTCCGAGCCGCTTTGGGCACGCGGTTCCCGCACCGCGGCCAATGTGGATTTTTCCGGGCTTCTTCGAGCGCGGCACCCGTCAACGCCTCGCCTGTCTTGGGATCGATCAGCGCTTGGCAGCGATCGGCAAATAGACCCATGGCCGTCCTCCTTGCCGCCGTCAGCGGCGTTTCGTTTCCTCGTCCCGCGCCGCAGCCGCAGAAGCTTCGTGCTCCGCGCACCGCCGCACTTTCCGTCGCGTCCAACAATCGTCACAGAGGGGGGCGCCGCACTCGACACAATGCTGCCGGACCGAACCCCGGCTGCGATAGGCCGTGCCGCACGCCGCACACACCAGCCGCGCCGCGTCCGTCTTTGTTTTCTCCAGAAAACTCTCGAGATCTCGGCGCTGGATCCGATAAACCTTGCCCAGCCGCGCCGCCGGGAGCTCGCCCGAGCGAACCAGCTTGTAGATGAGCTGATAGTTCACTCCCATCAGCTCCGCCACATCCTCCAGCGACATGAATTCCTTTTCGATTCGCGTCATGGCCATACCGCTATCGTTTGTATACTGATTATCTCTGTTTGTGTCTCTTGTCAATTGGTAGTCGGAAATATTTTTTTCACCAGTTCTGCCTCATGCTTGCCGCACCAGACAGCCCGGCCGCTACTTCAGCAGCAGGTATAGCCCGACCATGTCCGCAAGAAGGAACACCATGTGGGCGATCCACTGATGGCGTTTCTTCAACGATGGCGACACTGCACGACGTGCCGCGCCAAGAGCCGGGGGCTCCTCCCTGAATGGCACGCGAGCCCGGCCGTCTTCTTCAGGACGTTCCACCGTCGACCCAGAAGCCGACTCCGGAAAACGGATCGACGGCCCGATGCGAATCTCATCCGGACGGTGCCCAGGTCTTCCGATGCGTATTTCGGGGCTGTCCATGTTTCAACCTCCATTAATCGAAATTCCACTCGATCGCGGGACTCTTGTCCCCCTCTTGGCCGAGAATGAACTGCGCTGCCTTGACCACCCGCTCACCTTCCCGGATCTCTACGACAACGCGTCGTTCCCCTGTACCGCGATAGTAGTGTGTCCAACATTTGTACCGGCCTTTCGGCGCCTGACCAACAGGCCAGAAGATGTTCTCCGGTCCGCCTGAGGTCGTGTCATCCCTGTCCAGTTGGCCGCCGCAAGGACATTCCATGGCGCGGTACCATATTCGATGGCCATTGGGATCGAGAACATGCAGGTCTACGTCGTCTTTCGGTGGTATCCAGTATATACGGAAAGAGATGTCGCCGATTAACGGCGGGGGAAGCCGACGGGTGCCCAGAACATCCCAGTCCAAAACGTAATTTCTTGCTTCAACTCCAACCAGCGCCCCATCCAAGGCGGTCCGCACCTTTTCCATCTTGCGAAATGCGCGAGCTGAATTGAAGATGCCTCTCTTGGACCTCACGATCTGAATACCGTGAAAGGACACGCGCAAGGCCTTGCCGGACAGCGGCAATCCTCTCGTGATCCTCGAAACCCGAATCGCTTTGCTCCCCACCGATGTGGTCGCCGTCACGCCGGCCGACAGCGCCCGCTCAGGCAAAAAGAGCGACAACACATCCGCAACCAGCCCACCGGTTTCAGCGAAGAAATCCGGATTCACTGATTCTCCGGTAGCCAGTGTATAGCCCCACGCGATTCCGCGCCCGGTCGCGCTCCCCATCGCGTTGGGAATCCCTCTCCACTCCCAATCTATCACCCCAGCTTCGTGCAGCAGTGTTGTGCCCGCCGATATCGCCGCATCTACCAGCAACACTAGACCGATCGTGGCCGTAATCGCGAAGTTCGGCCGCCCCTCGATGGCTGCACCTGCTAGCACGTTGGCGCTGTTCATGCCGACCAGTGCGCTCACTGTCCACAGCGGCAACTCCGTCGTCGGCTTCTGCAGCGCAGATTCGCGCATCTCGGAGAGCCCGATCGCCCGCATACCCGAAATGACATCGTCTTCCAACTCTATCATCCGAACAGGCGCGCCATTTTCCACGAGAACCAGCAGGTTCTCGACCGCCAGCCGCTCGGCCTCGAGCCGGGCCTCAAATCGGCTGCACTGGTAAAAAACGATTTCCATGGCGCTGTCCATGACGTAGAAGCTGGCGTAGCGGGCCTCCATCCGTCGTCCTGAAACGGGATCCTGCAACGAGAATGGCTCCGAGTGCGCTGTGGCAAGGATCGCCTCGCCCAGTTGCGCTGTCGTCTTCCGTACCCCTCGCAACCGGAAGGTCAGCTCCTCGGGCATTAGAGGCGTCGATTGAGCAGCCCGAAAAGTGAAGACTTGCTCCGTGCCGTCAGGAATGAAACGCGCCTTCAACTGCGTCAACGCGGCGTTGGCCAGCAGGCCGAGCGATCGCAGTCCCTCATCGCCCCCGACCAGCCGGTCCCGTACCGGGTCGCGGAACAGCACCGTGCCCGGCAGTTGGACTTCGCCCATGGTTTCGCCTCCGTAGGCCACATCCGCCAGATACCCGAAACCGTATCGCACCACGCGGTCCTCGCCCTGTCGTTCTCTCCGGACCTGCACCGTCCCTTCCTGCTGAATTCGGCAACCTCCCCGGCCATCCGTGTACTCCAGTGTCAACAGCGAGTGAAACACGGGATTCGTTTGCAAAGGATCCGGTAGAGTTGCCGGCAGCGCGGTCCGCCTCACGACGCGTTGCCACCACCGCCGCCAGAATCCACCGTTCGTAGAGACGGTGGTATCATTCAGTCCCCGTTCGCTGATTCGCGACAACAGACGGCGAATCGCACCCCCCGTCTCTTCCTGAGCCCTCGCCGGGGATTCCGATGGGGGCGCGCTGCGCCATTGCTTCCAAAGCCCCGCTGAAAGAATCAAAACGGCAATACATCCGTGAATCACTGTTAGTCGCCCCAGCCGCGATATTTTCCGTGCGCCACTCATGACAGCTCTCCGCGTTTCGTCTCCACTGATTCACGATGTCCCGACTCTGCGATATCCTTCTTGGAACCTGGGCGATTCCGCACACTTGCCCTATCCTCCCGTACTTCCGTCATGATTCCTTCCTCCATCGGCGGTCGCGTCTTCATTTTTTCAAATTTCGACCCCGCCTTCGGCGGGATAAAAAAGAAAACGGTAAAAAAAGGAGCCCTCAGCGAACCACAACCCGAAAACCGAGGCCGTAGTTCGAAGAGCCGGGATCGATGTCGTACCGGCACGCGGACCGGCAGTACCTGGCGTAGTTGTACCAGCTAACGCCGCGCACCACGCGCGACCCAGCCGCAGAAGTGCCGCCCATCGGGTCGCGCTGCGCCTCTTTCGCGTACGTCCGCTTCCCATCCCAGCACCACTCCCAGACATTTCCGTGCATGTCGTGCAAGCCCCAGGCGTTGGGACCGAAGGAACCCACTATGACGGTGGTTTCCCGGTACTGTCCTATCGCTCCA
>CALJWR010000131.1 GCA_937976685.1 uncultured Verrucomicrobiae bacterium
AGGGCCCGGATCATCCCCACGCCGCCCAGCAACCCGTCCCGCTGACTTCCATCGCTTAAACCAACATGGCGCCGACCAACGAATTCCTCGGCACCGGACGCCGGAAGACTTCCGTCGCCCGCGTGCGCCTCGCTCCGGGCACCGGCAAGATCACCGTGAATGGCCGGACCCTCGACGTTTATTTCCGCCTCGACAACCAGCGGATGCTCGTGACGCAGCCCCTGCAGTTGACGGAGACCGCCGGCAAGTATGATGTCCGCGTGAACGTGACGGGCGGCGGCCCAAGCGGCCAGGCGGGTGCCATCCGCCACGGCATTGCCCGCGCGCTGATCGAGGCCGATGCCAACCTGCGGCCCACCCTCAAGTCCAACGGCCTGCTGACCCGCGATCCGCGAATGCGGGAGCGCAAGAAGTACGGCCAGCCGGGCGCTCGCAAGCGCTTCCAGTTCAGCAAACGCTAAACGAAGCCCTTCCTCTTTGTCCGCACCCCGGCGTCGGCGACGGCGTCGGGGTGTTTCGTTTGGGGGCAATCGGGTGAAGAACTCAGGCAAGTGTGGCGTCGGCTCGCCCGCCCCAAGCAGGTTCAGCGAAACAGCGGCAAGGGTTCCGGGACCAGACTACTCGGGCTTGGCGAAGGCGTTGGCCGGCAGCACCACGTTTTGGCGGATGTCGGTGACCTTCATTTCGAACTCCATGGCCCCCTGGTCCGGCGGTTCGATCTTCATCTGAACCGCGTGCGGTTGCTGAACGCCGTTCACCGGCCGGTAGTCCTCAAATTTCAGGAGGGTCTTCATCCGGCCGGCGCTGGTGTCGTTCTCCGACTCCCGTTGCGCGAGCAGGCCGGTTTCGCTGCTAAACCAGAACTTTTCCACCGCGCCACCCGGCAAGCGGGCTGTCAAAACTTCCAGTTTCTTGCCGCCGAGGGTCTCCGTCCCGGCGTACGTCAACGGGACGAAGAGCTGCTGCATCTGCAACGGTTGATGGAAGACCGCATCCCGGGCCAATTTGGCCAGCTCCTCCCCCGTGCGTTCCGTTGTGCCCTGGAAAGGGTTGGCCGCCCAAGCCTTCCGACCGTCGTACACCTCCCGCATCGTGCCCAGACCCGGGATTTCGACCCGGGAGGCTTGGGAGGAAGGGGCGGCCCGGGTGATTTCAATCTGAATCTCGGTTCCGTTGACGGTCGAAACCGCCTTCGCGACGCTGTTGGTAATCTTCTCGATGGCGGCCCGGCTGCCCAGCGCCTCGATGTATTTCGCCAGAATCGCGTCCACCTTGGAGGCGCCCGCAGCGGGGGCGTCGGCGGCGGAAGCCAGCGACAGAACGCTGGCGGCCGCGAGCATCAGGAACCGGACTGTTAAGGAAGCTTTCATGATTGAATTGAGCCGCCGCATGTGGCCTCGCCGGGCTGGGTTTGTCAACCGCTGCTTGCCGGATCCCGAGCGCCTCGGGCTCAAACGAAACGCCGGCACCCGAATTCAGGCCCTGGCCCGAATCGTATTCCGCCGCCCTGACCGATGGGCGCCGATGATGGCGACCAGCGCCTGCTGAAGGAGCAGTTGTTCGTCCAGACCGCTGGAGACCAATTGCACGTTGCCGACCAGCAGCCGCTCCAGCGCCCCGACCAGTTCTTCGCGCGAGTAGTTGGCCGCCTGCGGCAGCGCCTTGAACAGGATGTAGGCGTTAATGGCGGCCGGGTTGTATCGCTTGTCTTCGGGCAACTGCTCCTTCGGCAGGCGCTCGAGCTGGGACTTGAACCGCTGGTAATCGCCGACTGGTTGCACCAGTCCTCGCCCAATCAGCTCCTTCAGGAGTAGAAGCTGTCGCACTTTTCCGATCAGGCCATACAGCACGCCGATGCTCGACTTGTCGCGGTCCACGCGGTTGCGGATGGCCCAGAACTCCTCGTCCAATCGTCGCATGGCACGTGGCAGATCCCGATCCCCCAGCGCTTCCGCCAGCCCAAACGACCGGGTCTGCTTGTGCCGCGACGTCAACAGCGCCACGTCCCCGGCCGTAATTTCCGGCCGCTCGGCGGCGTACAGTGCCAGCTTCTCCACTTCATTGGCCAGCTCGCGCAGATTCGGACCGACGGCGGAGACAAACTCGTTCATCGCCTCGTCGCTCATCCGCTTGTCCCGCGCCCGCAGTTGGTCCCGGACAAACAACTCGGCCTGTGCGACCCAGTCCTTGTCCGAAACACTGAGGGGATCGTAGGTTTCGACCGCGGCGATTTTCTCGAGCGCCTTCAGGAAGACTTTCCGCCGGTCCACCTTACCGGCACTGATCAACACCCGGAGCTTCTCGCCCGGCAACCGTCTCAGATCTTCGGTTACGCCCGCGAGGCGCTCGGTCACCGCCCGGCTGCTCGACACCCTGTCCTCGGCCAGAAAGTTGCAATCCCGGAACCAGACCAGCTTGGAGCTGCCGAAAAACGGCAACGTCTGAAGCGCCTCGGTCAGCCGACTCAAGCTGCGCCCGGCCTCGTCCGAGTTGGAAGCGCTGGCATCCACGATCTCCACGTCGGCATCCGGTGCCGCGCGACGCCAGCCCTCGAACACCGCCCGCGCCCGCTCTTTGACCGTAAAATCATCCTCGCCGCAAATCAGCACCAAGGGCGCGGTGGAGACGGCGGAGGGCATGGGGGTCGTGGGCGGGAACAGCCAGCGCGGCGATTGCCACGCTTACGCCTGCTCCGCATCCGAGCTGGATTCACTGAGCCGCGTCAGCGCCTCGGACATGTCCTCCACCTGTTCAAACAGCCGCTGGGAGACGTAGATCGGCTTCTTTTGTGCGGTGGCCAGCGCAATCGAGTCGCTCGGCCGCGCGTCCACTTCCAAGATTTTTCGCCCCAGTTCGTTCTCCTGCTGAAGAATGATTCGCGCGAAGTACGTCGCGTTGCGCAGTTCGGTGATCACAACGCGTTCCACGGTCACGCCCAACCCCTGCAGGATCAGCAGCAGCAGATCGTGAGTGAGCGGGCGCTCCTTGGTCTCGCCGCGCATGAAGTTGCCGATCACCATGCCCATGTTGTGGTCCACCTGGATCACGAACACTTTCTCGTCGTTGCCCACGAAGACCGCGCATCCGTTGTTCACCGGCAGCAGGCCGCGGATCTCCACTTGCACGACATCGTTCTTCATGCCCCAAGTCTAGGGTTTGGGCAGGCGAAAGACAAGTTGCCGGGAACCACCCCACGCCCTTTGACGCACACCACGCCGGACAAAGCCCGGAAAGGGAACGCCGCGCCAGCGCCAGTTGCGCACCTTGGGGAAAGGCCGAAGATTCATCGGCTCTTCTCCGAACTCCGGAGCGGGAGAGTGGAGTATCAGCGGTGAGGCGGGCAGTCTGGCCGGGAGGACAGAAGACAGACGGTGGACCCGCCGTCACCACTGACGCAAGCCTTCCTTGCCGATCTGCCGGAGAATTGGAGTGGCGGTCAGTCCCGCACCGTCGGACGATCGCCCATGGACCCGAAGCGGGCTTGGGGAGGTCGGGCCGAAGTTGGCACCCTGCCCGACTTGATCCGCCGTGCCCGAAATCACTGTGGCCCATCCCGCCCGCCCGCCGCGCTCGCGCCATTTTCTGACTGAAATTCCCCCGGTCCGTTCGTAGCTTCCGTGCCCGATGAGGCCGATGTTCGACTGCATAGACGCGCTGGTGGCCGACATCCGCGCGGGCCGGATGGTGATTCTGGTGGACGACGCCGACCGCGAAAACGAGGGTGACCTGGTGATGGCGGCCGATCACGTCACGCCGGAGGCCATCAATTTCATGGCCCGGTTCGGGCGGGGATTGATCTGCGTACCGACAACCTCCGAGCGCCTCCAGCAACTGGGCATCGAGCGGATGGTTTCCCACAACCGCGAGAGCTTCAAAACAGACTTCCAAGTCAGCGTGGACGCGGCCACCGGCATCACCACCGGGATCAGCGCCGCCGACCGGGCCCGCACGATCCAGGTCATGGCCGACCCCGCAGCCACGCCGTCCGACCTCGTTCAACCGGGCCACGTCTTTCCTTTGCGGGCCAAACAGGGGGGGGTGTTGCAGCGCGCCGGACACACGGAGGCGGCGGTGGACCTCACCACCCTCGCCGGCTGCCGGCCGATGGCCGTGATTTGCGAGATCATGAGCAACGACGGGACCATGGCGCGTTTGCCGGAACTGCGTCGCTTCGCCCGCAAGCACCGCCTGAAGCTCGGCACCATCGAGGATCTCATCAAATACCGCCGGGCCAGCGAGCGCCTGGTCGAGCGCGTGGAAACCATTCATCTGCCCACGGACTACGGCGATTTCCTGCTGCATCTCTACCGGTCGAAACTCGACGGCCAGCATCACCTCGCACTCGTCTGCGGCGAGGTGGCCGGCCGGAAGAACGTCCTTGTGCGCGTCCACAGCGAATGCCTGACCGGCGACGTCTTCGGCTCGAAGCGGTGCGACTGCGGCCCGCAACTGCATCAAGCCATGAAGATGGTCGCCCGCGAGGGTGCCGGCGTGATCGTTTACATGCGCCAGGAGGGCCGGGGGATTGGCCTCGGGCCGAAGATCCAGGCGTACAAACTCCAGGAGCGCGGGCTCGACACGGTGGAGGCCAATCTGAAGCTGGGCTACGGCATGGACCTGCGCGAATACGGCCTGGGCGCGCAAATCCTCGCCGACCTGGGGCTCAAAACCATTCGTCTGCTGACCAACAATCCGAAGAAGCTGGTGGGACTCGAAGGCTACGGTCTGGAGATCGTTGAGCAGGTCCCCATCCGGGTCGCACCCAACCCGCACAACGCAAACTATCTGAAGACCAAGAAGGAAAAGATGGGGCACCTGATCTGAAGGGCGCCGGATGGCTGCCGGATGGCCGCGCCCCTGCACGAAACGAAATACCCTTCCCCGACTCCCATGCTGCAACCCGTTACCCGCCATCAACGCCGGGCTGCCGGCGGACGATTCGTCATCGTGGCCTCCGAGTACAACGGCCGCTATGTCGGCGCGATGCTCCGGGCCGCCCGGGCCGAACTGCTCGCCGCCAAGGTCGCCGAGTTGAAGATCATCCGCGTACCAGGGGCGTTCGAAATTCCCGCCGTGGCCGCGCGACTGGCCCGACTGACTTCGCCCGGCTTCGACGCGATCATCTGTCTGGGCGTCATCCTTCGCGGTCAGACCACGCACGCGGAGCATATCGGCACCGGTGTGACCAACGCGTTGATCCAGCTCCAAGTGGAGACCGGGAAACCCCTGATTCACGAAGTGTTGTTGCTGGAGAATGAAGAACAGGCCCGGGCGCGCTGCCTCGGTAACGAACACAATCGCGGCGCGGAGGCGGCGCAGACCGCGCTGGCCATGGCGGCCGTGATGCACCGCCTGCCACGGGACCCGAGCGACAACAAAGTGCCCTTCTGAGCATGCCTGACGGCCGCGCCCATGCCATCCGCCCGGCCACCCGGGACGACGTGCCGGCGATCCTCGCCATTTACAACCACGCTGTTCTCCACACCACCGCAACGTACGATTACGAACCGCGCACGCTGGAACAGCGGCTGGCCTGGTACGAGGAGCATGTTCGCGACGGGTTGCCCGTCTTCGTCGCAGTGGACGCGGCGGGCATCGTGGCTGGTTGGAGCTCTTTGAGCCGCTTCCACGCCAAGCCGGGGTATCAGTTCACAGCGGAGAACTCCGTGTATGTGGCGGAGGCACATCGCGGACAGAGGCTGGGCGCCCGGCTCCTGGCGCCACTGATCGAGGCCGCGCAGCGGCGGGGGCTGCGCGCGATCATCGCCGTGATTGACTCCGGCAACGAAGCCAGCCTGCGGCTGCATGCCCGCTTTGGTTTTGAACGAGTCGGATACTTCCGGCAGATCGGTTACAAGTTCGGTCGCTGGCTGGACGTGGTGTACTTGGAGCGTCTGCTCGAGCCTTCCGCCAGCCCCGCCGGCTGACGCGCCTCACCAGTTCTTCCACGGCGCGCGGCCGCTGTCCCAGAGCTGGTTCAGGTCCTGCCACTCGCGGAACGTGTCCATGCACTGCCAGAAGTCGAGATGCGCAAAAGCCTCGACCTGCCCTTCGCTGGACAACCGTTTGAGCGGCTCCTGTTCCAAGATCGAACCGTCGCCTTCCAAGTATTCGCCGATGCGCCGATGCAGCACGAAAAAGCCGCCGTTGATGAACTGGAGTTGCTGCTTGGGCTTCTCCTTGAACCCCACCACGGACGTGCCGGCCAGGGTTAGATCGCCGAAACGGCCCGGCGGCTTCACGGCGGTCAACGTGACAATCTTGCCGTGACGCTGGTGAAAAGCGATGGATGCGTTGATGTCGCTGTTGGTCAATCCGTCGCCGTAGGTGAACAGGAAGTTGTCCTCGCGCACGTGGGCCAGGGCACGCTTCAGGCGGCCGCCGGTTTGGGTGTTCAGACCCGTATCCAGCAGGGTGACCGTCCAGTCCTCCTCGTCGTGGTGGTTGTGATAGATGATCTTGGGCTGGCGACCGAGACGCAGCGTAACATCGCTCGTGTTCCAGAGGTAGTTGCGAAAGTAATCCTTGATCATCTCGCCCTTGTAGCCCAGGCAGAGGATGAAGTCCTTGTGCCCGTGACTGGCATAGAGCTTCATGATGTGCCAGAGGATCGGCCGGCCGCCGATGGGCACCATCGGTTTGGGGCGATACTCCGTTTCCTCGCGCAAACGGGTGCCCTGACCACCGCAAAGAATCACCACCTGCATAACGGTTTGGGTTCCGAGTTTTGCGACACTGTGGCGAACGACCGAATCGGGTGTCAACGTCGCTCCCGTCCGATCACAACGAGAGCAGGTACTCGATCAGGTCGGCAATCTCGTACGCGGTCAGGTCGGAGGTCTTGCCGTGTTGATCGGACGGATTCCGCGTCGTCAGCACCTCCTTCAGCGTCGCTGCCGAGCCGTCGTGCAGATACGGGGCCGTCCGCCAAAGCTCGATCAACGTGGGCGTGTCAAAGCGGTCGTTTGGCCGATCCAACGGTCCGCGGGTGCCAACGTCGTGGGACTCGAGGTCCGTGAACAGCGGCGCCGGGTGGCAGGCGGCGCAGTTGGCACGCTGGAAGATTTCCCGGCCGCGCACCGCCGCCGCCGAAAGTTCCCCCTCAACCAACTGCGGGCTGGGCACGGGCTTGAGGGCCTTGAGATACTCATCCATTGCCTCCGCCACCGCCTCCGGCTGGACCGTGAAGAGGATGTGGCGCAGGCCGGCCCGCACCGCCATCCCGGCCGTCTCGCGCACCCCGATGCTCATGGCCGGCGGCGTTCGGTGTGACAGCAGCAGGCTCTTGTTGTTTTTCGGATTGCCGATGCCGTCGTTGAGCAGGTCCCAGTTCAGCGCGTCCACCCGGCCGTCACCCGGATGGCAAGACGCACAGCTCTGCCAGCCTTGAAAACAAATCGTGGCGTCATGGAAATAGACCTCGCCGCGGCGAACGATGCTCATCGCAGGTCGCGGCCCCAAGGACACCGATTCCCACCTCGGATGCGCGGCCGCGACGTCCACGGTGGCCAGCGTGTCGGAGAAATAGTTGGCCACCCAGGCGCGCGACCCGACCATCACGACCGCGCGCGGTCCGCGGTCGCCTGGCGGAAGACCGAAGCGCTGCCGGATGCCGACGAGGAAGGCGAGGTCGTTGGGAACATCTGCCCGGGTTCGGGAGGCCCCGACGTATTCCGCGCCCGGCCCGGTCGGAGGTGCCGCAGGAACCTTGCCCAGCTTCGCCAGCAGTTCTGGGAACCGCACCACGCTCAGTTCGTGAGTGCCGGCGTGGGTGACCACCAGCGCGCTGCCATCTGCCGACCAGGCGCAGCCCCACGGGTTGGCCGCGCCCCGGTCGGGGCTGTCGAGCAGCACCGTGTTCACGGTCTCCAGCCGACCGAGGTGGAGGATCGTCTTCGCGTTGGAGTTCATCCAGCCGCGCTCAAGTTGCGTGGTGGGCAGGTGGTGTCGCCCCAGCAGATGGGTCACGACCGCGTGCTGCCCGTCCGGCGAAATCCGCAAGTCTTGGAGGACCCCGCTGCCATTCGGCAAAAGCAATTCCTTCACGACGTCGCCCCGCGTCGTGTCAATGACGCTGATGACGGCGGCAACGTAATCCGCGTCGGCCCGCCCGTCGTGCAGATGGTTGGCCACCAGGAGGAAGCGGCCGTCCGGGGTCACGTCGGCGGCAATCGGCTCGCGTCGGACCTTCACACGTCGCAGCTCACGCCCGCTGGCAGTGTCGAGGAAACTCACGTCGTTATTGAACCGGTTGCACACGTAGAGCGTGTGGTTGTCGGGACTCAGAACCGGCGCTCCTGCAGTATGGCCTGCGGAGAATTGGTTCAGGATCGCGCCCTTGGATAAATCCACGACCGCCACCAAGCTCCTTGGCCGCGCGCAGGTCACGAACAGGCGCGACCCATCGGCGGCGAGCGCGAGCCCGGTCGGCGGCGCGGGAAGCGGCACGGAGGCGACCACCGACCGGGAAGCGACATCGAAGCTCAGCAGTCGCTCGCCCGTCGCGCAGGCGATGTACAACCGTGCGCCATCCGGGCTCGCCTCCAGCGCGTTGGGGGAAAGCGGTGGCCCGGCCGCCGTCGCGGGCTCTCCGCCTGCTGCCGTCCAGGACGCGACGGTGAGAGCGACGAAAGACGCAAAGGCAAATCGAGTCCACGCCAGCGCGAGAAGCATGGAGGGAGGTGGCATGACGACCGGAAGATTGGTCGTACTGCGTGGCGCGGACAATCAGAAAGCCCGCCGCGAATCGTTTGCCCCTCCAAAGGCCCGGGGTACCGCTACCCGATGGCCTCGCCACCGCTGCGCGGTTCAGGTAGGCTTGGACGCAATGAGCGCGACGCAGCAGATCGCCCCGGCCAGGGCGGAACCCGGGCCACCCCATCCACCGCCCGCCCGGCTTGGCCTCTTCGGCGGCTCGTTTGATCCGGTCCACCTGGGGCACCTGCTGGTGGCACAGGCGGCGCAGGAGGAGTTCGGGCTGGATCGCGTTTATTTCATTCCGGCGGCCCAATCGCCTTTCAAGCCCGCCTCGCCGCCAGCGCCGGCGCCGCAACGGCTACGGTTGCTCCGGCTGGCACTGGCCGGTCGGCCGGCTTGGGAACTGGATGACCGGGAGATCCGCCGCGCAGGGGTTTCCTTCACCATCGAGACCGCCCGGGAATACGCCGCGCAGCACCCCGGTGCCCGACTGTTCTACTTGATTGGCGCCGACCACGTGCCCGCGTTGCCCCAGTGGCGCGAAGCCGAGGCCCTGGCCCACTTGGTGGAGTTCGTGGTCATCCCCCGGCCGGGTGAACGTCCGGCCGTCCTGCCGGCGCCGTTCCGACTCCGGACCGTGCGCGGTTTTCCCCTCGGGGTGTCGTCGTCCGAAATCCGCACCCGCGTGCGCGCGGGCTGCCCCATTGACCTGCTGGTGCCGGGGCCGGTGGCAGAGGCGATTCGCAATAATCGGCTTTATCTCTGAACGCGGCCGCGGCAAATTCCCGGCAACGATGGATTCACGAAAGCTCGCCCTCCGATGCCGCGAACTCGCGGACGACAAGAAAGCGGAGAACCTCGTCATCCTCGACCTGCGCAAGCTGTCCACCGTGGCGGATTACTTCGTCATCGCGAGCGGCACCAGCGAACCCCATTTGCGGGCGATCGTGGACGAAATCGAGGAGAAGATTCGCGCCGAGGCGGGGCTCCGGCCGCGCGCCACCGATGGGACGGTTAAAACCAACTGGGTGGTGCTGGACTACTTTGACGTGGTGGTCCACGTGATGCGCCCGGAGGTTCGGGAGTTCTACGATCTCGAGGGCTTGTGGAACGACGCCCCGCGCGTCCGCGGGCGACGAACGGCCGCAGCACCCCGCAAGAAGGTCCGCCCAGCCGCCGCTTGATCGGTCAGGGAAACTACACCGCTGCCGGCGCCGGGCTCTCCTCGCGCGCTTGGCGGGCGATGGCTTCCAAGGCCTCGCCAAATTCCCTCAAGCCCGGGGCGGGAACGATGATGGCGTCACGACGCCCGCCGACATCTTCGGTGATCCGGAGGAAACGGCCGCGGGAATTCTCGCGCAGCGAAAAGACGAAGACCTTGCGTTCAATCTGAATCTTCTCCGTGTGGAGAATCCGCTCCCCGTTGTGAGGCCGTCCAGCCAGCGGTGTTCCCGGGTCGGAAGCGCGGGCGTCGCGGTATTCGTGATCGGTCATAAGTCGCTCTCGCTTTGGTGACTGGCCAAGAGCCCCGAGTTACTCGTTTGCCAGAAACTGCCGCTTGTCAAAGGACATTTTGTTATCGCGGCTCCCGTCACTCCCGCGCCCTCGAGGTCGCGATTGCGGCAAAAAAGACGCGACACGAGTCGCGACCAGGCCGGTCCAATGATCCGTAAGTTACAAACCACAACGGGAATTCTCGATGACAGCAACGGCAGCAAGCAGTATCAGCGTCGTGCCTGTCCCATACCGATCATGAAAACCATGCGTGCCCTGTTTCCCCTGGCCCAAGCCCTTGGCTGCGGCGCTTTGATGGCGCTCGCGCAGGAGGCTGCCCCGCAACCCATCCTTGCGTCCGCCGAACCCACCGTGTTTCGCGAGGTCACGGCGAAACTTGACGCCGGGGGCAGTCTCTATGCCTACCTCTCGACCGATCAATTCCTCGGCAACCTTGGCGGCAAAGTTGGGGCGCTGCGGGAGTTTGTCCTGAGCCTGCCCGACCTCGGCGCGGAGGAACGGCAGGGAATTGACCAGGCGTTCGCCGCCATCCAGAACCTCGCGCGGCGCAGCGGCGTGGAGGGGGTTGCCGGGATCGGACTCAGCGGCATCGCCCTGGAAAAGGGCTTCTACCGCACGCGCTTCGTGGCCCAACGGGCGGCCGGCGCGGAAGGTTACCTGTGGCAGTGGTTCGGCACCCAGCCCCATCCGCTCGCTGCGCTGGACATTCTCCCGGCGGACACGGCGTGGGCGGGCTTTGGCGACCTGGATCTGAAGGCCGTCTGGGATGCGTTCCTGCGGCTGGCGGACGACGCCCAGCTCGCTCCCCTGGCCGAGGGCCTGCGGGAGCTCTCGTCCAACATCCGCCAGGCCTCGGGGCGTGCGCTCGAGGAACACTTGTCTTCGTACGGCGGCGAACTGGGCATCGCCCTGACGCTGGACGCGAGGCGGAAGTTCACCTTTCAAGCGGAAGGGCTCGAGTTGAAGGACCTGCCGGAGCCGGCGTTGCTGATCGCCCTGAAGGTCCGGGACGACACATTGTACGACTGGCTGGACGCGGCCATCAGTCAGAATCCCCAATCCACCAGTGGCCGGACCGACACGGCCCGCTGGCGCTCACTCAACGTGCCGGCGCCGGTGCCGTTCGCCGTGCGGCCGACGGTGGCGCGCGTGGGTGAGTACCTGTTGGTCGCCTCGACCGATCAACTGATCGAGCGGGCGGACCAGGTTCGGAGCGGCAAGCAACCCGGTCTCAAGTCCTCGGCCGAGTGGCAGCGTCTGGCCAAAGGCCTGCCGGCCGAGGGAAACAGCTTCAGCTTTGTGAGCGCGCGTTTTGGGGAAACACTCATCCAAGTACAGCAGGCGGTGCTGAAACAGACGGCAGCCCAGAACACGGGGCCAGTCCCTGACTTCGCGGGTCTGCAGAAAGTCTTTGGCGGGTCCACCACGGCGGCCTCTTACGCGGTGGGCTGGACGGATGCCACCAGTTCGCAAGTGGTCAGTCAGGGGACCCAGGAGCCGGCCGCCATGTTGGTCAGTTCGGCGGTCGTGGCCCCCACGGCCATCATGGCCGGGATGCTTCTGCCCGCGCTCGGCAAAGCCAAGGAGCGCGCGCAGCAGATCAAGTGCATGAACCACCTCAGGCAGATCGCTCTGGGCATGCACCTTTACGCCACCGATCACGATGACACGCTGCCGAACGACTTCGCCGCCCTGAAACCGTATCTCGGCGATGATGCCCGCTTCCTCGTGTGCCCGTTGGACACCGCGAAGCAGGGGCAGCCTCTTTCCTGGGACGACGTGGCCGCCAGCCGCACCAGCTACGAATTCCTCAAGCCCGGATTGAAGATGGCGAACGAATCCGATCCAGCGCAGACCGTGATCGTGCGCTGCCGTCTTCATCCGCAGGCGGCTTTTCTGGACGGTCACGTGGAACGTGACGCGCGCTGAGTTCGTTCGAACCTTGAGCGAACTCGCGGGCGCGGAGGCACCCGGGAACCACACCCCCGCGGGCCGTTGGCTCAATGGGGCAGCTTCGATTTCAGGCGGTCTCGCCGAGGCGGCTGGCGCCCGACGCCTTGGCGATCCGCCGGTCGCGGTGTCCACCGAGACAAAGCGATGGACTGGCGTCGGAAGCCCTTCGGCGCGGTGGAAAAACTTGACGCTACCGCCAGCGCGTCCCAGTGGTTCCGCCACGCCCATCCCAGTCGAGCCTGGACGATTCCCGGCCGCGCCTGCGCAAGCGTTGCACGCTGCAGCCCATCGGCAGGCTGCAGATCACGCATACCGGACGCGCGCGAAGGCAGATGGGCTGGATGCGAGCGCGAAATGCTTCGTCCGCGCCGAATTGCGATGTAACTTGTCCAGCGGCTGGCTCGTCTCTGTTGACCGTGGCCCGGAGTGGGTCATTCGCAGTTACGACAGAACAACATCCAACACACAGAGACAAAATGAGACTCAACATTCGGACGGGAGTGCTGGCGTTGACGCTGGCGGGAGTCATGGCGAGCACTGGTCTGGCGCTGGCACAACAGGGCGGCGGTCCGGGCGGCCAGGGCCAGCGAGGCCAACGCGGGAACTTCGATCCCGCTCAGATGCAGCAACGCATGATGGAGCGGTATCGCGAACAACTGGGAATCACCAATGAAGACGAGTGGAAGGCCATCGAGCCGTTGATCGCCAAGGTCAGTGAAGCGCGTCGCGAGGTCGGTTTCGGCGCGATGGGCCGGGGCTTGATGGGACGGCCCGGCGGTCCGGGAGGTCCGGGTGGCGACCAGGCCCGCGATGCCCGCCGTGCCTTCGGCGGTGAACCCATGCCAGAACTGGAGGCCCTCCAACGCGCGGTGGAATCCAACGCCTCCGCCGCCGAGATCAAGGCCGCCTTGGCGAAATACCGTGATGCGCGGAAAGCCAGGGAGGCGAACCTGGCCGCAGCGCAAGACAATCTACGAAAGGTCCTGACTGCGAAGCAGGAGGCTCAGGCGGTCCTCATGGGCCTGCTGAATTAGTCCGGCCGCCGGCCACCTCGAGCGATCATGAAGGACCCCGCCGTGGCAGACGCACCCCTCCCGGACCTGCTCCAGCGAATGCTTGCCGCCCGGCAGGTGTCGCTCGCAGATGCCCGGGCGCTGGCTCGTCGCGCGGAGGCAACGGGCACGCCGCTGCTCGAGACCGAGGAGGGTGTCCTCCGGTGGTTGGCTCAGGAATACAACGTTCCGTTCACTTCCCTCGATGACGTGGAACCGGACCGGGAAGTGCTTTCGCTCTTTCCAGCCCGGCTGTTGTTGAAGGACGAACTACTGCCCCTGCGCCGCGTCAACGGCAGCGTGGAAGTCGCCACGAGCCGCTTATTCGCGACGCAGGGGCTGGACGCTTTGCGCAGCCTCACGGGGCTGCGCTTGCGGCCCGTGCTGGCGCCCTCCGAAGCGATCCAGCGCGAGATGAAGAAGCGCCTGGGCGTGGGCGCGGACACCATTGACACGCTCGATGAAGAGGCACCGCTTCAGGTGGTGGATGAGGACCGGGACGAGGGCGCCAACCTCGACGAGGCAGCCGAGGACGCTTCGATCATCCGGTTCGTGAACCAGGTTCTCCGCGACGCCATCGAGTTGCGCGCCTCGGACATCCATCTCGAGCCGTTTGAGGACGAGTTCCGCATCCGCTACCGCATTGACGGTGTGCTGCAGGACGTGCCGGTGCCGGCGCAGTTGAAGCGGTTTCAGCCGGCGATCGTGTCGCGCGTCAAAATCCTCAGCCATCTGAACATTGCGGAGAAACGGCTGCCGCAGGACGGGCGCATCAAGGTGCGCATTGACGACGCCGAGGTGGACATCCGCGTGTCCGTGATCCCCATGCTGCATGGGGAGGCCGTGGTGATGCGCTTGCTGCGGCAGAACGCCACCCTGCTGGGCATGCAGGAACTGGGGATGGACACCCGCGAGTTGAACTGCTTCCGCCGCGTGCTCCAGCTCCCGCACGGCATCATCCTGGTGACTGGCCCCACCGGCAGCGGCAAGACCTCGACGCTGTACACCGCGTTGCAGGAGATCAATGACTCCGACCGAAAGATCATCACCATCGAGGACCCGGTCGAGTACCAGCTCAAGGGCGTCAACCAGATTCAAGTCTCCGAGAAGGCGGGGCTGACCTTCGCGCGCGGTCTGCGGTCCATTCTGCGCCATGACCCGGACGTGATTCTCGTCGGTGAAATCCGGGACAAGGAGACCGCGCAGATCGCGGTGCAGGCTTCGCTCACCGGCCACCTCGTCTTCTCCACCCTGCACACCAACGACGCGCCGGGCGCGCTGACGCGGTTGGTGGACATGGGAGTGGAGCCTTACCTGGTCGCCTCCTCGCTGGAAGCGGTCCTCGCCCAACGGCTGGTGCGGACGCTGTGCGAACGGTGCAAGGCGGTGGACAACTCCCCCACGGCGGCCGAGTTGAAGCGCCAGCTCGGAATTCCCGCCGATACGGTCATCTACCGTTCGGTCGGTTGTCGCGAGTGCCGGAATACCGGCTTTTACGGCCGCCGCGCGATTTTTGAGTGGATGGACAGCGATCACGAAATCCGCCAGCTCGTGCTGCGGAACGGGTCCTCCGACCAGATTCGGGACGCGGCCCGGCGCACCGGCATGAAGACCCTGGCTGAAGACGGCTGGCGCCTGGTGCGGTTGGGCGTAACCACAGTGGAGGAAGTGCTCAGCGTCACGACGGCCAAGGAGGTCTCGTTGTCCACCAACGGCAAGTCGGCGGCAAACGGGGACGCCCCGTCGCCGGCCAGCCTCGTCTTGAATGAGGGCTGAGACTCCCGCGGGCTTCCCAGATGGCTCGTTTTCGATACAGGGCGTTGCAGGCGGACGGCGGAATCGCCGAGGGCGAACTGGAGGCGGGGGGCCGCCAGGAAGCGCTCCGGGCAGTCGAAAGCCGCGGTCTGCGGCCGATCAGCCTCGCGGAAAACGGCAGCGCCAAAGCCGGGCGGAATGGCAAGCCCTCCCCCGCCAAAGCGGCTGCCGCAGCCGCTACCGCCGCCGATCCCGAGGAGACTGCTGGCACCGCCACCCGCGGCCGTATTACCGGCCGCATCCTGGAGGATTTCACGCGGTTGTTGTCCAGTCTGCTCGCCGCCGGCGTGCCACTGAGCCGGGCCCTGGTCATCCTCACCCGCGAGGGCGCGAATCCCGCGGCGATGGCGAAGTGGAAGGAAATTCACGATTTGGTCGTGGACGGCATGTCCCTGGCCGACGCGATGGCCCAGTCGCCAGACGTGTTCCCGCGCGTGTACGTCGCGATGGTGGAGGCGGGCGAGACCGGCGGGTTCCTGGATGTGGTGCTGGCTCAGATCGCGGACTTCCAAGCGCGCGAGAAAGAGATGCGGGCCAAGGTGCTGACCGCGCTGCTCTATCCGTCCATCCTCCTGGTGCTCGCGCTGTGCGTGCTAGTGTTCTTGCTGGTCTTCTTCATCCCCCGGTTCCAGGGGATCTTTGCCGGGTTCGGCGCGAAGCTCCCGATGCTGACCCAGTTGATCGTGGGGGCGAGTGACGTTCTCCGCTCGTATGGGTTGCTGGTGGCGCTGGCCGTCGGCGTCGGCTACCTGCTCGCGCGCAACTGGCTGCAGTCGCCGGCGGGACGGCGGGCGTGGGAGGATTTGGTGCTGCGGCTGCCAACGGTGGGCAATCTGGTGGCCCAGTATGCCATGGCGCGGTTTTGCCGGATGTTGGGAACCTTGCTCGGTGCGGGCGTGCCCTTGATCAACTGCCTCAACGTGGCGCGCCGCTCGATCGGCAATCAGATCCTCGTGGACGCCGTGGCCAACTCGATTGACCTCGTCAAGGAGGGCAAACCGCTGGGCAAGAGCCTGGCGGAGTGTCCCCGGCTTTTTTCCGGCTCCGTGCTCGAAATGATCTCGGTGGCGGAGGAGAGCGGGAAGCTGGACACTGAACTGGTGCGAATCGCGAACGTAACCGAGGGCGACCTCGACCGCCGACTCAAGACCGCCGTGGCGATGGCGGAACCGCTGCTGCTGTTCCTGATCGCCGGCTTTATCGGCACGATTTTCATCGGCATGGTGATCCCCATTTTCACCTTGCAGGACTACATCAAGTGAACCCCTTGAACACGATTATGAATGCGCATCTGAAGACCGAAGTCCGCAGCGACCATCCGACGTTGGAAACCCGCCCCCCCAGCGACCGAGCGCGGCGAGGGGCGCCGGCCTCCGGCCTGCGGGCCGCTACTTGCGAACGGCGGCGCTCGCGGGGCTTCACCCTCATCGAGTTGTTGCTGGTGCTCGTGATCCTGGGCGTGCTGGCGGCGATTGTGGTGCCCAAGTTCGCCGGCCGTACCGAGCAGGCCAAAATCACCGCAGCGCAGACGCAGATCGCCACCTTCGGCACGGCGTTGGATGCGTTCGAGGTGGACAATGGCTACTACCCGAAAGGCAGCAACGGGCTGCAAGACCTCATCGAGCAGCCGCGCGATGCTCAAAACTGGCGCGGACCGTACCTGCAGGCGAAAGGCGGCCTGCCCGTTGACCCGTGGGGCAACCCGTACATTTACAACTGTCCGGGCAAGTTCAACACCACCGGTTACGACCTGAGCTCCATGGGACCGGATGGCCGCGAGGGCACCGACGACGACATCACCAACTGGAAACCGTCCGGCAGCCGCTGACCCGCCCACATGCGCTGCCGCCGGTCCATTCCGCAGAGCGTGAACGGCGCACCGCCTCCGCGCGCGGGCTTCACGCTCATCGAGCTGATCCTCGTCATGGCAATGCTGTTGACGGTGCTGTCCCTCGCGGCGCCCTCGCTCGCGCGGTTCTTTCGGGGTCGCGGCTTGGACTCCGAAGCCACCCGCTTCCTCGCCTTGATCCGCCATGCCCAAAGCCGCGCGGTGTCCGAGGGTGTACCCATGGTGGTATGGCTCGATCCCGAGAACCGGCTCTACGGCCTGGAGGCCGATTCCAGTTACCTCGAGCACGATGATCAGGCGCTCGAGTTCCGGGTGGACGACAAGGTGGAAATCGAGGCCGAGATCCCGCCAACAAGCAGCCTCCTCTCCGACCTGCTGGACCGCGCGGCGACTTTGCCGCCCGATCTTGACCTCACGCAGTACACGGAACGCGCCACCGCCATCAAAAACCTGGTATGGTTTCGTTTCAATCCGGATGGATTCATCACGGAAAACCTGCCCCGATGGGTCGAGTTTCGCGAGGGCCGGAACGACCGGTCCGCCGCGCGGCTGTGGGTGGCGCAGAGTTTCAACCGGCTGAGCTATGAGATTTGGACGAACCCGCCAACCCTCCTGCGTCGCTAGGCCCGCCCGCGCGGGCTTCACGCTGGCCGAAGTGCTGGCGGCGCTGGTTTTTATGGCGATTGTCATCCCGGTGGCGGTGCAGGGGCTCCAGATCGCCAGTCGCGCGGGGCAGGTGGCGGAACGGAAGGCAGTGGCCGCGCGGATCGCGGACCGGATGCTGAACGAGCTCATGGTCACCGGGCAATGGCAGTCGAGCAACCCGTCCGGAAATCTCTTCGAGGGCGTTCACGAGTACGTTTGGCGCGCCCAGAGCGAGCCGTGGGAACTGGGCGTGCTCCGGGTGCTCCACGTGGACGTTTTCTTCCGCGTGCAGGGACAGGAATACGATGTTCGCCTGAGCACGCTGATGGACCCGTCGGCCGGGCTGACAACGCTGACCAACGCCCCAGCCACCACCACCGGGATGGAGGTGAGCCCGTGAACGCATCGTGCCCCATTTTCCCCGCTTCCCCAGACTGCCGGCGCGGTTTCACGTTGATCGAGGTGTTGCTGGCGGTGGTGATCTTCGGGGTCGTCCTCATCGCCATGCACGCGGTCTTTCACGGCGCGCTCCGCCTGCGCAACCGCACGGCGGCCAGTCTCGAGCGGGCGGTTCCCCTGCAGCAGACCCTTGCGATCATCCAACGCGACCTGGCCAACGTGGTCTTGCCGGGAGGCGTTCTGGCCGGGCACCTGCAGGCCATTCCCACCCAGCAAACGGAACCCGGCCAGGCGGGACCGTTCTGGTACACGGCGGTGGGAATTCTTTCGCCGACGATGCCGTGGGCCACCGTTCAGCGCGTGGCCTATCGCCTGACCCAGCCCACGAACGACACGTTGGGACTGGATCTTTACCGGAGCGTCAGTCGCAACCTGCTCCCTGTCCTGACCGATCTGGCGGAAGACCAGTTCTTGATGAGCGGGGTCGAGGCGCTGCTCTTCGAGTACCACGACGGCACGCAATGGCGCGACTACTGGGATTCCACCGTCGAAACGAACTCCCTGCCCGCCGCCATCAGGCTAAAGCTCTACCTCGCCGCCGGTCAGACCAATCGCCTGCTGGAGCAGCCGATCGAATTGGTCGTGCCGGTGGTGGTCCAGCCGTCCGCGCAATCCGCCACCAATCAGACCGCCGCCGCGGGTTGAGGCAACGCGTGAGGGTCCAGCGCAACAGATCGGTGCCTGATTCGGCGAGCGAGGGCGCGCCGGCCCTCCGGCCGCGCCCCGGCCGCCGCGTGACCGGCTCCGTCCTGATCATCGTGCTTTGGATTTCGTTCGGTCTGGTCAGTCTGACCCTGTACTTCGCAGGGACGATGAACTTTGAGCTGCGCAGCGCGGATCATCGCGTGGCATCGCTTGAGGCGGCTCAGGCCATCGCCGGGGCGGCCCGGTACGTGAGCAACATCCTCATGAACGTGGATGAGCCGGGCATGGTGCCGGAGGTCATCACCTACGAACCCGAGGCCTTGCCCGTCGGCGGGGCGACGGTGTGGTTCATCGGTCGCGATCCACAACAATCCCGGCCCGATGAACCCTACTTCGGCCTCGTGGATGAGGCGTCGAAACTCAACCTCAACACCGCGACGGTCGCGATGCTGGAACTGCTGCCGGGCATGACGCCGCAGCTTGCCGCCGCCATCGTGGACTGGCGCGACGCAGACAGCGACGTGACGCCCAACGGCGCCGAGGACGAAACCTATCAACGGCTCAACCCGTCCTATCGGTGCAAGAACGCGCCGTTCGAGTCCGTGGAAGAACTGCGGATGGTGTATGGCGCGGAACTGGCCCTGCTGATCGGTGAGGACACCAATCTCAATGGAGCGCTGGATCCCAACGAACGCGACGGTACGCGAACGATGCCGGACGACAATCAGGACGGTGTGCTCGACGCCGGCCTGTTCGAGTATCTGACCGTGTACACTCGCGAACCCAACACCGCTCCCGATGGCAGTACGCGCGTGAACCTGGCCGGTACCAACACCACCGAACTGGTCACCCTGCTGCAGGACTTCCTCGGTACGGACCGCGCCAATCAGGTCCTCGCGCAACTGGGCGCAGGCCTTGGGAGCGGAGGAGGTGGCCCCGGCGGCGGTGGTGCCGGCGGCACGACCCTGACCAACACGTTCTCGAGCGTCCTGGAGTTCTACATTCGCAGCGGCCTGACAGCGGACGAATTTGAGATGATCGAAGGCTACCTCACCGCTTCCACGAACTCGGTGGTCAAGGGGCTGGTGAACGTGAACACCGCCAGCGAGGCAGTGTTGGCCTGCATTCCGGGCATCGGCCCGGAAAATGCGCCGGCCCTCGTGGCCGCCCGGCAGAACCAACTCCGTTCCACCTCGGTGGGCTGGGTGAAGGACGTGCTGGACGAAGCGGCCGCCATCCAGGCCGGGCCCTACCTGACGGGCCGCAGCTACCAGTTCACAGCGGACTTGGCGGCGGTGGGCCGTCACGGCCGCGGCTACCAGCGCGTTCGCTACGTGTTCGACACCTCGGAAGGCACGCCACGGGTGGCGGCCCGGCAGGACTTCACGCATTTGGGCTGGGCGCTGGGCAGGGAAGTTCGCGAAGTGATCTGGGCCGCGCGCCAGGCCGGCGTGCCGGCGTTCGGGAGTGTGGGAACGGGCCCGGCAGGTTGGAGGTGAGGGGCATGAAATGGTCTGAGTTCAACCCGGCAAGTCTGCTGGTCCGCAAACGCCAGCCGGCGACGGCTTTGCTCGCGCTCTCGCTGGAGGGCTCCACCCTGGCCGGGGTGGAAGTCCGGCGAACCAACGGCTCCGTCGAGGTCAAGCACACTTTTTGTGCGCCGTTGTCGCTGGACCCGCTCACTGCGGAACCGGACCTGGTCGGCCGCGAGATTCGCAAACTTCTCGACGCGGAGGGCGTCCGGGAGCGCGCCTGTGTCCTGGGGCTGCCGGCGGCCTGGGTATTGCAGGTCAACGTGAAGCTGCCCGAGCTTTCCGAGGCTGACCTGGCAAGCTTTCTCGACCTCGAGGCGGAGCGCGGTTTCCCCACCAACGTCGAAGGCTTGGCGGTGGCACAGTCCCGCTACTGCACGCCGGGAGGTGACGCCTGGGCCACGCTGCTGGGGGTGTCGCGGCAAAACGTGGACCGGCTCGACGCGGTATTGCGTGCGGCGCAGTTACGTCCGCTCGGCTTTGGGCTGGGCATCGCGGCCCTCCCGCGGCATCCCGGCGGCGGCACCCCCGAAGGCGCTTCGGCCACGTTGTTCGTGGCCGGTGAGGAAGTGACCCTCCAGTTTGGTTGCGGTGCGGGCGTGGCCGCGTTGCGGATCATGGATGTGGCCGGTCATCCGGCTCACGACGCCGCGGAGGATCCCCTTGATCAACTGGCCCGGGACATCCGCATCTCACTGGGCCAGCTTCCGCAGGACCTGCGCGATGGCCTGCGAACGCTGTCGGTGATTGGTCGCGGTCGCGCGGCGGAAGAACTTGCGGCCGGTTTGCGTTCGCGCCTGAGCGCGCTGGACCTCGCGATCGAGCACGAGGTACGTTACGCGGCGGGCGATCTGGCACTGCAAGTGACTCCCGGCTCCCGCATCACGCCGGAGTTGGGCCTGGCGGTGCAATACCTGGCCAACGGGAAGCTGGCCCTTGATTTTCTCCCGCCCAAGATCAGCAAGTGGCAGCAACTTTCCGCCCGCTACAGCTCGCAAAAGCTGATGGTGGCGGGGGCCACGGCCGGAGCGGTGGCCGCGCTGGTGTTGCTGGCCTTCGGCATCCAGCAGGCGCAGCTCGCGTACTGGCGCGGCAAGTGGAGCGGCATCAAGGCCCGAGTGACGGAGGTGGAGCGCTTGAACCAGGAAAATCGCAAGTTGCGGCCGTGGTTCGACGATTCGTTCCGCTCGCTGACCATCCTGCGCCGCCTCACCGAAGCGTTTCCCGAGGACGGGAGCGTCTCAGCCAAGACCGTCACCATCCGCGAACTCACCGGGCCGCAGGAAGGCACCACGGTGACCTGCAGCGGCACGGCGCGCAGCAACCAGGCACTGATCCAGACCATTGACCGGTTGCGCACGGCCAGCGGCGTCAAGGACCTGCTGCGTGGCCCGCTGCAGGGCGGCACGCCCCTGCAGTTCACCTTCAGCTTCCGCTGGGAGGAGAAAGGCGCCCGATGAAGTTCAAGAACCGACAGCAAATGCTCGGCATTCTGGCCATCGCCGTGGTGGTCGTATGGGTGGCGGACCGGATCGTGCTCCGGTGGCTGCTGGACACTTGGGACGCCCGGGCGGCGGAGATCGCCAAGCTGAAGCAAACTGTGACCGCCGGAGAAACCTTGCTCCTGCGCGAGCGCTACATCCGGGAGGACTGGTCCCGCCAGCAGACGAATCTGCTGCCAGCCGAGCCGTCCGCCGCCGAAACACAACTCCTGAAAGCCTTCGAGCGGTGGTCCTCGGAAAGCCGGGTGGGCATCCGGGGCATCAAACCCCAGTGGAAACGCACCGCCGACGACCGTCCCCTGCTGGAATGCCGTGTGGACGCTTTTGGTAACCTTTCGGCGATCACACGCTTCTTGTACAACGTGGAACAGGATCCGCTGGCCCTGCGTGTGGAAGCGCTGGATCTGACGGCCCGGGATGACAACGGGGAACAACTGACCTTGGGTTTGCAGGTGAGCGCACTGCTGGCCCTGCCCGCCGACGGCAAAGGCAAATGAAGGGAAACCGGTTCATGGGAATTGCGGGGGCGGCCGCGTTGGCCGCCGCGTTCGTCGCCGCTCGGGGCGCGGAGGCCACGAATGCCACGACCCGGGCGGATTACGCGTCCTTTCGCGTGGTGGTGGAACGGAATATATTCAACGCGAGCCGCTCAGGCCGTCAGCCGGCCCGGGAACGGGAACCGGCCCGGCGGCCGGCACGCACCGACACCTTCGGGCTGGTCGGCACGATGACGTACGAGAAGGGACCGCTGGCGTTCTTTGACGGATCG
>CALJWR010000132.1 GCA_937976685.1 uncultured Verrucomicrobiae bacterium
GGTCGTCCAGAGTGACGCCTCCGGGACCATTATCGGCCGTTTCTTTCCATCTGTCAAGAGTTTTACGCCGATTTTGAGCGATGACTTGCCAATCTAGGCCATCAAGACCAGATTTTCCCTTAAAAACTCGGCGAGCGATACATCCTCCCACGTCCCGCACCGCCAGTCAACTTCCACAAGCGGTCCGGCGCCGACACCGGAGATTCCCTCCACGGGGATGGGGAAGAAAGAAGAGAAGGCGAAAGCGAAAGGCTTGGCCCTCCGGCGCCACTGCCGGAGGGCCAAAGTGCGATCAGATCAACTGAGGGGAGAGCGTTAGGCAGCTCCTGTGCCGGTTCGGGAAGTCCCCACTCACCGTTTGGCCACGAGCAGCGGGTGGCCCAGCGTGTCGCCGTTCGGCTGGAAGCCCTGGCCGTCGACGTCGACGTAGATCGGGTTCGTGAAGGCCACCGGGTGCATGCCCGACTCCCAGCTCAAGCCCCAGCCCTTCTCCAGCTTCGAATTCTCCCCGGTGGCCACCACGATCAGATGCGCATCCTGCTGGAGCGACACCGTGAGCGTTTCGTCGAACTTCACCACACCGTCCCGGAACATCCTGGGGTGGCTGCGGCGCGTATAGTTGTCCTGCGGCCGGGGCCGGCCGTTCACCAGCACCTGCACGCGGTCGACGTCGAACCAGTTGGGCGCCTGGACCTTCACCTTCAGGCGGATTCCCCCGGCCGAGATGACGCGCGAGCCGATCGGAAGGCCGTCCTCGGTCGTCACCTCGAGAAAAGGCCCGTTGGTGATCATCATCCGGCCCGCCTTGGCGTTGCGGATGATCTCGCGGTAGTCGATCTCCCCGGGGATATCGGTCGAGCTCGGCACATAGGTTCGCCAGGAGCCGGCGCCGTTGCCGAAGATCCGGTGCGCGTCGCTGACGGCCACGCACCAGATGTGCCGGCCCTGGTTGAGCATCTGTAGCCAGCCGAAGGTACGGTTCTCGACGGTGCGAGCCGGCTGGCCGGGCAGTTGGAGTTCGTAGAACGGATTGAGATTGAGGATCTCCGTGCTCCAGACCTCGGCGGCGTCCACCAGGCGCTCGAAGCCCACGAAACCGCCGTCGGCGACGCCGTCCTGGTTCCGGTCGTTGAAGACCCAGCCCACGGTCGGATGATTGGCCTGCACCCAGCGCTCGGGGCCGCCTTCGAACAGGTTGCGAAGCACGATGGCATTGATGCGCGGGTCGTACTGCCAGGCGGGAGCGCCGCCGTCCTGCGCGTAAGGGATCACCTGAAGCGGGAAAGCGTTGAAGTGCTGCCCGGGCCCGGTCAGCTCAATGCCGACGATCGTCTTGAGATCCCGCTCGAGACCGAGCTTTTGGATGTGCGGCGTCCAGTCGTAAAAGCGGTTGTGCTCGGTGGTGGGAATGAACTCGAGTCCCTCGGCGGCGAAATTGGTGATGCGGTCGTCGGTGTTGCAGTAGTTGTCGCCGCTGGGGGTCGAATGGGCATGGAAGTCCGTCGCCACCCAGCCGCGCGTGTCTACCGTGCGGCGTAGCACCGCCGAGACGGTGATCTGCTGCCCTTTGCCGACCTCGATCTCCCGCTCCACCAGGTCGTATTCCGGCCCGCGCGTGATGCGGACCAGATACTTGCCCGGCGGCACTTGCTGCGTAAAGCGGCCGTTGTAGGACTGATACTGATGGTTGCCCCCTTTGGCGCGGTAGTCGGTGCCGAAGTTCGGCGTCGGCGTGCCGTCGCGTCCGAGGAACTGGACCTTGCACGGTGAGGGCCGCCCTTGCTCGTCGTTCACCTCGAAGTGGACGGCGCAAGCACGTTCCAGCGTAAAATCCAATTCGCCCTGGTTGCCCTTGCGGATTGCGATCGAGCGTTCGACCGGATCGCGGCCGATATCCACCAGTCTCGCCAGATAGGTCCCGGCGGGAAAGGCGAAATCGAAGCGGCCTTTCGCATCCGGGTAGGCGGGCAGAGCCTGGCCTTCCACCGGCAGCTCAATGGCGGCATGAATGGCGGGGTTGCCTTCCTTGTCCTTTGCCACGCCGGTAATCCGGCCCGTCGGCTGGGTGAGGCCGGCGATGACCCCATAGGCGGCTGCGGGAGAGTCGGCGACGCCGATGGCGATCGCGTAGGTGCGCTCTTGGCCGGGCGCGAGCTCCAGCTCCTTTTCGACCGTTCCCCCGCCGGTAGGCCCCCACGCATAGGCGCGCTTGTCGAACGGGTCGATCGCGTCGGCCACCTGAATCGCTCCGACGGTCCATTCCTGCGAAAAACCTTTCCAGGCCGGCCGGGGAGTGATCTTGACGGGCTCCCTGGACTCGTTGCGGTAGGTGGAAGTAACCAGCACGTGCTGCCAGCCCCGATCGAGCCGGTACTCGTGGCGGACATAGAGCCCGTCGCCTTTGGCGGCGGTGCGCACGGCCTCGACGCGGGCCGAGCCGTCCTTGCCGTCGCTTACCAGGCGTACCCAGCTCAGCTCGCCGCCGAGGTCGCCCGGCCGGAAGGCGGTGAGCTGGTCGTTGTCCGCTCCGATCAGATCCAGGTCATAGAGGCAACCCGGAGTTGGGAAGCGGTACTCCGTGCTCATGTTGGCGCGGCGCGCCGGCAGATTCCCCGAGACGAGCGCGACAACCTTGTCGTTCTTGAGGACGAAGTCGCCGATGATGCCATCGGCCTCCTTGCCCTTGGGCAAAAGATCGGTGTTGTGTTTGCCGATCTCGACGGCGATGACGCCGCCTCCCTGTCCGGTGAGCCCCGCAACCAGCAGTCCCAGAAACGCGAGGCCGATTCCGAGCCGCACTCTGTTCTGGCCCATGTTTGCAAGTTAGCAGTCCACCGCAACAAATTCGTGAAGGCCGATTGACGGGACGGTTACGGTGAGCTGGTTGCCGGAGCTCGCCATGCGCGGCGGCCCTCGTTCGCCGCATCGGCCCTCCCAGAGGGTGCGATCGACGTCGCAGGGCAAGTCATGGCCGCCCCGCGCCTCACGCCTTTCCCCGGGCTAGGGCGGGGCGGGAAAAAACGCGAGAAAACATTTTGGGGCTTGACATGTTCTTGGGGGGGGTAGAATTTGGGTTGAGCAATACCGGTAAATGAGTGATGAATTATCTCATATTTGCGCTTTTTACGACGCTGATCTCAAACGCAGCTCCGCCGGCGCCTGGGTTGGAAATCGTAGCGACGGTGAACGGCGAGCCGATTACCGGGGAGGCGCTCGAAGAAGCGATCAAGGCGCAACGGGAAGTCATCGAGCAGCAGCTCGAAGCCCTTCGGCGCACCGTGTTGTTCAAGCTGATCGATAATCGGCTTGTGGAGCAGGCCGCGCGCGCCGCGGGCTTGAGCTTGGAAGCCTACCTGCAAGCCAGTGTGGAGCAGGTGACCGTCACGGACGCGGAGGCCGAGGAGGCTTACCAGAGGAGCCGGTGGCGGTTTCCGGGGGCCCTGGCGCCCGAGGCGAAGTACCGGATTCGCCGTGAGCTCGAGGACAATCGGCGGGCCGACGCCTTGCGGCGGCTGCTGGAGCGGCTGCGCCGAGGGGCCCACGTGACAAACCTACCTGCTGGAGGGCGGAGCGGCGGATGCGGCGTCTGAGTCGGCGCCCTCAGTGGGAAGCGCGCATGCGCCGGTCACCGTCGTTGTGTTTTGCGACTTTCAGTGTGAATTTTGCCGCCAGGCGCAGCCAGTGATTGGCCGGCTGCTGGAGAAATGGGGCAAGACCTTGCGGCTGGTGTATCGACATTTTCCATTGCCGCGACACCGGCACGCTTTCGAGGCGGCGAAGGCTGCGGTGTGCGCCGAGCGGCAGGGGCGCTTCTGGGAGTTTCATGACGCCCTGTTTGCCGAAGGGCGGGATCTGAGCGAGGCTGGGCTGACCGCGCTGGCGCGGTCGATGGGGCTGATCGAGGCGGAGTTCCGGGCGTGCTTGAACGATGCGAGTGCGGCCGAGCGCGTGCGCCGCGACGTCGACCTAGCCCGCAAGGCGGGCGTAAAGGGCACACCCGCCTTCTTGATCAACGGAAGGAAGGTCACCGATGTGGACCAGCTTGACGGGGCGATTCGGGAGGCGTCGTTCCAGCCGGTTCAAGGCCGCTGAGGGGCGGCGGGCGCGGTCAGTGGGCCTGGTTGCGATCCTTGTGCTCTGCCTTCCCCAACGGCTGGCGGGCGGGGAGAAGGAGGTGGTGGCCCGCTGGGAGGAGCTGGCGCCGTTGGTGGAGCGTCGGGACGTGGAAGCGGTGTTGGCCAACGGGGTGTATGTGCGGGGCCGGGCGCTGAAGGTGCTGCCGGAGGCGCTGGAGGTGGAGGTCAAGAAGACCTCGGACGCGGCGGTGGTTCCCAAAGGTAAGACCCGGATTCCGCGCGAGCTCCTCACCGTGCTGAGGGTGAGGTGGAAGAAACGTCTGGCCCGGGCTGTGTTGACCCCAGCCATGTATGTAGGTGGCGGCTTCGTGCTTGCCCTGTTTCATATCGGCGGGGAAGAACTTTCCGGAATCAAGGGGTCTGCAGCCGCGGTCGCCCTCGCTGCCGGAGGATATCTCATCGGTGACAGGATCGATACCAAATGGATGCGAATTACGATATTTGAGCCGATACGATTTCCGCAAGCGGAGGTCCAGGGTGAGCAAACCATAGGACGAACCGAATTGGGAGGGATAGCTGTATGTACCAGGTAAGGCTCTTGACCATGGCGATGCTACTCTGGTGCGTTTCTGGATTCAACAGCGTGCTGGCGCAGACTTGCGAGCTGAGCGTGGCCGCCTGAACAAAGACCGGTTCGTCTGGGGCTTGTTGTTTCAGGAGTGCGGCTGGGAGCCGGAGCCTGGTTGCTGGAATTCACCCCCCTTCGGCAACTGGGGAGTGGACTCCAACTACGGGCAGAGGCAGGACACGAATCAATTTGAAGGCTGGAAACCGAAAGGCGCGCAGTATCAGTGGAACTCCTGTACCGCTTACTACACGCCGCCGAACCCGGATTACTACAACTGGAACAACTATACTCAGCAGCGCGACCGATATACGACAAATCCACACGGGACGAAAGGAGTCGCTTTGGCGGTGAGTTGCCCGCGAGACACCAATGGCGACGGAATCTGCGACCAGGGCGGCTGT
>CALJWR010000133.1 GCA_937976685.1 uncultured Verrucomicrobiae bacterium
CTTGGCAGTCAGGTCCAGCATCGTGTCGAGGTCAATGCACGGCTCCGCGCCGGGGCTGCCCTTGCCGACCAGACCCGGCCACATGGCGTTGTGAAGCTTGGGGAAGTTGTTGGTGTTGGCGGTGTTCATGGAGATCGTCAAAGGGCTGTGGACGAGCAAGCGGATGTCCGGATGCTCTTGTTTTGGTGTTGGCGCGTCATGTGTGCTGGAAGTACGCCCATGAGGCTACCAGCGCTCGCGACCGGTTCAACGGGAAATTGAGTTTGACCATGCTTTCCAGGGCAACTTCTTCAAGGGACACGAGTCCTTGCACCCAATAACCCAGAATCCTGACGAAACACCGGTTGGCGGTTATGCTTTCCTGCGTTCGATCCCAGGGCCTGCCGTCTTGGATCCCACGCTCTGCGCGCTGCCCTCGGGCACCCCGCCGGTAAGGGGCGCGGAAATGGACTGGTTGCCCGACCTGTTTCGCCCCGGCCCGCCCGAAACCCGTCTCCCCGTGATGGCATCGGTTCGGGCTCACGCTCATTGCCCGGCGCTGCTCCGCTTGGCAGCGTGTTTGCGCCCGGTTCGGCCGCGCACTCCCACGTGCACAACCCGCCCGCCGACCAGCCTCAGTCGCCGCCCGCCTCGAAGCGTGCAATCTCCTCCAGCGTCGGGGCGCGCCAGATGTGAAGCAGACCGTCGTTGTTGCTGGCGGCCAGAATGCTGCCATCCGGGGAGAAGGCGGTCGCGTTGAACAGCGATCCCCGGCCCGGCAGGGTGAGCAGCTCCTGGAGGCTCTCGACATCCCACAGTTTGACCGCCTCGTTGCCGTTGCTGCCAATGGCCAGGCGCCAGCCGTCCGGCGAAAAAGCGACCGAGTGCGCGCCCTGAAGGAACCCGCCCAAGGTTGCTCGCGGCCGCGCCGTCGCCGTCTCCCACACCTGGCCCACGCCCAACGTGCTCACCGCCGCGAACCACCGACCGTCCGCGGAGAACGCGACGGCATTGACCTGTTGAAGCGGGAAGGCGAACCGGATTTCCCGGCTGTCGGGAAGATGCTGCAACACCCCGTTGCCGTCTTCCGCCAGCGCGAGCCCCCACTGTCCATCGGGCGAAAGAACGCTCTTGGTGGTCGGCCCCAGTCCGGGCATTTGCCAGCGCTGAACTTCGCGTCCGGACGCCACGTCCCAGACGCGGAAGTGCCCGCCTTTGCCACCGTGAGTCACCAGATGGTTCGTCCCTTCAAGAAACGTGACGGGCGATTCCCTGCCTTCGCCGGGATCAAGCTGACGCAGGATGGCGCCGGTCTGGAGGTCCCAGATTTGAATCGGCCCCTCGAACGATGCGGTGACCAGATAGCGGCCGTCCGGAGAGAATTGGGCCGAGGCCGGACTCCGCCCCAGCTCCACCAAGGTTTGGGACTGTTGGAAGTCCACGCCGTGCCAGCGCGCCACACGCCCCTGGGCGTCCACGGCCAGGAGGCTTTGACCATCGGGTGCGAGTCTCCAAGCGCGCACCGCGGCTGGCAAAGTCGCGAAGCTTCGCCCCTGGCGGGGGGTGGCAGTATCCCAGACGAGGACGGAGCCATCCTTGCTCCCGCTGACCAGCGTCGTGCGGTCGGGACCCAGGGCAAGGCTCCAGACTTCCAGCCGATGTCCCCGCAGCGTCGAGGACGGGCGCAGTTCGGGCACGCGCGGGCGACCGGGCCGCGGGCGGAGCGAATCCCGGGCGCCGGTGGGACCCGGGCCGCCGCGCCCGATCCACGGCGGGGCATCGGCGAGGCCGGAAAGGTCCCACAGGTGGATGGTCTGGTCACCGCTGGCGGACGCCAGGGTCTCCCCGTCCGGCCAGAACAGGAGGTGCCGGACGTAGGTGCGGTGGCCTTCCAAGCGCGCCAGTTCGCGGCCGGTCGCCACGTCCCACAAGAGGATCGTGGATTCGACAAACCCGGCCCCGGAGGCCAGCCGCCGGCCGTCCGGCGAGAACGCCAGCGTGGTCACGTCTTCTTCCGCGGCGGGCGCAGTCCACAGTTCGCGGGCCGACTCGAGGTCCACGACGCGGATGTGCCCGTCGCTAATCGCCTGCGCCGCAAACCGAAAATCCGGGGTGACCACGACGCGCCCCCTGAACAAGGGCCGCCCGCTCGCGCCGCCCGGCTCGGGAACGGTCACGGTCGAAATGTTGGTGCCCGCGGCGACATCCCAGAGACTGAACTCGGTGTTCCCGCCGGCGGTGAGGAGCCGGGCACCGTCCGGGGAAAACACCAAGCCTTGGCAGGGGCGGTTCACTGACAATTCCTGCACCACTCGTCGCGCGACCACGTCCCAAATCCGTACCCGGCCGCCGGCGCCTCGCGCACCGGGCGCGGCCGGGCGGTTCGGCACATAAAACGCGAGCCACGGGGCCGCGGGGGAAAAGGCAAGCAGTTCGCCGCCTTCGCCCGCCGGGAAACGGCTGATTTCTTGGCGCGCCCGCAGGTCCCAGATCGAGATGCCGCGGTTTCCGGATTCGCCGATGGCGACCCACCTGCCATCGGGCGAGACGCTCAACGCCGCGATTTCGTTGGTAAGCTGGCAGAGGGTGAAGAGGGCATCGCTCCGGCACTGCTGCCAGAGGTAGCGCCATTCCCAGCCACGCAGGTCGGCCGGCGATTCAGAGGTGAACTGTGGGATTTGAGATTCGCCGCCCGGACGATGCCGGTTCAAGAGTTCTTGAGCCCGGCCGAGGTTGTTCGCCGCCAGCGCCTGCTGGACGAGATTCATGTCTGCGGCATAAGCCCGACGCCGCGCCGCCAGGGCCTGAGCCTCGGCGGCTTGTCGGGCTTCATCGGCCTGCCGGCGCAAGAGAGCCTGCTCGCGCTCGGCGTCCGCAGCGCGTTGATAGGCCGCACTCTTCTCAAGGTATTGCCACGTCGAAAGGGCCAGACCGATAACCAACGCTGCCGCAAACGCCCCCGCTCCGGCGAAGGCGAGCTTGTTCCGGCGCACCAGCTTCTGAAACCGGTACCAGGCGCTGGGTGGGCGGGCGAGAATCGGCTCATTGTCCAGATAGCGCCGGATGTCCTGCGCCAAATCATTGGCGGTCGCGTAGCGTCGCGTGCGGTCCTTCTCCAGCGCTTTCAGGACGATCCAGTCCAGGTCGCCCCGCAACACGCTGGCCAGCCGGGCCGGTTCGGCCTGCTGCCGCTGCGCGGTCACCGTCCGCTCGGCGTCGGGTAACGTCCGAAACCGGGTCGAAGGCGGCGAGGGTTCCCGCTCGCGAATCGTGCGCCGCAGGCCGTCCAATCCCGAGGATAACAGCTCCCGCGCGTCGAACGGCGTCTGGCCGGTGAGCATCTCGTAGAGCAGCACGCCGAGGCTGTAGATGTCGCTCCGCGTGTCCACGTCCAGCCCGCTCATCTCTGCCTGCTCGGGGCTGATGTAGGCCGGCGTGCCGATGAAGGCTTGGAACTCGGTGAAGAAGGTCTTGTCCGTCAGCCGCTGGTCCAGCGCCTTGGCGATGCCGAAGTCAATCACCTTGGGCACCGGCACGCCGTCATGGAGCGTCACCAGGATGTTCGAGGGTTTGATGTCGCGGTGGATGATGCCCTTTTGGTGCGCGTGCTGGATGGCGTGGCAGACCTGAATGAACAACTCCAACCGTTCGCGCGTGGACAGTCGGTTTTGGTCGCAGTAATCCGTGATCCGGATCCCGCGCACCAGTTCCATCACGAAAAACGGCCGGCCCGTGGGAGTGCTCCCGGCGTCGAGCACCTTGGCGATGTTGGGATGATCCATCAACGCCAGCGCCTGACGCTCCGCCTCAAACCGGGCGATGACCGACCGTGTGTCCAGTCCAGGCTTCAAAACCTTGAGGGCCACCCGCCGCCGGACCGGCGCCTCTTGTTCCGCCATGAAAACCACACCGACTCCGCCCTCGCCGATCTGCTGCAACAGGTGGTAGTGGCCGATGCGGTCACCGGGTTTTTCCCCCACGATCCCGATGGATCCCGGGACCGATCCCTCTTCGCGCGGCGTGGGAGGAAGAGGCGCCGCGATCGCAGGCGAAGCCAGGAAACTATCGTCCTTGTGGTGTTCGAGCAGTGCCTCAATCCCCGCCCGGAGGGACGGATCGCGGGCACAGGCCTCGTCCAAAAACGCCACTCGTTCGTGGACCGTGGTCTTCTCGAGCGCCTCCAGGAAGAGGTCGCGCTCGGTCTTCCGCGCTGGTTGGGATTCGGGATCCATGACCGCCTGTCGGGTTATCACGCGAAATCTAGCGCGGGAATCCGCCAAAGTCCGCGAGGAATTTTCACCGCCGCCCCCGGGATCAGGGAAAGGCGGCGCACCGGGAGATCGAAGGTTGCACGGTCGTTCCCGCGGGGGCATCGTGCACCACCAATGATCGCGGAGTATCTGGAACGATTCGCCCCTCCCTCTAGAGCGCGGAGGCTCCTTGCCTTCCACCCGCCCAATCGCGCGATCTGCCATCCGTGAAACCACTTGCCGCCTGCCGCTTGTACGCCTTGGTGGATACCGGCTATCTGAACGGCCGGTCGCCGGAGGCGATTGCATGCGCGCTGGGCGACGGGGGGGCGGACTTGATCCAGTTCCGTGCCAAGGGGATGCCCGCCGCGGAAATCCAACGCCACGCCGAACGGCTGCTGGCGATTGCCGATCGGGCCGGAGTGTGGTTTGTGGTGAACGATCACCCCCAAGTCGCGCGCGCCATCGGCGCCCCGCTTTGCCACCTCGGCCAGGAAGACTTCTTCGACGCCGGCTTGACGCGCGTGGAGCAATTGACCCGGGCCGACGCCGGGCCGGCTGACCTCGCGGCTCTTCGGCGGGACCGCCCTCTGCAAATCGGTCTCAGCAGCCACGCGCCCGCACAGGCGGAACGCGCGGTCGCGGCTGGGGCGGCATACGTCGCCATCGGGCCCGTCTTTGCCACGCCGACCAAGCCGGGCCGGCCGGCGGTGACGCTGGACTACGTGCGCTGGGCGGCGGCGAACGTGCGGATTCCGTGGTTTGCCATTGGCGGCATCACCCTGGCGAACCTCGACGAGGTCCTCGCGGCGGGGGCCCGCCGCATCTGCGCGGTGTCGGCGATCCTGAACGCGCCCGACATCGCGCGGGCTTGCCGCGAGTTTCTGCGCCGCCTACCGTCCCCGGCGTTTTGAGCGCAGGCCCATTCGGTCCGCACGTCGCATTCATGAGCGTTCTCGTTGTCGGTTCCACGGCGTTGGATTCCATCAAGACTCCCAAGGCGGAAAACCCGCGCTTGCTGGGCGGTTCGGCCAGTCATGCCGCCGTGGCGGCCAGTTTCTTCGCGCCGGTGAAACTGGTGGGGATCGTGGGGGATGATTTCCCCGCGAAATATATCCGGCTTTACGAACGGCACGGGGTTGACCTGGCCGGACTGCAGCGCGCCGCGGGCAGCACCTTCCACTGGGCCGGCGAGTACGAGGTGAACATGAACAACCGGCGCACGCTCAAGACCGAACTGGGCGTGTTCGAGACGTTTCAACCCGAGTTGCCGGCCCCGTATCGCCAGACGCCTTTCGTGCTGCTCGCGAACATTGCGCCCGCCCTCCAGCATCATGTGCTCGATCAAATGCGGCGCCCGCGGTTCGTTGTCGCGGATACGATGGACCTCTGGCTCAACATCGCCCTTGCCGACCTGCTCCGCCTGCTCAGGCGGGTGGATGCGCTGGTCCTCAACGACCACGAGGCACGCCAGTTGACCAAGGAAGACAACGTCATCGCCGCCGCGCGGAAGATCCACCGCCTCGGTCCGCGTTTCGTCATCGTGAAGAAGGGCGAGCACGGCTCGCTCCTGTCCGGCCCGCAGGGCTTGTTCCTGTGCCCGGCGTATCCGCTGGAGAAGGTCGTGGATCCCACCGGCGCCGGGGATTCCTTTGTGGGCGGCCTGGTCGGCTACCTGGCTGCCGCCCGGGGAAATCTCGAGGCAAACCTTCGCCGCGCGATGCTCTACGGGAGCGTTACCGCGTCGTTCTGCTGTGAAGGATTCGGGCTGAGCCGCACCGACAAGACGCGCCGCGAGGAAATCGAGGCGCGGGTCGCCCGCCTCCGCACCATGGTGGCGCTGTAGTCGCCGCGCCCGGTGAATCCGCCCCCGCCCGCCATTGCGTTCATCCTCGTCACCCTGTTCCTGGACATTCTGGGAATCGGGTTGCTCATCCCGATCCTGCCCAAACTGATCGAGCAGCTTTCGGGCGGCAACGTGGCCGCTGCCTCCGCCACCTTCGGCGCGCTTGCGGCGCTGTACTCGGCCATGCAATTCCTCTGCTCGCCGTTGCTGGGCAGCCTCTCGGACCGGTTCGGCCGCCGGCCGGTCATCCTCTTCTCGCTGCTGGGATCGGGGCTGGACTATCTGTTGCTGGCGTGGGCGCCTACCTTGCCGTGGTTTTTCCTCGGCCGCATCATCTCCGGGGTCACCGGGGCGAGCATCACGGCGGCGAGTGCCTACATCGCCGATGTCAGCCCGCCGGAGAAGCGCGCCCAAAACTTCGGGTTGATCGGCGCGGCGTTCGGGCTCGGTTTCATCGCGGGGCCGGTGCTCGGCGGCGTGCTGGGCAACGTGGGCTTGCGCGTCCCCTTCTATGTGGCGGCCGGACTGACGCTCGTGAACTGGCTCTACGGACTGTTCGTCCTGCCCGAGTCGCTGCCGGTCGGGCAACGACGTGCGTTCTCCTGGGCCCGGGCGAACCCGGTCGGCTCTTTGCTCGCGCTTCGGCGCTATCCGATCGTGCTGAGCCTGACCGCGACGTTCTTCCTCATCCACACCGCGCACAATGGGGTCCACAGCACGTGGGTGTTGTACACTAGTCATCGCTACGGCTGGGACACGCGGGCCGTGGGGCTGTCGCTGGCGCTGGTGGGGTTGATGGCGATGGTCGTTCAGGGCGGGCTGGTGCGGATCATCGTGCCGAAGCTGGGCGAGCGGCGCGCGATTCTTTTTGGACTCAGCCTCAGCGCGTGCGTCCTGACCGGCTACGGCCTCGCGACGCAGGGCTGGATGATTTACGCGATCCTCGTGGTCGGGTCGCTGGGCATGGTGAGCGGACCGGCGGCGCAGGGGTTGATCTCGCGTCAAGTGCCGCTCAACGAACAAGGCGCCGTCCAGGGCGCGTTGGCGAGTTTGGGCAGCCTGTCGGGAATCGTCGGGCCGCCGATCGCGGCATCCCTCTTCGGCTATTTCATCAGTGCCCGAGCGCCATTCTACCTGCCCGGGGCGGCCTTCTTCGTGTCGGCGGCAATCATGGTGTCCGCTCGGGTGCTGGCCGTCCGGGCCTTCCGCCGCCATCCAGCGGCGCCACCGACGGTTTCCCCGGCGACTCCGGCCGTTGCCGGTGAGACTGGCCTTTCGGGCGGCGACAAGGTATCGAAGGCCCGATGAAGCGACGCGACT
>CALJWR010000134.1 GCA_937976685.1 uncultured Verrucomicrobiae bacterium
AGCCGTGCCAGTCGCTGCGGCAGATGCCGGTGGCTTCGACACGAACCACCACCCCGTCCTGCGGCGGGACCGGATCCGGCAGGGTTCGGACCTGCAGCGGACCGGCAAACTGCTCGTAGAAAACCGCCCTCATGAGGCCGCTCCCTTTTCCGTGCCGCCCCAGAATTCGAGGCGCCCATCGCATTCCGCCCGGATGCCCGGGGCTGGTGCTTCACCCCCGGTCGCCGGTGGGCGAAGGTCGTTCAACCCGCACTCGGCCGCTCAGGCCGCAGGGGTGTTGGTGGTTACAGTTCCCGACGTGGCTGGTTCGGTCTTGGCCGGGACCTTTTTCTCGATGCCCATCCGGCCGTTCGTCCACTGATAGATGAAGCCGAGGTGGTTCAGGATCGAGTACGCAATGTAGAGGACGAGCGCCAGGCCGATCAATTTCGGCCACGGACTCCTTTTCTCCGCGAACGGATCCAACAAATCGCGCGAGGAACCTGCCGGCAGCTTGGCCACGGCGGTAAGCGACTTGCCGAACGGAACGTTTAACCTGGCCACCGCATTCACCGCCCAGCCGTTGGCGTCGAGGATCGGGCCAAGGTTGCGTTTTCGCAGTTTGAGCCACGCGATGATCATCGAAGGCCCCGAGATGAGGAGGATGACGCCGATCAGCGCTCCCAAAATGGCGAGCGGACCGAGTTTTACGATGCCCGTGACGTAACCCATCAGGGCGGCAAAGAACGTGCCGATCGCGCCAAAGGCCACACCGATTGCGGCCACGGTCCCCACGTCCATCTTCTTGGGCGGGGCGGGCGGGGTGGCGGCGGCCTTGTCCGGCGCCGCGGCCGTCGCAGCGGCCTCCGCGAGCTTGGCTTCAGACGCGGCCTCCGCCGCGGCGGCCCGCTTGGCCACCTGCTCCTCGATCATGCGGACGAACTTCTTATACGGGGCCCAGAAGGCCTGTCGGATGCTGATGGGGTTTTCAATGATCTTGGTGATCGTGGCGTCCCAGTCCTTCCCGTCGCGGTCGTAAAAAATGCCGTTGCGGCCGACCATGAGATAATCCGAGTCACCGTCGGTGAAAGCGGCCACGATCTGGCGCTTCTCGCCCGTGCCCTTCCGTACGCAGTCGCAATACGCGAGACAGGCGCCGGCGAGGCCGGCCATGCTGGCGTGTTTCGCGGGGTCCTCGACCGGCAACGTCAGCGTGCAACTACGCTGGTCCAGATACAGCGTGCCCGCTTGGAAGATCGCCGGCTCGCCCCGGTTGTAGAAGTCGGCGAAGTTCACGAAGTTGGTGCAGAGCAGGTGCAGATCGCGGTGGAACCGCACGAGTTTGTCCACGGCGGCGATGGCATTGGCCTTGGCTTCCTCGGCCTTGTCCTTGGCGATCAAATCCGCGAGCACCGCCTTGGCATTGCCGCCCAGAATCTCCCGTACCCGCCCCAAAGTCAGCTTTTCGACCGCCGCCCCAGCTTTGCCGGCGGCCCAGGCTTCGTAAGGTGCCAACTTGGCCTGCAAAGCCGCCCAGTCTGCCTCGGTCAGCGCGGTCTTGTCGCCCAGCAGGGGTTTGACCGCGTCGTTCAACAACTTGCCGATGGGGGCCGTCCAAGCGGGGTTGACGCCCTCTGTTAGCGGGAGCGGGCGCTGGCCCTCGATCCGCGCCAAGGGTAACGCGGCGATCTCTGCGCTGGTGATCGTCAGGTCCTTGGCCGCGAGCGCCAGGTACTCCTTTTCCTCGCGGTTCAGCGCGGCCTGTGCCCGCGCGTCGAAAGCCACGAGCCGGCAGCGGGCGAAGTAGTCGTCCACCTTGCTTTTCACCGCGGCCACGGCGGCGGCGGCAGCCGCCGTGGAGTCCTTGAGCGGCAGGATAGCGGGATCGGTTTCGGCCTTTTGCCACCAGTCGGAATACGCCTGAGCCTCGGCGAAGAACTGATCCACCTTGGCCTGGTTCAGACCCGGCTTCCCGGAGCGGTCCGGTTCGCTGCCGACACAGGCCATGATGTCCCGGATCAAAGCCTTGGTGGCGTCGTCCGCCGCGGAGGTCTCGGTAATCACCCCGTCGCCATTGAAGGGCGTGCCGGCGAAAATCTTCACCGGATCGGTATCGTCGGCACAGATTCCCGTCGCATCCTTCTTCCCGAGGTTGGCGAGAATTTGCCGGGCGGAGTTCAGGATCGCTTCCCCCTCGGCGGTGGCATCGTTGATGGCCGAAAGCGGCAGGGCCTTGGCCCCTTTGAGCAGGTCGTCAGGATTCTTGAGCAGGCTGCCGGCCCACTTGACAGCCGCGATCAATTCGGGCGCGCGGATCCGGCCATCCTTGTCGGTGTCAATGAGCGCCAGCGTCCGGGCGTCGAAGTAAAGTCCCGTGGTGGGGCAGGCCAGCGCGACCCAAAGCTTCTGGTCGAGCTGATCAATGGCCAGCATCTCGGCGCCGGTTTCCAATTTGACCTGGTCAAATCCACCAGCGCGGAAAAAGCGCCAGTTCACTCGGTGGGGTTCGTGTTGGTTCATAGGATGGTTTGGTTTCCTGTGGGCGGCAGGATACGTCGGACGGAAGGCTTGGCAATCCGAGTTTGGAAGGTCGCGCGGCGGGATCGTGCCACACCCAACGCCGCGCGCCCCGCTCTTTCGAGAAGGGCGCCGCAACGCACGCTTGCTTCGCGGCACGGGCCGTCTAGAACCGGGCGCGTGCAACACGCATTCTCCCCACCGCTCAGCCGAAGGCGCTTCCTGCATCGCTCAGCACTGGCAGCCGTGGCACCGCTGGTCGTGGCGCCGTCCGCCCTTGGCCGCGACGGAACGGTGGCGCCCAGCAACCGGCTGGTGATGGGCTGTGCCGGCGTCGGGGGCCAGGGGACCCGGCAGATGGCGGGCGGCATCTGGTCGCCACCGGGCGGCTTCATCGCGCAGCCCGGCGTCCAAGTGGTGGCGGTGGCGGACGCCAACGCCCTCAACCGGAACCGCGCCCGCGACATCGTCAACCAGCATTACGGCAACCGGGACTGCGCGGCGCACGCGGATTTCCGGGAGGTCACGCGGCGGCCGGACATTGACATCATCCTCTGTGCCGCCGGTGACCGTTGGCACTCGTACATCAGCGCCGACGCGGTCAAGCACGGCAAAGACGTGTACACGGAAAAGCCGATTTCGGTAACCATTGCCGAAGCGCGCGCCCTCGCGGATCGCGTCCGGCAGTATGGGCGCATCCTCCAAGTGGGCACGCAGCAACGTTCGATGGGCAACTTCCGCCTCGCCTGCGAACTGGTACGCAACGGCTACATCGGCGACCTCAAGCTTGTCACCGGCGACATTGATCCCGGCGTGCCCCCGGTCCCCGACCTTCCCGGTGAGCCGGTGCCCGATTGGCTCGACTGGGATCTCTGGCTCGGCCCGGCGCCGTGGCGGCCCTACAACGCCAAACTCGTCGGCGGCTGGATGGGCTGGTACGACTACTCCGGCGGCGACATGACCAACTGGGGCGCCCACGTCTGGGACATCGTCCAATGGGGCCTTGGCATGGACGAGTCCGGACCGGTGGAAATCATTCCCGCCGATGGCCGGGAGGTGAAGCACCTGACCTACCGTTACGCCAACGGTGTCACCGTCATCCGCAACAAAATCCCCGGGGTCAGCAAGGGCATCCTGTTCGAGGGCACCCGCGGTTGGGTGAAGGTGAGCCGGGAAGTTTTTGAAACCGAGCCCGCCAGCCTCCGCCGGCAAACCATCGGCCCCAACGAGATTCGCCTCCACGAGAGCGACAATCACCACACGGATTTCCTCCGCAGTGTTCGCACCCGCGTCCGCAACGCCGCTGACGCCGAAGTCGCCTGCCGCTCGATCACCGTCTGTCACCTGGGCAACATCGCGGACCAGTTGCGGCGGCCACTGCGGTGGGAACCCAAGACCGAGCGCTTTGTCAACGACCCGGAAGCCGACCGGTTCATCGCTCGCGCCGCCCGGGCTCCGTGGGTCATTTGACCAAACGATGCTTGCCCGGAACCCTCCTTCAACCGTACGCTACCCTGATGACTACACCCGCATCTCTTCAGTCGCTGACCAGATTCCTTGCCATCCTGACCGCCACGGCCTGTTTCCTCTGCACCGGCTCCGGGACCAGTGCCGCCGAGCCAGCGGCGCCGGCCAAACGGATTCCAGTCATCCTGGACACGGACATTGGCGATGACATTGACGACACTTGGGCGCTTGGGCTGCTCCTGAAATGTCCGGAGCTGGACGTCAAACTCGTCGTCGGCGACTACGGCCGGCCGCAATACCGCGCGCGGTTGACCGCCAAGCTGCTCGAGGCGTGGGGTCGAACGGACATCCCGATCGGCGTCGGGATCGAAGTGGCTGGCGTGGGCGGCGTGGAATCGCAGGCCAAATGGGTTGGGGACTATGACCTCGCCAAGTATCCGGGAAAGGTTCACCCGGACGGCGTTCAGGCGCTGATTGAGACCATCATGCGTTCGCCGGAACCGATTACCCTGATCGCCATCGGACCGCTCTCCAACGTGGCCGAGGCATTGAAGCGAGAGCCGAAGATCGCCAGCCGGGCACGCTTCATCGGCATGCACGGCAGCGTGCGCCGGGGCTACGGCGGTAGCCAGCAACCCGCTGCCGAGTGGAACGTGAAGTGTGACCCGGCAGCGGCGCAGAAGGTGTTCACGGCACCCTGGGACATGGTCATCACCCCGCTGGATACCTGCGGCATCGTGGACCTCGCCGGCGACCAGTACGCCCGTGTCCGCGACTCCGCGTCGCCGGTCGCCAGAGCCATCATTGAAAACTACCGCGTCTGGGCCGCGGTCCGGCACGATTTGGCCCCGAAAGAGGTCGAGCAACGATCGTCCACCTTGTTCGACTGCGTGGCCATCTACCTCGCGGTACGCCACGACCTTTGCCAGATGGAGACCCTCGGCATTCGCGTTACCGACGACGGTTTCACGCGAATTGATCCGACTGCCAAGACCATGCAGGTCGCCACGGCTTGGAGGGATTTGAACGCCTTCCGCGAGTGGATGGTCTCCCGGCTGAGCCGTTGATATGGCTTGACTGTTTGAAGCTGGCGATAGGCCGGCTCTCCGAAAAGCTTCATCGCATTCCGGCGGGCGTCACCGCGCTCTTCCCTGAGGCAGAGGCAGGCACGCTGGGGTCGCTGCGGTGATCAATGCTGAGATGCGTGAGTCCACTCCCTGCTCCCTGGCGGGAGTGGGCCAACTGATTACGGGTCACCGTCCGACGCGGCGGATGGTCTTGGTCGAGCCCGGTTATTTCACAGCTCGCATTAAACGCCAACAGAGTGCCGGCGGAGGCGCGCCCATAACCACCGCGCCCACTCACTCGGTTGCTCGGGTGTCGTAGCCGCCGGCGTGAGCCGGCGGAGGCGCGCTCGCGCCGCATGGACCGCCGGGCGCGTTTTCACCCGAAGGTGAGAGGGCAAAGGAGCCATCTTGTGCCTCGCCCGAATCTTGCGTCGTGGAGTTCAACGATCGGCCTTCAGGGGGAATCTGGGATCACACGCCCGCGGGGGGGGCCAGCCATACGTGCTTGCTGAACCGAAGTCGCCGAGGTTGAGTGGGGTAGCGCACCTCGTTGGTTTAGCGGTCGCCAAGGGGCCAGTGTGGCGCCCTTTCTTTCGGGAATGACACTGGACGGGTCGCGAACCACCATTGTGCAGGCTTATGACGACGTTCCTGATTGCCCTCTTGTCCGGGCTTGGCTTTGTTCTCGCTTACCACACCTACGGGCGATGGCTCGGACAAAAGGTGTTTCGTCTCTCGGCCGAGGCGATTTGCCCCGCCTACGCGATCAATGACGGGGTGGATTATGTGCCCACGCCGCGGGCCGTGGTCTTCGGGCATCACTTCACCTCGATCGCGGGCACCGGGCCGATTGTGGGACCGGCGATCGCGATCATGTGGGGTTGGTTGCCGGCGCTGATTTGGGTGCTGCTGGGGTCGGTGTTCATCGGCGCGGTGCATGACTTCGGATCCCTCGTGGTCAGTTTACGCAATCGGGGCCAGACGGTGGGCGACATTGCCGGGCGGCTGATCAACCCGCGGGTGCGGCTGCTGTTTCTGTTGATCCTCTTCCTCTCGCTGACCATCGTCCTGGCGATCTTCGGCCTGGTGATTGCGTCGGTGTTTCGCCAGTACCCGAGTTCCATCTTTCCCTGCACGGTCCAAATCCCGCTGGCGGTGGCCATCGGCTACTGGCTGCATCGGCGGGGGGCCAGTCTGTTCTGGCCGTCGCTGGCGGCGCTGGCGCTGATGTACTTGAGCGTGGCGTACGGCGATCGGGGGGTGCTGCACGCCATCAACTCGGCGATGAAAGACTGGTCGGCATTCACCTGGGTGGTGGCGCTGCTGGTATATTCCTACGTCGCCTCGGTGCTGCCGGTCTGGATGCTCCTGCAGCCGCGCGACTACATCAATTCGCTGCAACTGGTGTCCGCACTGGGGCTGATCGTGTTGGGGTTGGCGGCGGCGGCGCTGTGGGGAGGGGCACCGCTGGCCGGTGACACCCGTCCGGCGTTGGAGCTGGTGGCGCCGGCGGTGCAATGGAATCCGGCGGGTGCGCCGGCGATCTTTCCATTCCTTTTCATCACGGTCGCGTGCGGTGCGGTCAGTGGTTTCCATTGCCTGGTCAGCAGCGGTACCAGCAGCAAACAGCTTTGCCGTGAACCAGACGCCCGGTTCGTCGGCTACGGCGGAATGCTGACGGAGGGTTACCTGGCGGTGCTGGTGATCCTCGCCTGCTCGGCGGGGCTGGGACTGGGCATTGCTTTGAAGGACGGCTCGGTGCTTACAGGGGTCGCGGCCTGGGAGCACCGGTACGCCGCGTGGTCGCCGCAACTGGAGCCGCTGGTCGCCGCCTTCGTGGATGGCGCGGCAAACTTTCTGCGGACGCTGGGCATCCGGACCGAAATCGCGGTCGCGCTGATGGGTGTCCTGGTGGCGTCGTTTGCGGGGACCACGATGGACACGGCCTGCCGGCTGCAACGGTACGTTGTCCAGGAGCTTGCCAACTCGTTTGCCGGACAGCCCGGTGCCTTCGCCAAATCCGCGCACCGGTCGCTGGGCTGGCTGCGGGGCAAGCACGGCGCGACCATTCTGGCGGTGGCGGTCGCCGCGCTATTGGCCGCCGTCCCGCCGCCCGGCGAAGCGTGGAGCCTTGCCCAGGCCGGCAAGGGAGGGCGGATATTGTGGCCGTTGTTCGGCGCGAACAACCAGTTGCTGGGGGGCCTCGCGTTCCTTGTGATCGCCTTCTACCTGTGGCGCAGGGGCATGGCGGTGTGGTTCATTGTGCTGCCGATGGTCTTCATGCTGGTGATGCCGGCGTGGGCGATGGTGCTCCAAGTTTTCGTGGGAGGCGCCGACGCGCCGAGCTGGCTGGCTCAGGGGAAATGGACCTTGGTGTTCATCGGCACGGCGACGATCGCGCTCGAGGCCTGGATGGTTGTGGAAGCAGTGCGCTTGTTCCCGCGCGTCAAGGGGATCCTGGAGGCACCGATGGTGGAACCGGTCAAGGCTTCACCGCCTGACGTGGTTGCGCCCTCATGATCCGCCGGTCCGCTGTTCCCCGCTCGTTACGAGTGAGATTGGAGCATGCACGAATCGGTGAATTTCTTGTCGCGAGTTCGGTCTGAAAACGCACGGCGGCCATCACCAATAAAGCGCCCCACCTCCCGCTCCAGTTCGTCGCCAACTCCCACCGCTCCATCCTCGCCGCGCTGGTCGCCTTCGAGGCCGTGGCCCGCCGCTTCGACCTCTGAAACACCTACGTCGGCTTGCGTGCCCAAACCCGCGCAAGGACCAGCACCGCGGCAACGGTCCCAAGGTCCTCGTCGGGCAATTCCTCTACGTCCTGTGCTCGGGGGGGCGGCTGTCCATTCGACGGCGAGGAGCTCACCGGTGACCCGCTGGCGCGCACTGTTCGGCGCGGGCCGGTTCGCCGATCAATCGCAGGTGAGCGAATGGTGGCGCGCAGAGTCCGGGCAAAGCGTCGCCGCCTTGCCGCCACTGTTGCGGGAGTTCGTCGCCTGGGTCCGGCGAAAAGCCGACCCTCGCCGGCTGCTCCATGCCGGCCAGCGTGAGGTGTTCTTCGATGACGCCAACTGGAGGTGTCGGGCCAGTATTTCGAGCGCGCAGCGTTCAATGACAGCAAGCAGTTGGCCTTGAGCTGGCAGAAGCTCTGGGTCGGACCGTCCCTGGCTGATCGCCCTCATCGGCTGACGACCTTGCCGCACCGCTGCCGCTTGCCCCGGCAGCTACCGAATCTCCCGGGTTCGCTCCTCGCCGCAACCCGCTTCGCCCGCTCTCACCGTCATTCCGATTCCGATCGCAATGATTGAGTACTCCTGCAGAAACCCCTTCTTGAATTACCTTGGCGCCACCCGCTGGCTTTTTTGGGTGGCAGGCGGCCCACCTGCACAACTCGGCCCGTCCAGATTGGCCTTGAACACCTTCGGCCCTTCGAGCGGGGGCCGGCACAAGCGATACGAAGATGACTCCAACCGTTCACCACCCGCCGGGGCCGGTCGAAAGCGAAGGCGACCTCTGCCTTCGCATCCACGGTCCGGAGGCGGCGCCAGCGCTGGTCTATTTGCCTGGCCTCCACGGCGACTGGACGTTGGTGGGCGGCTTCCGCGAAGCCGTTGCCCCGGCGGTCCGGTTCTGCGAGTTCACCTACCCGCGAACCGTGACATGGTCGTTGGACGACTACGCGGCAGCAATTGACCGTGCGCTCGCGAACGCAGGCGTGAAATCCGCGTGGCTGCTCGCGGAGTCCTTCGGCTCGCAGATCGCGTGGACGCTCCTCGGCCGGGGCCGGCCACAGTTTGCGGCGGAGGCGTTGATCCTGGCGGGCGGCTTCGTCCGTCACCCGCTGCCCCGGGTGGTCCAGGTCGGTGCGGCACTGCTCAGCCGGGTTTCCCACCGGTCACTGCAACGACCCCTCGAAGGTTACGCGGCGTATGCGCGGCGGTGGCGAGGCGCGTCGCCCGTCCGCCTCGCGGAGCAGGAGGAGTTCTTGGCCCGCCGCACCGCGCTCGACCTCCAGGCGGCGATTCATCGCCTGCGATTGATCCATGTCGCCGACCTGCGACCGATCGCGGCGACGACCCGGCGGCCGGTTTTCTATCTGACCGGGCTGTTCGACCCGGTGGTGCCGTGGCCGTCCGTACACTGCTGGCTGAAACGCCACTGCCCCGGTTATCGCGGATGGCGGCTGATCAGCGGCGCCGACCACAATGTGCTCAGTTCGACGGGCCCGGCGGCGCGACAGGTTGTGGTGTGGATGAAATCCGCCACGCCCCAGGGCGGCGGATGATTCCAGGCGGGCGCAACTCCCATTTTGCCATCGAGCCTGTTTCCGCCATGCAGACTACCCGTCCGGAGTCTGTTCCCAGCTCTGACCCGCTGCCGGCTCACCGCCACCGCTGCGGTACTAATCCTCCGCGAACCGGCGGCGCAACCGCCCGGATCACCGGGTCGCTCCCCCTACAAATCGCGGCTGGAAATACACTGGCCAACGGCAGGCCACCCGGCTAAGCCGGTCCCGCAATCGTGGAAGCTCCCCTCCTTATGTTGGGCTTGATGGCGGTGCTGGTCATCGCCGGGATCATCGCCGGCGTGGTGGCCGCGCGAAAGCGACGGGACGCGCTCCTGCAACTGGCGGTGCGCCTCGGTCTGGAGTTCCGCCCGGAGAAGGACTACGAGCTGCCACGCCAGTTCCGCTTCCTGAACAAGTTGCGCCAGGGCCAGAACCGCTACGCCTTCAACCGGCTGGCCGGCCACTACCGCGGCCACCCCATCCGGGTCTTCGACTTTCACTACGAGACCAGGTCCAGCGACTCGAAGGGCAACTCGCAAACCCACCGCCACTATTTCTCGTTCTTCATGCTCCTGCTGCCACGTGAGTTTCCCGAGGTGACCATTGCGCGCGAAGGCCTGCTCTCGAAGCTCGCCCAGGCATTGGGCTACGACGACATTGACTTCGAGTCCGCCGAGTTCTCGCGCAAATTCTGCGTGCGCTCGAAGGACAAACGCTTTGCCTACGACGTCTGCAACCCGCGGATGATCGAATACCTGCTGGCCAACCCGGACCTGACGCTGGAAATCGAAGGCCCCATCCTCGCGTTGGCATTTCCCTCGCGCTTGAAGCCCGAGCGGATCGAACCCAACCTTCAGCGCTTGGTGACCGTCCGCGAACTGCTCCCCGCCTACCTGTTCAACTCGCCCTGACCATGGAAGTCCTGATTCTCCTCGCCTTGCTCGCGCTCGCGCCGCTGCTTTACGTGACCGTCCAGTACAACGGTCTCGTAGCCCTGCGCAATCACATCTCCGAAGCCTGGAGCAACGTGGACACCGAACTCCGGCGCCGCTACGACCTCATCCCGAATCTCGTCGCCACGGTCCAGGGCTACGCCGCCCACGAACGCGAGTTGCTCGAGCGCGTGACCGCGCTGCGCGACCGCTGCTTCGCCAATCGCGGCGCCGTCGGCGATCAGGCACGCGACGAGACGCAGTTGGTGGATGCCCTCAAACAACTACTGCTGCGCGTTGAGAACTACCCGCAGCTCAAGGCCGACCAGCACTTCCTCGAACTTCAGCGCGAGCTGGTCAACACCGAGGACCGCATCCAGGCCGCCCGGCGTTTTTACAACGGCAACGTGCGCGACTACCGCAACAAGCGCGAGTTCTTCCCCAGCAATCTCGTGGCGGCGATGTTCAACTTCCCGCCCGCGGAGTTTTTCAGCGTGCCGCCGGCCGTCCAGGGCGTCCCCAACGTGCAGTTTGCTTGACCGACCGGCGACCGCCGCCACTGTCGCCATGAACGAAACCCTCTTCCCGCATCCCGAAGTCCGGCGACTGGCGGATGAATATGCCGTGCTCCGCGGGGAGCTGGTGCACCTGTTGACCGAGGCGGAGAACCTCGTCCAAGTCGTGAAGCCAAACCTGCTG
>CALJWR010000135.1 GCA_937976685.1 uncultured Verrucomicrobiae bacterium
CCTGAGCGAACTGGCGCAGGAAGCGCCGCGAACTGTGACGTGCGTGTCCGGGATGTGTGAGACAGCCGTGCCCGTCCGGCTGGGCGACCGCCTCGTCGGGTTGCTGCAGACCGGCCAAGTGTTCCGCAAGAAGCCCACGCAAGGCCAGTTCGAACACGTCGCCAGACTCGCGGAAGGGTGGGAGCTCGAAGTGCCGCGTTCGGCCTTGCGTCGCGCCTATCATGCGACCCGGGTCTTGTCCGCGACCGAGCACGAAGCGGTCATCCGGATGCTGGGCATTTTCGCGCAGCACTTGGCGCTGGCGAGCAACCGGCTGGTGATGCATCAGGACCACAATGAGCCGCTGATGGTTCAGAAAGCCAAGGAGTTCATTCAGCAGCATCAGTCGGAGGAGCTTTCCCTGACCGATGTGGCGGAGGCGGTGAACGCCAGCACATTCTACTTCTGCAAGGTGTTCAAGAAAGCCACCGGGATCAATTTCACCGACTACGTCTCCCGGGTGCGCATCGAACGCGCGAAGAATCTCGCGCTCAACCCCCACCTGCGGATCAGCGAAATCGCGTTTGAAGTCGGGTTTCAGTCGCTCACGCATTTCAACCGGGTCTTCAAGCGGATTACCGGCGTTTCCCCAACCGTCTATCGGAGTCACCTCCCGACGGCCTGATTGCGCCGCGGCTTGGGGCGGGACGCGCTTCGCCAGAGCGCGAACGGCACAATCGGTTGTCGCCAAAAACCCGCGAAAGGCTCAGGAGACGGGCGAACGGTTCATAGCGCCGGCGCTCGTCTTTGTAGAGACGTGGAGGCATTCGCGCGCTGCGCGATGAGGTCATGGGCCGGTCTTCTGCCGTGCGCACGGTGCGCTGCAGCGGCCCATCTTCGCAGGTCCCGCCGCGGAGAGTGCGGGGATGTCAGCGCAGGAGCCCGCCGCACGATCGCCAGCCCGCGGCCGCAAACTGACGAGCTGTTTTGTGTCGCAGGTGGGTTTGACCGAAGGGGCACCGTTGCATCAAGGCTTCCGGCCGCGTCTCGAGAGCGGAACATGCGGAAAAAAGTTCGCAACTGACAAACTTGAGCTAACCTCTGGTTCATGAAAGCCAGGGTTCTTTGGGCCGCATTGATCAGTGGAGTGGGGCTGCTCACGGTGGGTTGCGGTCCCGGCAAACCCACCAAGCCGCTGCACACCGCCGTGCAGGAGGGCGATTACCCGGTGGTGCGGCATCACATCGCGGCGAAGTCCGATCTGAACGCCAAGGACAAGGCCGGCTGGACCGCGCTGCACGTGGCCGCCATGAAAGGCGACCTGCCGATGGTTCAGCTCCTCGCCAACGCCGGGGCGGACGCCACCCGAACGGGGCCCGACGGAAAGACGCCTCTCGATGTGGCTCGCGAAAAAGGGCAGAAAGCGGTTGCGGAGTTACTTGAGAACAAGGTCCAAGCAACAGCGGCCTCCACGCCGGAACGACGCGGTCGCGGCCTGATAGACGGCGGGCTGGGTGTCTCCGACGTGCTGGACGCGCACTGACCGGGCCGGGGGGGGTGGGCTATGCCCGCCAAGCAATCTTGCCCCCGACGATCGTTAGCACCGCTCGGCCCTTGAGGGGCCAGCCGTAAAACGGGCTGTTTCGGGATTTGCTGGCGGTTTCTTCCGGCTGAAACACCCATTCCGTCTCCGGATCAATCACCGTCACATCCGCATCACAGCCCGCGGCTAGGGAGCCTTTGCGGGCGAGCCCCAGCAGCTTTGCCGGCCCGCACGTGTACTTGGCGATGACCTGCGGCAAAGTCAACCGACCCGAGCCGCAGAGTTGCATGAGCGAGAGCGCCAGCCCGGTCTCGAGGCCGGTGATGCCGAAGGGCGCGAAGTCGAACTCCACCTCTTTCTCGTGGCCGCAGTGGGGCGCGTGATCGCTGGCGAGCACCTCAATGGTACCGTCCACCAGGCCCTCGAGGATTGCCTCCCGGTCGGCCGCGCTACGCAGCGGCGGGTTCATCTTCAAGTTGGTGTCGAATGCAGGCCAGTGGGGTTTTGCGGCATCCTCCGGGCAGCCGAACAACCCCTTGCCGTCCGTTCGCCAGAACTCGGCACTGCCCGCCAGCGCGGCGTCCGTCAGCACGAAATGATGCGGACAGGCTTCCCCGGACACAGGAACCCCGCGGCTGCGGGCCTCCCGCAGCAACCGCACGCTGCCGGCCGCGCTCAAATGCTGACAATGCACGCGCGCGCCGGTCCGCTCCGCCAGCAGGATGTTCCGCGCCACGATCAGTTCTTCGCCCTCCGCCGGCCAACCGCGCAGGCCGAGCATCGTGCTGTAATATCCTTCGTGGGCGACGCCCTGCGTTACCAGCGAGCAGTCCTGGCAATGGTCCATTACGAGCAGTCCGAACATCATGGAGTACTCGAGGGCGCGCCGCATCAGCTCGTTGTTTTGCACACAATGCCCGTCGTCCGTGATGGCCACTACACCCGCCGTGTGCAGCGAACCGATCGGTGCCAATTCCTCCCCGGCAAGGCCCTTGGTGATTGCTCCGGCCACCAGCACGTTCACGCGCGCCTCAGTCTTGGACTTTTCGTGAATCCACGAAACCGTGCCCGGGGCGTCAATCACCGGCGCGGTGTTGGGCATGCAAACAATGGTCGTGAAACCTCCCCGCGCCGCCGCCGCCGTTCCGGTGGCGATGGTCTCCTTGGCACTCTGCCCCGGTTCCCGCAGATGCACATGCAGGTCAATGAGGCCGGGGCAGACCACTTTGCCCCGCACGTCGAGACGGTCCGCGTCAGGGGGTGCCTTGGCGGCCGCCTCCGGGCCGACCGCCACCACCTTGCCGTGGGCCAGCAGCACGTCGGCGACCGCGTCGAGCTTTTGTTGCGGATCAATCACGCGACCGTGGAGGAGAAGCAGCGGTTTCATTGGCTGCCGGGAGATTGAATTCCCGTCTGTCGCGGGCGAGCAAAAAACAGGGCCGGGCTGCGTGTTGCCTTCCGCCCGTCTCAATGCTTGAAGTGACGGGTGCCGGTCGCTTCCATCGCCCGGGCCGGCGATCGCTATCCGCGCCCGTTGCCAGCAGCTTTACGCATGTCCCATCCCGCATCTGCCAACGATTCGCCAACCGCGCCATCGTCACCCTTTGTCCACCGGCACCGCGTGAGCTACGCCGAATGCACGGTCGGCAATCACGTGTACCATGCGCGGTACCTGGATCTGCTCGAGGTCGCGCGCGGTGAGTTCATGCGCGCCTGTGGACAGCCCTTCCTCGCGTGGCAGGAGCGGGGCTGGGTCTTTCCCATCGTTGAGACCCGGCTCCGGTATTTGCGCCTGGCGCGCTACGACGACGAACTCGCCATTGAAGTCCGGCTGACGGCGCTCCGGGGTGCCCGGATGAACTTCGCCTACGTCATTCGCGAGGGGGAAGGACGGACGGTCGTCGAAGCCGAAACCCTGCACGCCTGCGCCGGACTGGATGAACGACCCCGCCGCCTGCCGCCGGAACTCATTAAGGCGCTCTCCGCCTGGCTGGTTCCGACTCCGTCACCCGATGGCCGCTGAGAGGCAGTCGCTCGGAAGGGGCTCTTTCGAGGCCAGAAGCTAACGCGGTCTCCTTCCCGAAGAGCTTCCGGGCTGGCTCGGCAGCCACCGTCGGGAAACCTCAATTGGGTCCCATCAGCGACTTGACCGGGCTCCAGGCTACCAACGCGTCCCGCAGGGATTCGAGGTAGCTCAGTCGCGCCGCGGCCCACTCGCGGCGCACCGGCAGCAACTCGGCCAGGCTGATGTCGCCGAGGGTATATCGCGCTTCGGAGGCTTTCACCACCAGCTCGGCTCGCGGGAGGATTTCTGTCTGCAGCGCGCGGCTGGAGGCGAGGGCGGTGTTGAGTTGCAGGCAGGCTTCGCGCAGGCGTGCCGTCAGTTCGTTCTGGGTCATGCGGGCACGCGCCTCGGCGGCGAGCACCTCGGCCCGGGCTTCGCGGAGCCTGCCTTGATTGCGATTAAAGAGTGGCAGTGGGATGCTCAACGCTAGATCGAAGGTGTTCTCCCGGCTCGCCTCCAGACGGTGGTAGAGCAGTTCCACTTTCACGTCGGGGATGCGCTCCGCCTGGGCCAGGTCCACACGTGCGCTCCGGGCACGGATGTCCGCCTCAGCGAGCGCGCTTTCCGGCTGCGCATACAGATTCGCCGCCAGGGCTTCGAGCGTGGGAATCTCGAACGCCATCTCCAGCGTCCCGTTCAGGGACTTCACGGCCAGGCTGGCATCTCCCATCGCCGAGGCCAGCGCGACCAGCGCCTGCTCGCGGAGGGACTCGGCGCGCTGCAACTCGACCTGGGCGCGGGCCAGATCCATCTCCACGCGCGCCAGGTCTTCGCGCAAAGCGTCCCCGGCCTCGAGGCGTGCCCGGGTGGTCGCCACCGCCCTCGTGGTGCTTTGCAGGATCTCGTTTTGAGCCTGATGCGCCTGCTCCTGATACAACGCGGTGGCGAAGGCGCTGCGGACACGCCGGTGGATTTCCCGGCGCTTCACCTCCAACCCGCGGGCGCGGACCTCGCGGTCGAGCAGTTCGGCGGCGCGCGCTTTGGCAAGGCGTCTGCCGAGCGGGATGGTCTGCCCGATGCCCGCCACGTATTCCTGGTCGTTCGCGGCGTTGCGGCTGAAAGGAATCTGCTGCGCGCCGAGAATGGCCTCCGGATTGGGAAACGCGCCGGCCTGCCGGGCGCGGCCTTCCGCAGCCTCGATCAAGGCCACTACCTCGGCGATCTCGGGCTGCCGAAGGTCGGCCAGTTCAAGGGCCTGTTCGAGGGTCAGGTGTTCCAACTGTCTGATGGCGGGCTGCGCATCACTGGCAGCCGACACTGCGGCGGCACCTAGAAGTGCGAAGAACGCAACAGGGAGCAAGCGATGGATTGTCATAAAAGATCGTGGGAGTTGGCGGACTGCGAAGCAGAATGATGGGTGGCAAAACCATTCCGCACCCATCGCTGGGCCGTATTTCATCATTTTGCCAGGGATGATTCTGCCATGCGTCCGACAGGCCGCCCGAAACGCAGGTATAGCGTCGGGACGATCACCATGTTCAACAGCATAGAAGTCAGCAGGCCGAACAGGATGACCAGCGCCATCGGGGTCTGGATTTCGTTGCCCGGACGGCCGCCGGACAGCGCCAGCGGAATCAGCGCCAGGCCCGCTGCCAACGCGGTCATCAGGATCGGCGCGAGCCGTTCGAGGGAGCCGCGAAAGACGGCTTCGCGCAGGTCGCGGACGCCTTCCTTCTCCTGCAAATGACGAATGTGCGAGACGAGCATGATGCCGTTGCGCGTGGCGATGCCGAACACGGTGATGAAGCCGATCATGGACGCCACGCTCAGCACGCCGCCGCCGGCGAACACGCCCGCCACCCCGCCAATCAAAGCCAGCGGCAGGTTGAGCATCACGAGCGCGGCGTCGCGGGCGGAGCCGAAGGCCAGGTGCAGCAGGAACCCGATGCCGATGACCACCGCCACGCCCAATAGCATCAGCGCGCGGCTGGCACTCGCGGCGCTCTCGAACTGGCCGCCGTAAACCACGCGATAGCCGGCCTGCGCCGCGACAAGCGGGTTCACCCGCTGCTGGATGTCGCGCACGACGGAGGTCACATCGCGCCCGGCGACGTTGGCGGAGACGACGATCTTTCGCTCGATCGCCTCGCGACTGATGGTGTTCGGGCCGGTGTCCTTCACAAGGCGCGCCAGCGTGCGCAGCGGCACCTTCGCGCGGGCGGGCGTGTCAATCAGCAGGTCGCCCAGCGTGTCAGTGGTCCACGGCGGCGTGATGGGGCCGGCGGCCGGCAACGGCGGGTCGGCAAGCCGCAGCACCAGCGCGAAGGCATTCTGACCCTCCAGCACGGTGCTCACCTGCAAGCCCTGGATGGCCGCCTGCAGTGTGCCGCCCACTTCGCGGACGTTCAGCCCGTGCCGCGCAAGCGCGGGCCGGTCGAACACGACGCGCAGCACCGGCACATCCACCTGCGGTTCGAGGCTGAGGTCCACCACGCCGGGCACCGTTTCCATCTCCTGCCGCACCTGGTCGCCGAGCGTGCGCAGCTTGTAGAGGTCCGGGCCAAACAGCTTCACCGCGATGCTCGAGCGCGAGCCGGAAAGCATGTGGTCAATGCGATGCGAAATCGGCTGGCCGATGTTGATGACCAGGCCGGGGATGCCCGCCAAATCTTCGCGCAACGCCGCCAGGAATTCCTCCTTGCCGCGGTCCTTCATTTGCAGCGAGACCTCAATCTCGGAGGCTTCGACGCCCAGCGAATGTTCATCCAGTTCCGCGCGCCCGGTGCGGCGGCCGACGTTCACGACTTCCGGGTGTTTCAGCAAGGCCTGGTCCACCAAGTGCGCGAGCACTTGCGACTCCGGCAAGGCGGTGCCCGGCAGTGTGCTGGTGGTCAGGGTGAGGGAGCCCTCGCTGAACTCCGGCAGAAACGAGCGGCCCATGAACGGTGTCGCGGCCAGCGCGAGCAGCAGCAGCGCGAGGGCGGGGACCGTGACTCGCCAAGGATGGTCGAGCGCGGGTCGCAGCAGGCGGGCGTAGTGGTGCTTGAGCCGGTGGGTGAGGCGCGGTTCCGTGCCCCGCTGAACCGCGCGGCTGTTGGGCAGGAGCAGCGAGCAGAGCGCCGGTGTGACGCTGACCGCCACCAGCAGCGAGGCCAGCAAAGCCACGAGGTAGGCCTCGCCCAGCGGCCTGAGCAGGAGGCCTTCCACCCCGGAGAGGAAGAAGATCGGCGTGAAGACCAGCGCGATGATGAGCGTGGCAAAGACGATCGAGCGGCGGATTTCCACGCTGGCGGCCAGGACCACGCCCAACGCGGGCCGGCGCTCCGGCTCCGGCCGCAGGGCGTTTTCGCGCAGCCGGCGGAAGACGTTCTCCACGTCAATCACCGCGTCGTCCACGAGCGCCCCGATGGCGATCGCCATGCCGCCGAGAGTCATCGTGTTGATCGTCTGCCCCAGGGCGCGCAGGGCGAGCACGGCCGCCACGAGCGAGAGCGGAATGGCGAGCACGGTGATGAGCGAGGCGCGGAAGTTGGCGAGAAAGAGCAGCACCACCAGGACCACCAGAACCACGCCTTCGAGCAGCGCGGTCTGCACGTTGCGGATGGCCACTTCGATGAACCCTGCCTGGCGGAAGACATGGCGGTTGAGCTGCATCCCGGCGGGCATTTTTGCTTCGAGATCGTCGAGCGCGGCATCCAACTCCCTCGTGAGCGTCAGGGTGTTGGGGCCGGGCTGCTTCGAGATGCCCAACAGCACGGCGGGCTGGCCGTTGGCGCAGGCCTCGCCGCGGCGCGGGGATTCGCCGATGCGCACTTCGCCGAGGTCGGCGATGCGCGTGGGCACGCCGTCGCGCACGGTGACGACCGTTTCGCCGATGTCCGCGAGGGACTGGAAGCGGCCGATGCCGGTGACCAGGTATTCGGACCCACGTTCGTTAATGAAGCCGGCGGAGATGTTTTCGTTCGATTCCCGAAGCGCCGTCACCACCTGGTTGACGGCGACGCGGTGGAAGCTCAGGCGGGCGGGCGAGAGCACGACCTGGAACTGGCGTTCGCCGCCGCCGGTGGGGGTGACCTTCGCGATGCCCGGCACGGCCAGCAGGCGGCGCTTGAGCACGGTGTCCGCCCAGGTGTGCATCTCCGTGGGCGTCTGCCGGTCGGAGGTCAGCGCGAGAAACATCACTTCGCCCATGATGGACGTCTCGGGCATCAGCGTGGGTGGCTCGACCTCGGGCGGCAGCGTGGCGACAACGGTCTGGATTTTCTCCCCGATGATTTGCCGGGCGCGATACGGGTCGGTGCCCCAATCGAACTCGGCCCAGATGATTGAGAGACCCACAGCGGTGCAAGATCGCACGCGGCGCACGCCGGGCGCGCCGTTGATGGCCGATTCCAGGGGAAGGGTGACTTGGCTTTCCACTTCGAGCGGGGCCATCCCGTGGGCTTCCGTGATGACTGCGACGGTCGGGGCGGTGAGGTCCGGGAAGACGTCCACCGGCATCCGCAGGGCGGTGTGAGTGCCGAAGACGAGCAGCAAGGCGGCCGCCGCGAGCACGAGCGCGCGGTTGCGGAGGGCAAATTGGATGAGGCGATCGGTCATGGTGATGTTGGGTTCAGTCGGGAGAGTGAGGCCCGACAATTCTGGCACTCCCAGGTGGCTTGGATCCCTGGCGGTGGCTGGCACAGTTTGAACCGGTTCGCGGCACGCCGGAATGACTCCCACGGACTACGTCCAGTTCCAGTGCATCCCCCAGTTGGCGGCGAGCAGGAGGAGAAGCGTGTGGCCCGGCGCGCCAGCGTCCGCCTCAATTG